>CAMWVP010000102.1 GCA_947177735.1 uncultured Clostridia bacterium
TCCGCTGGATAAATAAAATCTGTTGTGGTATGCTGTGTCGTAGCACCGCCACAGGTGCTGCGACACACCAAAAGGAGGAATTTTATAGTGAAAGCATGGTTATATTACCGCCTGTCTCGTGACGAGGACGAAGAAATGAACAGTCTTCAGAATCAGCGGCAGATATTGCTTGACTATGCTGAGCAGAACGGCTATGAAGTTGTAGGAGAAAGTTTCGACGACAATGTTTCGGGCATGACGTTCAACCGCAAGGGTTTGGCAGAGCTTGAAAACGCGGTTGATGAGGGCAAGATTGATGTTGTACTTGTTAAAGATCTATCCCGATTAGGCAGACATCGAACGCAGACCGCGCTCTTTATTGACCACCTACGAGAGAACAAAGTCAAGGTAATCTCGGTAACTGAGGGTATTGATACTACCAACGAGAATGACGATTTGTTGATAGGCTTCAAGCAGATTTTCAATGACTTTTACGCCAAAGATATTTCGAAGAAGGTGCGTTCGGGAATACGGCAAAAGCAGAAAAATACAGGACTTGTACCCTCGCTTCCGTTCGGATATTACCTCGACCGCAACACGGGAAAGGTTGAAATCGACACCGAAACCGCGGAATATGTTCGGGAAATATTCAGACTTTATGTTGAAGGTTACGGTTTGTGCACGATAGCAAAATCGCTAAACGAGCGTGGAATACGCTCTCCCGAATACTACAAAAAGCGAAAGCTTGCCGATTGGAAACCGCTGATCTCACGGCAATATCTATGGGAGCAGTCCTCAATAAAGCGCATATTAAGCAACGAAATGTACATCGGAACCTTGGTAAATCACAAGACCGTTACAAGCAAAATCTACAAAACGAAAACGTTCATCGCTCCCAAAGAACAGTACCGCCACGAGAATTTCTGCGAGCCGATCATTGAGAAAAACATCTGGGAACAGGCGCAATTTTTGCTCAAGCAGCGCTCCGAAATTAAGCCCCGAGCGAGTAATGGGAGAAAAATTCATCGTTACTCCGGGCTAATAAAATGCGCCGAGTGCGGTTCCTGCTTCATAGCAAAAATCCGGACTTGGCGCGGTAATGAATACGTAGAATACACTTGCAACAGCAACCATCGCTACGGAAAAGAGTACTGCACGCCGCATCGAATACGAGAGTCGCAGCTTGACGAACTGGTTTTCGGAGAAGTCCAAAATCTTAAAGAAAAGATTGTCGCAGAAAGCGAAAAGTATGATGAGATCGTCAAGAAATGGATAAAGCAAAAGCTCGCCTACGACTTGCAAATCCAACAGTTTGAATCTAAAATCCTAGCGCTGAAACAGCAGATTGAGGACTTGATTATGGGCAAGGTCACGGACAAATCCCGCGCGGATTTATACGATAATATGATCGAAAAGCGCGAAAATGAAATCTCGGAGTTGCAAAAGAAAATCTCCGACTGCCGCGAATACGACAAGGTCTGTAAGCAGCGACAACAAGTACTTTCAAGCACTTCATTGCTGCTTGATGACATACTTTCCGAGGGTAGTATATCTGACGCGAACCTCCGAATGTTGGTGAACAGTGTGACAGTCCACCAGAACGAGGACAAGTCCCTGGACGTGACTTTTGAGATGAACGTGGACTTCACCAACAGCACTATAATCGTGCTGGAGCCGATGTTTGAGGAGATGTTTTGAGGCAGGGTGCCCTGAAATGGGGCGTGTGTCTAAAAAGACTTATGCCCGTGAGGGGTCACGGGCATAAATCTTTTTCAACCTGAAAGAGAGATTGGTTTTCCATTAAATCGTAGCATTCTTATCGATAACCGCTTGTAGATTCTTCAATAATTACATTTGTAAACCCCAACACTTCTAACGCCATTTCCATTTCATAATAGTTCTTTTGATATTTAGGTCCAATCACGATTTTTCTTATTATATCTTTTGGGAACTTTAAAGGAATATAGGTGTTTATCATGTTCCTCTTGGCATATGCTTGGCATTTTTTGATTTCCCAGCCGTCGGGAAGCACTATGGAATCATCTGAATTGTATTTATATATTAACCGAGTTTCATTTTCACTTGCATAGTGCCACGTCTTACACGCAATACCCAAAGGGTAAATACTCCTAATCTGTTGCATCGCTTGAAACATCATCTCCCACGCACCCTGATTCGGATGTTCAATCAAATTCTTGTATATTGTCGGGATAGAACTTTTTACTGACTCTTTATCAACATATGTAATTCCCAAATAGCTTAACGCCTTATTGTTGGATGTGATGTTGATAATCCTGTCCTCATCAAAGCCTATTGCCAACCCATGCCCATCATCTGCATATGAAATCCATTGACTGACTGAATCTGGATCCTTACTGAAGCATACAACATGTTCGGCATATGATCCAAGACAATTTTCATCCAGCTGGATAGTACCTGGCATATCAGCAATATTGTACATTTCACCCAAGAGGTTATTTTCATCATGCTGCCTCATAAGGTCAAAAAACAAGGTATATACCCCAATAGTTTCATTGGAATCGTTCATATTGCGTATGTTTGTCATCCATAATTCTTGGTTTTTTAAAATAGATAACGCACTTTGAGTGCTACAGTAGTGAAAAATTAAATTATCATCTCCAGTAGTATTCATCCTATTTACCTCCAAAACAAATAGAATTTTAAATGAAAACAAGAAATGAAAAGACCCATAAACCAATATAGCTTACGGGGCTTTTCTCAAATATAGGTTTGGTGCGGGTGGTGGGATTTGAACCCACACGTCCTTACGGACACTGGCACCTGAGGGTAACGTCACGGCAGTGAATTTATCCCATATCGTCCCATAGCGGAAATAACAACCCATTTTAATCTTTCATCAGCAGAAATATCAAGATATTTCGCAAACCTTCTCCATGGGAATATTGGGCTTCAAAAAGGAATCGGTAATTTTTTCGCGCAGATGATAATTCCCAAGCAGACGGTTGCAATGCGGACAAATATTTGCCGCGTAAATTTTGCTGGCACCCTCGGTTTTAACCTTTTTTATATTAGGGAATTTGCCGCTGTGGATTACCTTATCATCCAATTCGTCATCATCACCCAAAACCTTTATCGGATAATTCAAAGCGTCCGAGCTGCTATCAAAATAAGGATCGTCTTTATGAGCAGGCATTTGGGAATAAACTAAACGGACATAACTCATATCCAAAGGAAAACAACATCATTTTCGTATTCACGAAAAATCAAATATGAGTAATATGTAACGGGCTCTTTGCACTTCCAACATATCGAATCAAATTTATAAATAATCATACTTTCCTCCTACCACTACAGTGGATTTAACTTCATTTAAAAGATCATCCCGTCGGAGATCTCAATTGTTCTTCCGCATTGCGCGGCGACTTCGGGGTTGTGCGTGACGATGAGTATTGTTTTGTGCTGCTCGCGGTTCATTTTGAGGAGCAAATCCATAACCTCACGCCCCGACTTCTCGTCGAGGTTTCCCGTCGGCTCGTCGCAAAGGAGAACCTCGGGGTCGTTAATCATCGCCCTTGCGATCGCAACGCGCTGCTGTTGACCGCCCGAGAGCTGCGAGGGATAGTGATTAACGCGCTCAGAAAGCCCAAGGCTGTCAACAATTTCTTGGAAATTATCCGCGGATTTTTTCGCAAGCCGCGCGGGCAACAAAATATTTTCCGCCGCCGTAAGCTCGGGCAATAAATCAAAAAACTGGAACACAAACCCGATGTGGCGCAGTCTGAAATCAGCTGCCTTGCCGTCATCAAGCGAGGTCACGTCATCGTCGCCGTAAAACGCCTTGCCGTCCGTAGGCGCATCAAGACAGCCGAGCAGATTCAGCAGCGTCGTCTTGCCGCTTCCGGATTTGCCGATTATAGCAACGAGCTCTCCGTCCTCGATAGTCAGGCCGGCATTTTTCAGCGCCGCAACGCTGCCATCGCCCTTGCCGTAGGTCTTGCTTAGATTTTCGGTTTTTATCATTGTCTTGTCCTCCCCGAATTTAGGTCGAAAGCGATGTCGCGTCTGAATTTTTTCAGAGCCATAGCCGTAAGGATAAACGTCACAGCGCAGATCACCACAAACAGGATAAGCGTCGGGAGCTCGGCATTCACCATCCACATACCGTTGCTAAGAAATAATCGATCTTTGAAAAAGTTTACTGCGTCGTTTTCATAGTCGATCGCACCATCGATTATTATAATACTTCCGTTAGTATTGAAATCCCTTATATAACGCGCTGTTTTTTCCATTATCAGCTGAAACGATTTTACCATACCGTAAGATAATACCGCCGCAATAATGGGAATTTTGATACTGCCGAGCAACAAGCACTTCCGTAAAGTCGATACGGGCGTTCCCACCGCCCTCAATACGGAAATCTCAAACGATTTTTCGCGGATTTTCATTCCGATGCCGTTGAAGTATGCGGCAAAGCCTATTAGAACCATTAGCACAATAATCATTATCATTCCGCTGATGCTGATGATTTTTTCCTTGACGGTTTCCCATTTCATTTTTGCGAGACTCTGCAGGGACATCTCCGCCGATAGTGGTATTATGCCGCCGTTTATTTCCTCAAAGGCGTATATTTCGGTATAACGTGCGTTGTGCAGACCCATTGTTTCAGCGCCTTTAGCCGTAGTGAGGAAGTTGTATTCCCGCTCGTTTCGGAGCGCGTGGCTTTCCAACGCGCCGACGCTTTGGGGGATTTGAAGCAAGGCACCGATTTTCACGTCGGCAGAGTTTATCTCGCCGATGCCAAAACCGTTTTCCGAAGCGCCCACGGAATATACAGTAACCGTTTCGCCCGCCTTAAACGGCGGCGTTCTGCCTTTATATGTCACGAGTATTTCCTCGCCGCGGTTAATAGCGTCAATGTTGATTTCACCGTCGACAACGTTTTCAAAAAGTGTTTCGATTGTCCGTGCTGGCGTGAGCTTGGTGTCCGCACGGTACATATACCTTGAACCGAGCTGTCCTTCCTCAAAAAAGCCTTGATATTCCTCACCGCAAAACTGCAAAAGATCCTGCCGAACGATCTCGTTTGACAGGTCTATCTCGTTGATATATGGCTTGGGGGTGTCGCTTGCGATAAAGGTCTGCGTGAGATTTCCCGTTACAAGCGTGCAGTCGGGAAGCTTCTCGGCGATAGTGTCATCAATGCCCGCCGTATAATTCGCAGGAGCTATCGGAAACGCCTGATATACGTCATTATCCATATGCCCGACGCTGTTTATCATTGGGGCAGCGCAGGAATAATATTCCGCAAAGCCCTCCTCTTCCATATTAAATCCGCCCGCGTAATACGAGGTAACGGCGGAGTGATATACGAAATCATAGCTCGTTTTTCCGTTGTTCGTATTATACATATATCCCATAATGGCAGAGAAGCATATCAACGCAAGAGCGATGGTCTGCACGACGGAAACGCCCCTTTGGCGGAAAATCCTCCCGAAGCAGTGGAAAAGCGAACGCGGTTTTTTCCCGTTTTTCGGAGTTTTTTCATTTAAACGCGAGGTCAGCGCATTTATAACATACGCCGCTGCCATCACAAAAACCGAAATGACGCAGGCGAACAAAAATGGGTTCGGGGACTGATCAACGGCGCGCCTTATATTGGTAAATCCGCTGTACGGTTTCTCGCGCAGCACGGAGGTTTTAAACGCGAATATCCCACCATAAGCGCCCAGACCTATCACCAGACCTATGATTGTTTGTATCAACGTGAACGAAATACATTCGACCGCGTACAAAACACCTACAGAGCGCTTGCTCATACCGATTTTCTTCAGTGTTTCGATTTTGCTGCGGCGCTCCGAGAACACGTTTTTCAGTATCGAATAAATCGACAGCACGGCCACCACAGAGCCTGTCCATGCAATGATGAGGAAAAAAGCCGCGTCGTCTTCGCCGTCGGGGAGGTATATCCAATCATCGTGTCCGTGCTCACTCCAGCCACCGCGGCTTTCGATTTCAACAAGCACATTGTGGTTATATTCCTCACCGAAATTATTGAACATATCTATCCTATAAAAAGGCTCTTTGTCGGTTTTTCCAACAAAGACAGACGGCAGCCTGTACGGCGATGTAACGGGACCGTTGCCGCTCAAGCCGGATGGGCGCAGCTCCTCATCGAGCCCGAACCGATTGTCATAACTATCACCTATAATACCGACGACGGTGTAAGCTTTGCCGTCAAGCATAATGGTATCGCCGCATTTCCCGACCCAAAACCACGCGTTAAGCACCCTCACGGAAACGGCGATCTCGTTCTCGGTAGCGGGCATACGCCCCTCGTCAAGCGGGATATGCATTACGTCCTTTTCGTCGTCTATTGTTCCATAAGTAAACTGTTTACTTTCCGTTCCGATTTTCCCGTAAACATAAATCGAACCGTAATTAAAGCCGATTTTTCCCGCCGTGAATTCGGAGTAAATCTCATCGTCCGAGCCCGCGATAATATAATCATAATGCCCATTGTAATCAAAATAGCGGTGACAAATCCTCGCCCACCGTTCGCGGTTTGACATAAGCGTCACGAACACGACCGCGGTAAGCAAAACGCCCGCGAACATCACAGCCGCGAGGTTCTTTTTGTGCTTGCTCCAGTATTTTAATGTGAGATAAATATGCACTTTCATATAACCATCCATATTGTTTTGTCCTGCTGGACAAATAATTGCCGACAGGACAAAACAAAGAAGTTGCGAAATATAGGTTTAAAAAACTAAAGAATCAATGTGGGGGATAGTGACACTTCCGTTTACGGTAACAGATTTTGACCCCGATGAGAAGATAATGTCATATCTGGTGTTAGCCTTTAAAGATGCTGAAATTGAAAACGATCCGGGCATTCCACCTGAAACAACTTGAGGGACGGCTATTGATACCTCATTGGCTCCCGTGCTATGATTGCGGATAACAATACTGGCACTTGTGCCCGATACAGGAGAGAATGATATGTTGTAAGTGGTATAGTTTCCTGTAATAAATCCCCCACCGCTAACTCCCGCATTATCCACAGATGAATACGAATATTTGACGGTATAGTTTCCCGCACTACCCGAACGGCTTATGTCTACTGTTCCGGCAGCAAACGCGTATGTGCAAAGCACAGTTACCATCAAAATGGCTGCAGTACAAACAGCCGCCATTTTCTTAAACAACTTTTTCATATGAAATTCCTCCTTGTTGTCAGCGGGAAATTATCCCCACTTTTCGTCCCGCCAAACCATCGCCTTTAATTGTAGTGCGACAAACGTCACAAGAAATAATTTTCTCATAATTTTGTATAATCGCACAAATTTCAAGGCGAATATTTGGCGCTTTTACCCAACCTTTTCCGTCGTGCTGTACAACGGAATGGTTTCTTCCTTGCCGTTCTTGTCTGTCACGGTAAACATGCTTTTTACGCGGTACTTGCCCTTTTCCAAGTTGCTTACGGTGTTGGTAAGCACCATAGAGCTGCCGTCCGAGGTCTTAGTCCACTCGCCCGCGACCTTGCTCCACGACCAGAACAAGCCCTGCTTTTCCAGCGATTGTGTTATTACGACCTTGACCGCATCATCGCCGTTAGCGGTGTAAATGCTTTTACACGTTGCTGTTGAGCCAGAAATCGACAATATACTGTCACGTTTGTCTGCCCCTGTTGCATATGTACTTGCACTGACAGCAAACGCTGTTGTGCAGAAGCTCAAAGCCATAACAAGCACAATCGCTATAGAAACAAGTTTTTTCACTCTCCTCACCTCCTTATTTTTATTCGGAAAGGACATTTTTGTCCTCTCTGTTTATATAACAGGGCGAAATCACAAAACATTGCATAGCAACATTCAAAAAACTGATTATTCTACCTTTTGCACAAATTCTGCAAGCACGAATAGGTCATTTTTACTAATACCATGTGCTGATAAGTTAATTATGTAATCACCGCTGTCCCAAATCAAGATGCAATTCTCATATTTTGACTCAAAATAAATGCCATAACAACTGTTTATGGTCACTTCAACCGGCGGTTCTTTGCCTTCTGTATTAAGCATCGTTGTGAGACCGTGCTTTGTTACCTGTTGGAACGAGATTTTAATATTCTTCTCTTTATTCTCATACTCAACGAAATATGAAAGTTCATCGTCATCAATAACATTCTCCGTAAACCCGCTCAAGTCCGCCGTAAGCCGATAGTGCTCCTCAAGCGTTTTCGGACAATTTTCAACATCCGTTATATTCAGCAGTGTATACAGTCCGCGATCCTGCATACGGAAATTGTTCCAAAGATAATAGGTCGTTGCCGCCGCGCCCATAAGCAAAACAACCGAGCATACAACTGCAACTGCGGCAGGCAGTTTTCTCCTGCGGCGAACGACCGACAAATGGCTTTCCGCAACGACTTCTTCTTGAAACATCCGCTTCATTTTCCTGTTAAAGCCCCGCGAGAATTTATGGTCGGGGAGCTTTTCGTACTCCGCTATATCGTCATATAAAGCCTGTTCAAGCGCTTTAGCGATCTTTTCATCATTTGTCATTATCGAATTCCTCCGCAATAATTTGTTTGAGTTGCTTACGAGCTCTTGCCACCGATGAGCGAACGGTGTTTATGTTCATATCAAGCAGCTCGGCGATCTCACCCTCGCTGAAATTCTTGACCCAAAGCAAAGTAGCGATGTCTTTTAGCGCGGGCGTAAGTTTGTCAATGTTGCGCACGATTTGCTCAAAAGCGATGTCGCTATGCACCGTTTCCTCAATATTATCGACAGCGGGAATTTCATCTAGCAGCTCCGTTGTTCGCTTTCCGGCGTTCAGCATATTCAATGAAATTCCCCTTACTATTATAACAAGATACGAAGTGTTTTCATTGCATGAAAATGAAAAAAATTTTGAAAAATTTTTTATAACCCGTAGAAAAGCCTCTTGAACCGCGTCCTCGGCTTGCTCGGGATTATGTAACAAGGAATACGCGGTTTTGTACATCAGCTGTTTGTTGGCTTTGTACAGCCGTTCTAAGAATTTCTTCTTGGAGAGCTTTGACATTCCCCGACCTCCCTTCGCGTTGTTTCGACACAATTATACCATATAAAAAAGGATTTTGCAAGTATAAAATAAATTCCCCCTCTTGACAACTCGCCCGCAACGTGGTAAAATAAAACAACATAAATAATGAAAGGGGAAGAAAATGACAGAACCAAAAGACAATCCCATAACCCTCGAATCGCTCCGCGAGAAGTTTCTCGAAAACGACTTCACAACAATGCCCGACACCCTCCCCGAAAACATGAACGATAGCGAAGCGGAGCTGTACAATAAAGTCATAAACTTTATTAACGATGACTGGCAGGAGCTCGCGAAAGAAATGGGTCTGAAACGCCCGCAGACGTGCTACTCCGAGGATTTTATTCCCGAGGCGCTCCGGCTGCGCGTTTCGAGAATAGTCGCTAACGCAATCATAAAAATCGTGCGCGATGAAAAGGTTTTGGATAATATTCTTACAACATTCGTGCTGCCGCAATTGTTCGCCCCTCTCACGGATTTGATTGAAGAAATTGATAAAACAGGACTTGCGGACAACGACGCAAAAGAGCTTCTTGAAATTTTGAGAAATCCAACAAAACTTGACGAAAGCCCAAATGCTAATGATCCCATAAGTGATGACTATGATGTGGATAATTCGTTTTTGGACGATGAAACAATCGAAGAACTTCGCAAAGAGTTCGGAGATGAAATCGCCAATAAGGCTAAAAATATAAATCTGTCTTTCCATTCCGACGATTTGCTGAAGCGCATGGTCGGTCTGCTTATGAACACTATGGACGTGCAAAGCCTCATAGAGATTGCGCTTGCTAATCCCGTTGCCGAGGACTTTAACCGTAAAAATCCGTTAAACTATGCAAAGAGAGATTTTGAAAGGTCTTGGTATCATACTCGGACGGCTAAAACGATATCGATTGACGAAATGACCAAGAATGCCGATTCAAGAAGCGATGCGGAAATCCCTAACGCAGTTGATATGGAAGAAATCATTATTGCAGAGATCACCGCAGAAGATTTTCTTAACACTCTCGATGAAACTGACAAGAAAATTATCGATATGCTTGTGAAAAAGTATACACAGGCTGAAATTGCAAATGAGGTTGGACTTTCGCAAAGCGCTGTGTCAAGACGTCTAAAGAAAATAGCTGCTTTTGGAAAGGAATTCGAAAAAAATATTTCAAACAACGCATAAAAAGCCTTTCTTCATGTCGTTAGTATATAGAGGACAAGATTTCCCGTCGTTCTTCGGCGGGATTTTGTTTTCGGAAAAAATTTTTATTAGGAGGAATCAAATGACAGAAAGAAAAAAGTTAGAATTCATCAGTAGCGTAGAAATTATGAACACGCCGATGAAAAAGCAGCGGTTCATAGTTGACGGGATGATCTATCCCGGCATCCACATTTTGTCCGGTGACCCGAAGATCGGTAAATCTTGGATGATGATGGATATGTGTCTTGCGGTTGCAAAAGGCGAAAAGTTCCTTGGCAGGAAAACGGAGCGGGGGCAAGTTGTGTACATGGCACTGGAGGATACTTTCATCAGCTTGCAGTCGCGAATGTATGAGCTGACCGATGAGCCGAGCGAAAATCTGACCTTCACTCTGCTCGCAAATTCTATTGGCAGCGGATTGGAAGAAGATCTGCGAGACTGCAAAAAGATGTTTCCCGATCTGAAGATGGTGATTATCGATACGCTTCAAAAAATCAGAAACAACATCGACACAAAGTACGGTGCGGATTATCAGGAGCTTTCGGTTCTGAAAAGTATCGCCGACCAGCTTGGGATCGCCATAGTTCTTGTTCATCACAACCGTAAGGCACATGACTCTAATCCCAACAATCTGATTTCGGGAACGAACGGTATCGCAGGCTGCGCGGACGGACTGCTTGTGTTTACTCGCAATGGTGAGAACGCCAAGCTCCACATCAGCGGCAGAGGCGCTCCATCGCTTGAGTTGAATCTGAAAAGAGAAAATGCCAAGTGGATATTGCTTGATGACGCACCCGAGAGCAAGCCGGATATTTTCTCTTTCATGATCCATGATTTTTTGATTGAGAATATTTCTGTGAACGGAACTGCCTCGGAAATCTGTTCTATGCTGAAGGAAAAATTTCCGCAACAGGAGTTCAACTGCAACTGGCTCTATCGTGATCTGCTCCAACACGATGACGAAATTCGTTCTCTTGGGATTGAATACGGCAAGGCAAAGAGCAACGGAATCCGCAGCATTTTTATTCACTACAACGTGGACAGGGACAGCAGTGGCGGTAAAATTTTGTGTACGGAAAATTCCGTCCCTGTTGCCCCTGAAAGTGTCGCAAACGCCGATGACAGCTTGATTGAGGTTGATGGTATTGAACTTCAAAGTGAAGAAAATACCGTCCCTGCTGTCCCTGTTGAGCAAATGCAAGGTGAAACGCTTATCGCAATGGCGGCAGAAATGATGAGAAGAAATCTTGCAAAGCAAGGTATCATCGTTCCCGCGTTTTCCGCGGATTGACAGGCGGTTTGTGCGAGGTTCGCCGCGAAATAGAGTAACTACTCGACGAACCAAATCCGAGCAAAATTTGAGCCGTTTCCGCGCGAGTTTAAGCAACACAAAATTCAAAGCAATTTAATCAAAACAGAACGTATGATTTCGATGCAGGTTAAAGCAGCGGTGCTGCATTCACAGCGGACGGCAAAGCCGACCGCATTGTAAAGCCATTTGTAGGAGGTGAAGTTTGATGTCAAGAAAAGCAAAGGTATGAAGCATAGGTGTCACTTTGAGAAGAAAAAGCGCACCAAATGCGATAACAATGAGAAATGCGGTTACACAAAAAGGTCATACCGCAGGAAAGAGAGGTTTAATGGCAGAGAAAATAGGTATCAGTTTGGACAGGGAAACATTGCAGCTATGCGACAAATACGCAGCTAAACATTCAAGGTCACGTTCTGAATTTATTGCTACGGCAATTCAGCAATATGTCTCCGACTTGGAGCTTGGTAGGCAGAAAAATATCATCGCAAAAGAGCTCGCCGGAGAGATCGTCAAGGGCAGCGAAGCAGGCGTTACGAAAATCTCAAAGGGATTGTTTCGATACGCAGTCGAGGTCGAAATGATTATTATGATCCTGTCGGAGTTGGCAAATGTTCCTCCCGAGGTTATGGAGGAATATCGCAAAGAGGCGATCAGAAATGTCCGAAGAACTCGTGGAAAGATCAATCTTGACGATCTGATTGCGAGAAATAATCGGGAGTTTGCGGAGCAAAAAATATCGGCAAAGGGCAAAGTAAACGGCGACATTATCAACGAATACGCGGTGGATGATTACGATTTTATGGAGGATACAGATTGGCAAGAATAAGAGAAATTCCTAA
>CAMWVP010000103.1 GCA_947177735.1 uncultured Clostridia bacterium
CTCGTTGGTATATGGCAGCGGTTTTTCGATATCTGCGATGGTAAATTCCAAGTTTGGATACCTTTCACGTGCAATCGCTATCATTTTTTCCGAGCCGTCAACACCAACCGCGTTCGCACCGATTCGCGCAAAAAAGTCGGTATACCAACCGTAACCGCAGCCGAGATCAAGCACACGTTCGCCGTTCAGCCGTTGAAAACGCACTTCAATAACAGCCTTGTTGCTTTCGGCAAACTCCGACCTTTCCTGATCTTCGACATATGTTGCCGCTGTATTGTCCCATTGCTGTATAACGTTTTCCATTTCAACCTCCAAGCTTATGCGAATTATAAAACTCTTTAAGCTCCGCCTTGCGCTCGGCGGGAATATCGGTTTTCTTAATGCCGCGTATAGCGCCCTCCAGAGCCAGCAGACGGTGAATACACGCGCTGCTGTCTATCGTCTGAATTTTCAGCCAAGCGTTTTCCGCGCCCGTTTGTACAAGCTGCTCTGTGGTCTCGATACCGATCGAGTTCAGCTGCTCCTCGACTGCTTTTCCTATATTAGGCAGATTTGCCAATTGTCCCATAATTAACCTCCGTTCGTCAACGCGCTTTGCAGCATCTGATAATTGCGCTCCATAAGCGAAACATAACTCTCCCCTGCCGAGAAATCGTCCGCGGTGATATTGTGGCAGGTGTGGAATTCCGCGACGGGCAGTCCGTTTTCGTCTGCGAGAGTTTCCGCGAGCTTGCGGTTGGACAGCTCGATACAGAACACGGTCGGAACAGTATCGCTCTCGGTGAGCTTTTCGGTCAGGAACGCGACCGTCTGCGCGGACGGCTCTGTCTCGCTTCCGCACCCCGGGAATGCCGCGCGGTAGTTCAGTCCGGATTCGCGGAAAAAGTACAGCAACGGAAATCTGTCGCCGAAAATGAAACAACGCTCCTCCCCCGACAACAGCTCATTAAACTTAATGTCAAGCGCATTTATTTCTGCAATGTACTCCTCTGCCGCGTTCTCGTAAAGCGCCTTGTTTTCGGGAGCGAGCGTTACAGCGGCTTGGCGTATGCTCTCGACTATCAGCGCGGCATTTTTGGGGGAAGTCCAGATATGCTCGTCATACTCCTCATCTTTATCATGCTCCTCGTGTTCGGTTTCGGCAATGCCCTCGTGATCCTCGGTGAGTGCTTCTACCGCGTCCATCATTCGCAGAGCGTTCACCTCGTCGGCGGATTTCAGAATATTCTCCACCCAGGCGTCCGATTCGCCGCCGTTGTAAATGAACAGGTCGCAGCTATCAATCTTGACAATATCGCGTGCGGACGGGTCGTAGGAATGGCTCTCCGTTCCGGGCTTTAAAAGCAGCGTGACGTCCGCCGTATTGCCGAATACCTGCCGCGCGAAGTCATATGCCGGGAATATCGTAGTTACTACACGCAGCTTGCCGTCGGACGGCTTCTCGGAGGATAACGAACAGCCGCCAAGCAGCATAACCACTGCCAGCAGAACGGGTATGATCAAACGTTTAAGCATTGCCCGTCTCCTTATCGAAATTTTTATCCGCGCACTCGCCGCACAGACCGTAGATAACGGTCTTGCCGATATCGACGACAAAGTCGTGACTGCTCTCGATATGCCGCTTCATATCCGCCATAAATCCGCAGTCCATATGGATAAGCCTGCCGCATTTTTCGCACTTGAGGTGGAAATGCTTCTCGCACTGCTCCGATTCGTTGAGCTGATAACAGGACGCGTCACCGTCGGTGAACCGCTTCAATACGCCCTGCGTGGCAAGCTTGGAAAGCGTTCTGTATACTGTCGCCTCGCCCGAGGTGATCTCGCCGCTCTTGATGATCTCTTTCGCGGTGAAGCACTTTCCGCGGTGCTGGTTGAAGAACTCGACTATCTCGTCGCGCTGCTTGGTTTTGTAATTATCACTCATAATCTCCTCCGCGCCGTCTCCCGTTAAACTCAAGCCTTTTAATGCTGCACATCATCAGCTTGTTAGCAATAAGCCAATCCTCATTGATATAGGTTATAAAATCGTCCGAAATATTTTTCCCAAAATGTTCCCATACCGTCTCATCGTCTGAAAGTCTTTCCACTATTGTAACGTTTACGATATTCACAACGTCGTCCGCGCCGTCCCGCCACATTTCCTCAATAAATACGCAGTATTTTGATATCTCGTCACCGGATTCTCTTTCCATGAGCATAGCGAACAGCGGAACATTTATCTCATCGGAGAAAAAAACGTGCCCCAGAAGTTCGCCGTATTCCTCGTAATGCTGCTTTAAAGCAGCAGCTTTTTCGGGAAAGATTTCCGTCAGCTTTTGTGCGAAATCTTCCTTTGAGATTTTCATTTCCGTGTATTCACCTCAATCATAAAAAACTTCTATAAAATTGATATTGACTATCATTTTCAAATTATATCATAAAAAATAAAAAAAATCAATAGTTTTTATTGATTTTTCCGAAAAAAAGTTGTATAATGGAATAGTAAATATTGGGCAATTTGCCCTAAAATAAATTTTGGAGGAAACTAAAATGGCTGAAATTCTTATCGAAACATCGGCGAGACACGTACATGTAACCAAGGAGACCCTCGAAGTGCTTTTCGGAAAGGGCGCGGAGCTTACCAAGAAAAAGGATCTTTCGCAGCCCGGACAGTACGCGAGCGAGCAGAGAGTTACCGTTGTGGGACCCAAGAAGGAGCTTGCCAACGTATCTATTCTCGGTCCGTGCCGCAGCGCGGATCAGGTCGAGCTGTCGGCCACCGACGCGCGGTCTATCGGCGTTGATATCGCTATCCGCGAGAGCGGCGACATCGCGGGCACTCCCGGTTGCACGCTGAAGGGCCCCGCAGGCGAGGTAACTATCAAGGAGGGCGTTATCGTAGCTAAGCGCCATATCCACCTTACCCCCGAGACAGCAGACAAGTTGGGCGTTAAGAACAAGGATACCGTATGGGTAAAGTGCAAAACCAACGGCAGAACCGCAGTTCTCGGCGACGTTGTGGTACGCGTAAGCGAGAGCTTTGCCGACGCTATGCATATTGATACCGACGAGTCCAACGCTATCAGCGCTACTCCCGGACTTATGGGCGAGATCGTTAAGGAGCTGTGATCATTTCCCCGATTTTAACAGCGTTACAAAAATGATCTTATGCGGCGCGTTTTCGGGATTATGCAATGTTTCCGAGAGATTTGAGATACGGTAGGTTTAACCCGGGAGGTACGTTATGAGAAGCTCCGATAATGAAGCAAGATTATTGAATTACCTCGGCACACTGAACATTCTCCCATGTTTGGTGGAGTTTGTCTGGGCAATGTTCGTGATATTGATCTATGCCAATCCGAGTGTTCCGTCGCTCAGTTGGCATGTGGGATATCTGGGACACGGAGCCCATGTACACACCCTTTTCGAGCCCTATGACAGATTAATGCTTATCTGCAACTCTCTGAGGATTATCGCTCTGATTTACGTTTTTTTTCAGTTTGCGTCACTGATCATCGGATTGATCTCCGCGAGAAAACCACAGTGCGTTAAGGTTTGGCGGGTGTTGTGCATTATCAACATTGTACTTTGCTTTCTCTCGACAAATGTTATAAGCGCGGGGATCACGGGTTACATTTTCGCAAAGCTCGGAAAT
This sequence comes from uncultured Clostridia bacterium, assembly GCA_947177735.1. Lineage (GTDB taxonomy): Bacteria > Bacillota > Clostridia > Oscillospirales > Ruminococcaceae > CAG-115. Next base: position 3,635 of record CAMWVP010000103.1, read on the forward strand.
TTCCGTGATTGCTCGGACAACAAATGTTAATAAAGCGCCCGTGAACAACTCACGGGCGCTTTTTTGTAATATCGATACTCGATCGTTAAAACAGATCAAAGCGGGATCATATCTTGTACAATTGCTCTGCGTTCAGCGAAAAGAGCATTTGTCGATATTCGGTCGGGATATTCAGCGCTTCGATAAAATCAATATGCCGCCGCTGATCGCAGCAGCCGTAGTCCGATCCGAAAATAAATCGCTCCGGCATTTCGGGAACAAAACGCTCCAATACCGCCGCGATCAACGGACTTTTTTCGGGATCGTCGGCAACGGACGACAGATCAAAGTACACATTCGGACAGCCTTTCAGCGCCTCAAAGCATTCCGCGAGATTTGGATAATAACAGTGGCAGCAGACAAACCGCACCTCGGGATTTGCAACAGCGGCGGCTTTTACCCTTTCGGGCGCGGCATATTGAGCGTTATCCCAGCCCGAATGGAACAGCACGGGAACGTTAAACTCCGCGGCAAGCCCGAAAACCGGCTTCAAAGCGCTGTCGTCAATATAAATCGGCTCGTGACCGCAATACAATTTTATGCCGACAAAGCACCCTCGCGTCAGATATTTTTTCAGCTTTTCGAACTGTTCCTCAAATTTTATATACGGACTTATCCCCGCAACGGCATAAACGTTCGGGCAGTCCGAAAACAGCTCCGCGCAGTCGTCCATAGAACCTATCGTGCTTTCCGATTCCGAATCGGAAATAACTATCCCGATATCTACGCTGTTGACTTTTATATCTGACAGCAGCAGCCGCTTTTTGCTTTCAAGATCGGGTTCATCGCTTGGCAAATGCATATGCGCGTCAATTATCATTCGTCCTCCCAAAAGTGCATTATTATTCTTTCATACGCTGCCTTATCTTGTCAAACTCAATGAAAAACTCCGTTTTGTACTTGTCATGCACGACTATCCCTTTCTCCTCAAAACGCGAAAAATTGATATCCCAACACTCGTCATGCTCCGGATCGATAAAGCGAGTAGTGCTTACAAGATACGGCTCGAAGTTCAGCGGCTCCGAAAAATCGCCGACCATAACGTCGGACGGTCCCGCCCAGTAACAGCCGCCGTAGGCGATAAGGTTTGTACGCGGGTCGTAGTGGATATCGGTGATTATGAATGATTCGCCGAAGTCCCGATCCGCGTCATGCTCGTAACCCTCGGGAATGTAGTGATACACCTCGCCGCTGTCAACGTCGAGATAGCTTATCCCGTAAAGGTCGATGTGGAATGGAAAATAGCGGTGTCCGTTCGAGTGACGGATAATGTCGAAAAAGGTGTGCGGATTGCTGTACGAGGTCGAGCGGTATTGATATTGCAGTCCCTCCCCTGTCAGCTCGCAGACCGCCAGCCGCGCATATTCCCTGCTGTCCTCAAGGTGCGAATAATTTTTAATGTTCAGCGTGAAGCCGTCAAGCTCGTGAGTTTCTTCGTCCTCGAAATACTTCTCGTTTTCAATATAGGCAACACTCACTAAATTCTTGAACCAAGCTTCGTACATATTACGCCGCGACATTCCGCGATATTTCATCGGTGTTATGTCGACGCGTTTGCAGTCGAACGCGAAAGCTCCTATATTCAACGACAATTTAACGTCGAATAATTCATCTTTTTTAACGATATTCAGCCCATCAATTTCCGCGCCCGCGTAGCCGTCAAAATCCCCGAAATTGCCGTCGTTAAAGGAAATCGTGAAATACTTGATATCGCTCGCGGCAGTGCTGCCGACGGCAAACTCGCCGTTCAGCACAAGTGAACGCTCTCCCCACTTTGCCGTGTCGGTTATACGGCTGCCCTTAAAATTCAAATCGGCAAGGCGCTCAATTGCCGTTTTCATTCAACGTCCTCCGTGTCGTCCTCGGCGATGTCCTGTTCATTAGAGCCGCCAAGTATCTGCGACGGAGTGAGCCAGTCGCCTGTGATACGGCACATCAGCCGCGCGTCGATGTATGCCTGCGGCAGTGTGAGAATAGTCTGCCCCTGATAGCTGCCCGAGCGTGTCAGCTCAACGACCAGCGCGACATCGGGTCTGCTCTCGTCCTGTAACGCGAGCGGCAGCATAAGCGACATACTGTCTCTTTTCGGGAAATACGACGGCACGGCGGTCTTATAGTTCCAACGAACGCGCTTTCTTGCGAGCTCTATCGCGTCCTTGAGACGGTTCTGTATGCGCATAAACAGGCGGCTGTTTTCGCTGACGATGCTCTTGAGCTGCGCGTACAGATTATCTCGTTTGTCGTGCTCGTCGCGGTCGCGTCCGCAGGCGCGTATGCTCCTTACGAGCTCCCTTGCCTGCGCATTGTCGAAGAATTGATCATACAAAAACTGGAGCGGAAGCCGCTTGATGTTGTCGATGATGATGTGCTCAAAGTCGGTGTGGAGCTGCTTAGTGTGATCGTAGAACAAATCCTCGTTGTGCTTGAAGTAGGTCGGCGGCAGCGGCAGCGGGTTGAAGAAGTTGACGAGCTGCTTTCCGAGACCGCCGGAGGCTGCTGTGCAGAAGCCGATGAACTTCCACTCCGTGCCGCTGTCGGGGTCATTGGGTAGGAAGCACGCGTATATATCGTCGAAGTGATTGTCGGCGAGTCCCGTGTTGAACGCCGCGAATTGCCTGTCCTGCGAAATGCACACCTTCTTTTCGCGCATAAGGCGGCTGAAAGTGTACTTGATGTACTGCATCAGTATTTGGTGGTTTTTGATAGGCGCGTTGGCGAAATCCCATTCCTCGTCAACGGCTTTTGCGGCGAGCTCTCCGAGGAAGTTAGACCAACTCCCGAGGAACGCGAAGTTTTCAAGCTGCTTTCCCGGGTCGGAGTAGTGGCTGCGCTCGTGCGAGATGATGTCAACGTAGTAGAGGAACCACTTTTTCCCCTCGTAGGTGCTGGGCTTTAAGGTGAGCTCTACCCGCGATCCGTCATCCTTGAGATAGCGCACGGGGAAGATGAGCTTTGTGTCGTGCAGCCGCACGGCACCCTCGGAGCGCGCCTTGTCGTAGTCTTCGGAAACGTTTCTGACGATTATCGAGAAGTCGATCTTCATTCCCCTATCGTGCAGATATTTCTCGAGTATTCCCATAGGCTTTATAGGTAAATTGCAGAATTCGGTCAGCCTTCCCGCAGGGATCGTTTCGGTATCCTCATGCTTTCTGTCAGTACTTTCGGGTATGTGCTCGGACGGCGCGGACTCATCATGCCGCAGAATGGTGATCATTACCTGCGGCACTCCCCCGAGCACGGTGTCCTCCATCTTGATATAGTCAAGCGTAGCAAGCAGATCTTTCATCTTAAAGAATCCGAATTTTGTCTTGTCAACGCCGTTGTCGGTCAGGTACTTGCTTACCGCAGCCATATGATACTGCTTGCCGCAGGGGAAATAATCCGTCAGCAGCTTATACAGCGACTCCTTTTCCGCATCGGGAACGAACCCGGAGAGCGGTCTGCGGTGTTCCGCGGTGGGAGTGCGGTATATCTGAGTTTTGTCGAACGCAAAATACAAGCTCTTGCCGCGCGGCGAGAGGTTCTTGGTGATTATCCCGTTTACCAGCAGCCCGTCCTGGCAGTAGTCTATCGGGAACGTGTAACGCTCCCCGAAGAATACGAGCTTGTTGCTGTTTTTAGCCTCATCGAATTTATGGTATATCTCCTGCTTCATCTGCTGGACGGTATAGCCGTTGCCCAGTATTTTCGTGAGGGCGTACAGCGACTGCTGCGTCATTTCAATGATATCATCGTTTAAAATAATGTTTGCCGAGCCGAAAAAATCGTCTGCGGGATGCCTTGTGTCAATATTTCCGATCATATTTTTTTCTCCTGTTTGCCATCTCTTTACTTCAATAAATTCATCATTGTTATCGTCCTGAAAAGAGAACATTTCCGGAAAGTCCTCCGCGAATTTCCGAAACGTGCCGTAGCCGAGCTTATCGAGAGAATGACCGTTGGTGACGAGCCATTCTCCGATCCTTGAAGCACGGTACAGTCCCGGGTCGGGAAATTGTCTCATTATGCAGTCGTAAAGCATTGTCTTTTTTTCAATTGTCAGCATTTCTTTCCTTTCGGTACTCGGAGCGGTCAGACCTCCTCCTTAGTTTCCTTTGTCTCCTCGGTGTAGTCCTCGAGATCTTCGAGATAATCGGCGTCGTCCAGATAAATGTAATTCACGTTTTCGGTGAGCTTGCTCTCGGACTGATCCTGCGCGTATCTGCCCTCGACGTCAAGACTGAACGTGTGGAATTGACCCGAATTTCCGAAATGGAAATTCGTCACGCTAAGCCCCATTATGCGGTAGCCGTCCATTATCTTCTTGCAGTCGGCAGCAAACGCTTTCGGTGAGTTGTACGCTCCCGCGAACTCAACGGTAATATCGACGTAATCATCGGTAGAGAGCGCGTCCACACCCTTTGTGCGTCCCGTTCCGTCGGGGTTAAGGTCGACCTCAACTGTCAGCGACGCGATATCGGCGACATATCGCAGCTCCTTGTAGCTGCGGTCGTATATCTCCGCGGCTATGGTACGGTTGTTGTACTCCTGCTTGTCCTCCTTGTATGTGTCGTTGAACTTCACGCACATAAAACAGCATCCGACCACGAGCAGCGTCGAAATTACAAGGCTCGGGATATTCACTCGGAAATGACCGCGCGTCATAAGCTGGTTTAGCAGAAGCTCCACGCCTATCAGTATCACGCATATAGGCGACAGCTTAAGCGGCAGCAGAAAATCAGGCGCTGCCGAAAACAGGCAGCATATCATCACAATACCGAGGAAAACCATTATAAGCCCCAGCGAGACGAATCCCACGCCCTTTTTGACGATCTTTGAGGCGATCTGCTCGGCCTTATTGTGGGAACGCTTTTGCTGCTCGCGCATTTCGCGGGTGCGTTTTTCGAGTACCTCGTCCAGTGCCGCGAGGAGTTTTTTGTCCTGCTCCTCAAGCTCGGCCTGTGTCCTTTCGGCGGCGGCAGCCTGCTCCTCGTAAGCGCGAGCCTCCTCGGTGAGTACGGGCTGCTCCTGCGGCGCTTCGGCAACGGCAACGGCATTCTCTTCTACTACAGCGGATACGGGTGTTTGTTCTTCAAACTTATTTTCGTCTTCCATATTTTGACCTCATTTCAAAGAAACAATCTTACATTATAATTATATCAAATTATCAACCGCTTGTCAATGGTGAAAAATGTTCATATATGACGAAAATGCAATTGGGTCTTATAAAAATGTGGTGTCAAGCGCGGTCGCTCGACACCACATTTGCATTTGTTTCATTTGTCCCGCGCCTGCGGGTGTTTGCTCAGCAGATTAAAGCTCTGCGAAGTACTTGATGGTTCTTACCATCTGAGAGGTATAGGAGTTCTCGTTATCGTACCAAGAAACTACCTGAACCTCGAAGAGATCGTCCGCAACCTTGGAAACCATGGTCTGAGTAGCGTCGAACAGAGAACCGTATCTCATACCGATAACATCGGAGGAAACGATCTGATCCTCGTTGTAGCCGAAGCTCTCGGAAGCAGCAGCCTTCATAGCGGCATTGATGCCGTCCTTGGTAACGTCAGCGCCCTTAACAACAGCGGTAAGGATAGTGGTCGAACCGGTGGGAACGGGAACACGCTGAGCGGAACCGATCAGCTTGCCGTTGAGCTCGGGGATAACCAGACCGATAGCCTTAGCAGCACCGGTGGAGTTGGGAACGATATTAGCGGCACCCGCTCTTGCACGTCTGAGGTCGCCCTTTCTGTGGGGACCGTCGAGGATCATCTGATCGCCGGTGTAAGCGTGGATAGTGCTCATGATACCGCTCTGGATGGGAGCGTAATCATTAAGAGCCTTAGCCATGGGAGCCAGACAGTTAGTCGTGCAGGAAGCAGCGGAAATGATCTGATCGTCCTTGGTCAGGGTCTTCTCGTTTACGGAGAATACGATAGTCTTGAGGTCGTTGCCCGCGGGAGCGGAGATAACAACCTTCTTAGCGCCTGCGTTGATATGAGCCATGCTCTTATCCTTGGAGCAGTAGAAGCCGGTGCACTCGAGAACTACGTCAACGCCGAGATCGCCCCACGGGCAGGAAGCAGCGTCCTTCTCTGCGTAGATCTTGAGGGTCTTGCCGTCTACGGTGATGGTGTTAGCCTCATCGTCAGCGGTAACCGTGTGAAGGTTCTCGCCGATAACGCCGCAGTAGCCCTTCTGCGCGGTATCATACTTTAAAAGGTTAGCCAACATAGAGGGCTTTGTCAGATCGTTGATAGCTACTACCTCGTAGCCGTCAGCGCCGAACATCTGTCTGAACGCAAGGCGTCCTATTCTTCCGAAACCATTGATTGCAACTTTAACTGCCATTGGAATCATCCTCCTGAAAGTTATAATTTTTTCGCGAAATATCAAGTGATAAATCGCGTGATATTACCTATCAAGTAATATTATACTAAATTTTAGCAATTTTATCAAGTGATTTTGCCAAATTTCCCAATAAATGCATGTAAATTTTCAGATGTTGATTTTGTGCAACTTCAACAAAATAGCGGCTGTTATGCCACTTTATATATGGCAGTATGCTTTTTTGGAATACAATATTTTGTCGCTTAAAACAGTTTCATAAACCACAGTCCGTCCGTATCGCCGACGGTGAACTCGCGTCCGTTCAGGTACTCCAGACATTCCGCGCCGGTGGTGAACTCGAATTTCAGCTTATATGAGCAGAGCGCTTGGAATTTCGCTCCGTAGCGCTTGTTGAATGCGTTCTCGCCGTACTTGCCGTCGCCAAGCAGCGGGTGTCCGATATGCGCGAAATGAGCGCGTATCTGGTGAGTACGCCCCGTGAGCAGGTCGACCTCGACGAGCGACAGCTCTTCCCTGCTCTCCAGCACACGGTATTTCGTCTTAATCGTGAGATAGTCGGGGCGCGGCTTGTCCGAAATGAGCACCTTATTCTCCTCGGGCAGCTTTTTCAGGTACGCCGTGAGCGTCGCCGATCGCTTCTCGGGAACTCCTCTTACGGCGCACAGATACAGCTTCTGTATTTCGCGGTCGCGAACCTTTTGATTGAGCACGCGCAGGCTCTCGGCGTTCTTGGCGGCGATAACTATTCCGCTCGTGTTGCGGTCGATACGGTTAACAAGCGCGGGCGTGAAGCTGTTTTCGCGCTCGGGGTCGAACTCGCCTTTGCCGTACAGATAGCTCAGAATGCGGTTTATCAGCGTATCGGCGGTGTTGTCGTTGTCCTCATGGACTACCAGACCCGCGGGCTTGTCAACCAGCAGTATATTTTCGTCCTCATAGATAATGTTTATTTCCCCGGAAATACTCTGAAAATCCGCCGTTTCCTTAACGGGCTTCTTTGACAGCAGCTCGTCGCTCAAGTAAAAGCGGAACACGTCGCCCTCTTTGAGGATAACGTTCGGCTCGACCTTTGCGCCGTTGAGCTTAATGCGCTTTTTCCGCATCAGCTTGCACACCAGAGAGCTTTTCAGATTCGGGTACGCCTTGGCGAGAAAGCGGTCGGCACGCTGTCCCGCGTCGTTTTTCTGTATGGTTATCTCAGTCATAAGCGGTTCCTTTTTAAAAACTTATGTTACAGCTTGGGCAGTTTTGCTTTGAGTCGCTCTATATCGGAATCACTGATTTGATTGCCACCCAAATACAAATGGGTTAAATTCGTAAGCCCCATCAAAGGTGTAATATCGCCGATTTGATTATTATCCAAATACAACCAAGTTAAATTTGTCAGCCCTGCCAAAGGTGTTATATCGCTGATTTGATTTTTGCCCATATACAATGTGGTTAAATATATTAGTCCGGACAGCGGTGTTATATCGTTAATTTGATTACTTCGCAAATTCAACTCGGTTAAATTTATTAGTCCGGAAAGCGGCGTTATATCGTTAATTTGGTTGTCGAACAAATACAATGTGGTTAAATCTGTTAGTCCGGACAACGGCGTTATATCGCTGATTCGATTATCGTTCAAACCTAACAAGGTTAAATTTGTTAGTCCGGACAGCGGTATTATATCGCTGATTCGATTGCCACCCAAACTCAACGACTTTAAATTTGTTATCCTTGTCAAAGGCGTTACATCGCTGATTCGATTATTTCGCAAATGCAACTCGGTCAAATTTATCAGCCCGGTCAAAGGCGTTACATTGCTGATTTGATTGTAGTCCAAAGTCAATCGGGTTAAATTTGTTAGTCCGGACAGCGGCGTTATATCGCTGATCTGATTGCTGCCCAAATCCAATATGGTTAAATTTGTTAATCCGGATAACGACATTATATCGCTGATCTGATTGCTGCCCAAATCCAATATGGTTAAATTTGTTAATCC
>CAMWVP010000104.1 GCA_947177735.1 uncultured Clostridia bacterium
GCCATATACCAACGAGTGCTTTGATATCGTGTTTTCAAATCAGGTGCTTATGGATATCGAGAACGCGGATTTCGTCATTTCGGAGTGTGAAAGAGTTCTCAAGAGCAGTGGCGTCTTTTATTTTGGGATAGTTCATCCGTGTTTTTATGACTGCAAATGGTTGAAAGATGAAAAAGATTATCGTTATGCAAAGGCAATAGATCACTATTTAAGCAGCTATCGACTGACAAATGAATTCTGGGGAACCGCGCATTTTCACCGCCCGCTGTCGTTTTACCTTAACGCCGCCGCAAAACATGGTTTCACGCTGAAAGAAGTCTGCGAGCCTGTTTCTTATGATGGCGTAACTAAAAATAACGAGCTGCCTTTGTTTTTCTTTGCGGAATTTATAAAAAAATAAAACCGTCTCATTGCATTTGTGATTATAATGCGCTATAATGATCGCGGAGGTGTTGAATTATGGCAAACGAAAACAAAAAAGATTTCAACGCAATGCTGAAGGACGGCAAGGATATGCCGAAGATCGTCGAGATAACCGACGAAAAGAGTATCGAGAAGTACGGGGGCAGACGAATGCATTTCGCTCCGCCGCTCGACTATGACGCGGTAATGCGGCGCGTTCCCGAGGGGAAGGTGATAACCGTCGGCGATATCCGCGAATATTTCGCCGCGCAAAACGACGCGGATTTCACCGACCCGATAACGGCGGGGATATTCTGCTCGATAGCGGCGTGGGCGAGCTTTCAGCGTTCGGACGACAAGACCCCGTACTGGAGAACGCTTAAAGCCAACGGCGAATTAAACCCGAAATACCCCGGCGGCGTTGAGGAGCAGAAAAAGCTGCTTGAGGCTGAGGGTCACACGGTAATCAAAAAGGGACGGACGAATATCCGTTATTACGTTAAGAACTACGAGCGATTTCTGTACAGATTGGACTAAGGAAAATGGCACTTATAAAGACCGAAGAATTAACGCTGTCATACGAGAATATGACAGTCATCAAGGATATGAGCTTTGAAGTCAACCCGGGCGATTATCTCTGCATAGTCGGGGAGAACGGTTCGGGAAAGAGCACGCTCGTCAAGGCGCTGCTGTCGCTGAAAAAGCCCGTCGACGGCTCTATAACATTCGGCGACGGCTTGCTCCAACGCGAGATAGGCTATCTGCCGCAGCAGACCAACGCACAGCGCGATTTCCCCGCGAGTGTTTTAGAGGTGGTTATCTCGGGCTGCCTGAACTCACGCGGTATTCGCCCGTTCTATTCGCCGAGAGAGCGGAAGATCGCCGCCGAGAATATGGAACGGCTGGGGCTCACCGAGCTCAAAAAGCGCAGCTACCGCGAGCTTTCGGGAGGTCAGCAGCAGCGCGTGCTCCTCGCGAGGGCTCTGTGCGCTACCAAAAAGCTGCTGCTGCTCGACGAGCCTGTTTCGGGACTTGACCCTATGGTGACGGCGGAGCTGTATGAGCTTATCTCACGCATAAATAAGAGCGGTGTTACCGTGATAATGGTAACTCACGATATGACGGCAGCGCTGAAATACGCAAGCCACGTCCTCTGTATGACCGAGGATAACTGGTTTTTCGGCACTCTCGACGAGTTCATCGAGAGCGACGCCGCGGCGTTTATGAAAGGCGGTGCTGTCCGTGGGTGAGATCATAGTTGAGATGTTCTCCGCGCCCGTGCTTGTCAGGGCGCTGATAGTGGGCGTTCTGGTGTCGCTCTGCGCGGCGCTGCTCGGCGTGAGCCTTGTGCTGAAGCGCTACTCAATGATCGGTGACGGGCTGTCGCACGTCGGCTTCGGAGCGCTTGCCGTGGCAACGGTAATGAATTTAGCGCCTATGGCGGTCGCAATCCCCGTGGTGATATTAGCGGCGTTTCTGCTGCTGCGGCTCTCCTCGAACGGCAAGATAAAGGGCGACGCGGCGATAGCGCTTATCTCCACGAGCGCCCTTGCTATCGGCGTTATGGCGGTTTCGATGTCGAGCGGAATGAACGTCGACATAAACAGCTACCTTTTCGGCAGCATAATATCCGTAAGCAGCGGCGACGTTGTCACAAGCGTGATACTCGCGCTTGCGGTACTGCTGATGTTCGTGTTCTTCTACACCAAAATTTTCGCGATAACGTTCGACGAAAGCTTCGCCAAAGCAACGGGCACGAACGCGAACCTTTACAATATGCTGATAGCGCTGCTGACGGCGGTCACGATCGTGATAGGTATGCGGCTAATGGGCAGTATGCTTATATCCAGCCTTATCATTTTCCCGGCTCTCTGCTCTATGAGGGTGTTCAAAAGCTTCAAGTCGGTGACAGTCTGCTCGGCGATCATTTCGGTGACAACGTTCGTTGTCGGAATGTTCATCTCGTATATCGCGGACACTCCGTGCGGCGCGAGCATCGTCTGCGTGAATATTGCCGTTTTCGCGGCGTTCTCGGCAGCAGGCGCGATCATATCGCGGCGCAGGGGGTAAGCTATGGAACAAAAGTACATCGAAAGCGTGAAGTTTCACGGTGAGGTAAGCGGTTATCTATCCGATATCCCCGCGGTTGAGTGGCTGACCGAAAACGGCGAGCTGGAGCTTCGATCGGCGGTGACGTTCTTTGTCGGAGAGAACGGAACGGGGAAGTCGACGCTCCTTGAAGCGATAGCGGTCGCGGCGGGCTTCAACGCAGAGGGCGGCTCACGTAATTTCAGCTTTTCCACGCGCGAGACCCATTCCGCGCTGCACGATAACCTTACGATCTCGCGCGGCTTGATACGTCCGCACGACGGGTTCTTTTTGCGAGCGGAGAGCCTGTACAACGCCGCAAGCTATATCGACGAGTTGGACGAGATACCGTGCGGCGCTCCGTCAATATCGGAGAGCTACGGCGGCTCGCTGCACACGCGTTCTCACGGTGAGAGCTTCATTGCGACAGTGCGTGATCGTTTCCGCGGAAACGGGCTGTATCTGCTCGACGAGCCGGAAGCGGCGCTTTCTCCCGTGCGGCAGCTTACTTTGCTCGGACTTATCAAGGACTTGGTCGCCAATAACTCCCAGTTTATCATCGCCACTCATTCTCCGATACTGATGGCGTACCCGAACGCGGAGATACTGCGGTTCTCCGAGGACGGCATAAGCCCGGTCGGCTATAAGCAGACCGAGCATTATCAGATAACGAAACAATTCCTCGATAACCCCGAAAGAATGTTGGGAATAATCTTCGAGGAAAATTCGGGAAACGGTTGACATTTCGTGAAAAATGTGCTATAATGACCGTAAAAGATATGGAAAGGTCGTGATTTTATGGCAGCGGTTGGTTTTTCGGGGAATTCTTTCGGACACGGCGTCGGTTTTCCGTCGGTCTCTTCCGAGGGGAAGAAAGTGAGCTTCGAGGATAACATCAGGAATACTATTGACCGCCTTGAGCAGGAGCGCGACAAGTACAAAAAGGAAAACGAGCAGAGCAGATCGGACTTGCTTGACAAGAAGATAGGCAATCTCGAGGATCGCATAGAGAACCTCCAAAAGCGCCTTGACAAGATGAAGTCCGAGGACGACGGCGAGTGCGAGACCTGCAAGAACCGCAAGTATCAGGACGAGTCGGACGACCCGGGCGTATCGTTCAAGTCGGCGGCTAAGGTGAGCAAAGGCGGCGCAGAGGCTGCCGTGCGCGGTCACGAGTATGAGCATGTGAGCCGCAATCAGGCAAAGGCGGATCGCGAGGGCAAGGAGGTCGTGTATCAGAACGTCATCATCAAGCACGGCATTTGTCCCGAGTGCGGCGATACCTACGTCACGGGCGGCGAGACTACCACAGTCACGCGAGACAAGCCGCAGGAACAAACAGACGAGCGCTTTAACGTCGGTTTGGTGGATATGCAGCAGAATATGGGAAATTTGCTGAATATGCTGGTTTAATTAAAATAATCATATTAAACTGCGGTATCGAGCGAAAAAACGCTCGATACCGCAATTTTTCTATGAAACGAAATAAAGGGTTGCTATGTTCGATGAATTTCGTGCAGTTCTACATGGCTTGAGAAAGCGCGTTTTTCCTTTTCAGCTTGGTATAGCAGACGAAATATGTCGGAAAAAGGAAAGCGTCCGCCAATACCCACGCCATAGGATTTGCAAAGCACACCGCGTTGAACCCGAACGCGGGCACGAACAGCAGCCCTACAGCGCCTCTTGCGACAAGCTCGAACATTCCCGCGTAGACGGCGATCTGCGGATAACCCATTCCCTGAATGAGAAACCGCACGATATTGACGAACGCGAGCGGAATGTAAAATGACGAGTTGATAAACAGGAACTGCTTGGCAAGGCGGATTATCTCGGGAATAGCCGCGGCTGTCTCGGGGTCGTTCTTATCCACGAACAACATAGCTAGACTGCCGCCGAACAGCGCGACTATGCCGAACGCGATCACCGACCAACCGATGCCCAGCATCGAGCAGTCGAACAGTCCGCGTTTTATTCGGTCGATCTTGCCCGCGCCGACGTTCTGACCGCCGTAGGTCGCCATCGTACTTCCCATCGCGTCTATCGGGCAGCACATAAGCTGGCTCACCTTGTTGCCTGTCGTCACCGCCGCCATAAAGGACGGACCGAGAGAATTGACCGCGGTCTGGAGAAGTATCGCGCCTATCGCCGTGATAGAGTACTGCAAGCCCATCGGCAGCCCCGCCGCGCACAGCCTGCCGATATAGTACGGCGACGGCGTTAAGTCGTCCTTGGAGAGGCGGAGTATCTCAAAGCGCTTGGCAATGTAGACAAGGCAGAGCAGCCCGGAAACGAGCTGCGAGATGACCGTCGCCCAGCCCGCGCCCGAAACGCCCATTTGCAGCACCACTATCATAAATATGTCCAGCGCAACGTTCAGCAGACTTGAGATCACCAGGAAAACAACAGGCGTTTTCGAATCTCCGAGCGAGCGTATAAAGCCCGAGAGCGTGTTGTAGAGGAAAGTCACGGGTATGCCGAGAAATATTACAAAGATGTAGTCGTGCGCCTTGTCAAAGACCTCGGCGGGCGTTTTCATCAGCGTGAGAATGTTCGTGCACAACAGGCAGGTCACCGTCGTCAACGCGGCGGCAAGCGCCGCCGCAAGCCATAACGTATTGCCGACATATTTGCGCAGCGCGGCGAAGTCCTTTGAGCCGAACTTCTGCGCAACGGGTATCGCGAACCCCGCGCACACACCAATAACAAATCCCATTACAAGGAAGTTTATCGAGCCCGTAGAGCCTACTCCCGCGAGAGCTTCCACACCCAGATACCGCCCCACGACCATCGTATCGACCATATTGTAAAGCTGCTGAAACAGCATACCGAGCAGCAGCGGCAGCATAAACCCGAGAATGAGCCGCATAGGTTTTCCCGACGTCAAGTCCTTTACAGCTGTTTTCCCCACAAACTATCTCTCCTTTTTAATGAACCTTTGAACATTATACGACTTTGGAGAGCTTTTTTCAATAGCCGAAATATCCAATAATTGTTATTATGCGGACGGTTTGTTTGTGCAGTTATTGCTTCCCCAATTAAATATTGCCATATTTTAAACTTATTTCCGGTGTTCTCCCCGCCTTCGGCGGGGAGAACACCGGAAATCTTGGAAAAGTTTAATTGGAAGATCAATATAAATACAGCAGCGCTGTAAACTTTTTCCAAGGCAAACGTTGTCTTTACCGTTGACATTTTTCGCCGGATATGCTACAATATAGTCAGTATAGGCAATATGACAAGGAGTTACATATGAAAAAGATAGTTTCCAGAACGGCAGCGTTCATTTTGTCGGCAATGCTCATCTGCACGGGCTTCACCGGCTGCGCGGGCAATGTCACCTCTTATGAGGATTCTTTCGGGAGTTCGTCGGACACCGTTGAGAGCAGCTCGTCATCCGACACTTCCTCAAGCTCGTCATCTTCAAGCAGCTCGACATCAAGCTTGTCAAGCTCAAGCAGTTCATCGTCGAGTGAAAGCAGTTCGTCGTCGAATGAAAACAGTTCATCGTCGAACGAAGGCAGCTCGCCGTCGGGCGAAAGCAGTTCATCATCGAGCGAAAGCAGTTCGTCGTCAAGTTCAAGCAGCTCGTCCGTTACGGAGAGCTCCTCAGGCAGCGCCGGCTCATCGTCGAGCAGCTCGATGCCTCAAAGCAGTTCCGGCTCTCCCAAGCCTGCCGACAACGGCGTGAAGTTCTCATGGAACGCCGCAAGCACGTGGGAGGAAGCGGGTAATAAATGCGGAACATGCGAGCTTACCATTACCAATGATTCGGGAGCCAATATAGGAGGTTGGACTGTGACATTTGACGTGCCGAGCGGGTTTAAGATAACCAATTCATGGAACGGCAATTTCGCCGTTGACGGTACAAAGACTACCGTAACCAATGTTGAGTATAACGGCGATATCCCCGTTGGCGGGAGTGTAAATTTCGGGTTCAATTACAGCTCCCCGACCGCGTTCAATCCCTCATCGACCGTCGGCTTCAATGGAAAGCAGTCAAGCTCCCCGAGCAATAATAACGGGAACAATAATCAGAATAATAATCAGAACAATGACAAAAATCCCGCCGATCCCGCACCCTCGGGCAACGTCGCGGAGCTGTTGAAGCGCACCGACAAGGCAAAGCAGGGCGACGACTGGCTGCATACCGACGGCAACAAGATACTCGACAAAAACGGCAAGCAGGTCTGGCTGACGGGCGTGAACTGGTTTGGCTACAACACGGGTACGAACACGTTCGACGGCTTGTGGAACAGCAATCTGCGAAGCTCGGTAAAGGGGATCGCAGATCACGGGTTCAACCTGATACGCGTGCCGATCTCCGCAGAGCTGCTCAATCAATGGTCGCGCGGCGAATATCCGAGAGCCAACTATAACAACGCCTCCAACACCGAGCTTAACGATATGAACAGCCTGCAAATTTTCGATTATTTCCTTAAGCTCGCCGAGGAAAACGGCGTAAAGGTAATGCCCGATATACACTGCGCCGAAACCAACGCAATGGGGCATAACGTCAATCTCTGGTACACCGACAAGGTATCGGTCGACGATTATTATCACGCGCTGGAGTGGCTCGCCGATCGCTACAAGGACAACGATACAATCATAGCGCTCGACATCAAGAACGAGCCGCACGGCAAGCCCAACGAGGGCAGCTCCGCCGCTATTTGGAACAATTCCACCGCCAAGAACAACTGGAAATACACCGCCGAGACTGCCGCGAAAAAGGTTCTCGCGAAGAATCCCAATCTGCTGATAATGGTTGAGGGCACGGAGATCTATTCCAAGAAGAACGGCGACTATTCGTCGACAAACTCCGCAGATTACTATTTCAACTGGTGGGGCGGCAATCTGCGCGGCGTTAAGGATTATCCCGTTGACCTCGGGCAGTATCAGAATAAGCTTGTATACTCGCCGCACGATTACGGACCTACCGTTTACGAGCAGCCGTGGTTCCAAGGGGGCTATAATTACGACAGCCTTATCCGCGACTGCTGGCAGGACAACTGGCTGTACATTCACAAGAACAACACCGCGCCGCTTCTTATCGGCGAGTGGGGCGGCTTTATGCGCGAGCCCAACCTCACCTGGATGACCTGTATGCGCAGACTGATAACGGAAAACCATCTCAATCACACGTTCTGGTGCTACAACGCCAATTCGGGCGACACGGGCGGTCTTGTGCTGGACGATTTCACCACATGGGATACCGAGAAGTACAATTTCGTCAAGGAGGCTCTATGGCAGGAGGGTGGCAAATTCGTCGGTCTCGATCACGAGATACCGCTCGGCGCTAACGGCATTACGCTCAGCAATGCTAAAGGGTTATAACAAAATGCTGCTCCCGATCACAGCGGTCGGGAGCGACTTATTTCGGAGGGTAAAATGCATTTGCTTTTCTTGTGCAGCCAAAACAAGCGGCGCAGTCTTACGGCAGAAAAGATATTCGACGGATACGACGGTCATAGTGCGCGTTCCGCGGGAACGGAAGCCAATTCCAGGGTAAAGGTAACACCCGGGCTTCTCGGTTGGGCGGATATTATTTTCTGTATGGAGAAAAAGCACGTCCGCAGGATACGGGAAAAATATCCCGATATCGCCGCCGATAAAAAGCTGGTTTGTCTTAACATCGACGACGATTACGAGTATATGGACGAGGAGCTGCAAGAGCTGCTCCAAAGCGCCGTAAGTGAATATATCTGAAAAAAGCCCGGGAGCGAACTCTCGGGCTTAGTGTTATTTCTTTTTTCCCTCCAATGACTTCACGAACTCGCCCAAGTCCTGCCCCTTGAGAACGCGCTCCAGCAGCTCGGGAAGTCTTTGCGGATTGCACGCGAAGCAGGGAATACCGAAGCCCGAGAGCTTCTGCGCCATCTGCTCGTCATAGTACGGCTTGCCCCTGTCGGCGAGAGCGAGCAGGCACACCACCGTCACGCCCGAGGATTTCATTTCCTCCATTCGGCGGACGAATGCCGCGCGGTTTCCGCCCTCCATCAAGTCGGAGATAAGGAAGAACAGCGTTTTTTTCGGGTTCTCGATGAACTGCTGACAGTACACCACCGATTTGTCGATATCCGTGCCTCCGCCGAGCTGAAATCCGTACAGCAAATCAACGGGATCGGCGCTCTTTTCGGTGAGGTCTACGATATTCGTATCAAACGCGACAATACGCGTTTTGAGAGCGCTCATGCTCGCGAGTATGCAGCTCACCACCGACGAATATATGACCGACTCGCCCATGGAACCGCTCTGGTCGATATCAAGAATGACCGTCCACTTGTTCGCGGCTGTCTTTGACGCGCGGTCAAAGAAGTAAAAGTGCTCGGGAACGATCGTTTTCAGCTCGGGAGAATAATGCTTTAAATTGCGGCTTATCGTCATTTTGTAGTCGAGCGCCGCCGCAGACGGGATAGGGGAATGAGCGCGCTTGTTGACGGCGGCGGTCACGGCGCGGCGGATATCCTGTTCGAGCAGACGGTTGATCTCCTCGACTATCTTGCGGATAAACGCGCGGACGCTGTCCTTGGAACGCTTCGGGATCATATCTTTTAGCGTGAGTATCGTCGAGGCGAGATTGATGTCGGGTTCGGTATTCTCTAGCAGCTCGGGCTCGAAGATAAGCTGCTTCAGACCGCAGCGGTTCATTGCGTCGTTTTGTATGACCTTGACCAAGTCCTTGTCGAACAGCGTGCGCACGTCGCCCAGCCACCGCGATATCTGCGGATTAGAGGGTCCTTTTCCCGCTCCCGCACCGCCGTTCCCGAAGCCGCCCTGTTCGCTCTTATTGTAGATCGCCGCGAGCGCCTTGTCCATCAAGTCCTGCTCCTCGGTGAGCGCGGGCATATTCATTCCCGAAAGGCGCTTGTCGCTCTCCTGTCCGAGGATAAGCCGCCAGCGCTGTAATTCTTGTGTTTGTTCCATAATCAGCTCCCGTTTGCAACTGTTTCTTCAGCTCTTTGTTTTTTAAGTTTTTTTCTTAATTCATCACGTATAAGCGCATAAGAAATCATATTTTCCATAACGTTTATTACCCGTTTGAGATCCAATCTCCATAGTCTGTCCATTTTTAACTTTCCGAGACAGATACCGTCCTCGTCAATAATGCTTGGGTATCTTTTCTTGACAAGTGCCTGCAGATCGCTTGTTTTTGCACTGCCGATATTTCCCACCGCCATTCTTCCGTCGTGATAAAACTTGACTGTGCCGTCATCTTCAATGACAATACTCTTGTCTAATGTGTATTGCAGAGAATGATGAGCGGATTTTTCATCGTCTATTGCGATAAAGAGTGCTGTTTTAAAGTCTGTGGGTTTTGCATAGGTAGAGTAAGAAGAAATTGAGAGCGAAACAAATTCAATATTTTTTTTGTATTTGATTAAAAACGAACGATAATTACCATTAAAGTGCCCCCCGTTTGCATCTCCATATGTAAGATTGCGCACACCGTAATCCTTTATCAAGGTGAAAAGTTGATATTTTCCCTCGGGCATTTTATGCTTTGTGTCCATAAAACACTCGTATAAATTTATGCCGATATGTTCAATATCAAAATTCGAACTGCTTCCTACAACATACCTATACTCGTTAAATCTGCGGATAAATTCGTCCATCTGTTCAAACGGTATTCTCTTGAACGGCGCAGGAGGCGTATATTCGTACACTATGCCATCAAGCATTTCCTCATAGTCCGGAAAGTCGTCCATTTCCTGAAAGTCCTTCTCATCAAAGTAGTAAAATCTGAAATCGCTTCCATTTGTTATCATGGAATATTCTGCGTCAATAAGTCTGCAATAGTTTTGCAATTGTTGAATCCCTTTGTCGTCAATCGCCACATTGGGCGCTTTACATTCAACAATTGCAAGAACGCGTTCCATCCCTTCAACAACTTTCCGGATAACAATGTCTGCACGAAGTTTGGAGTCAGCCCCATATTCCGCAATATGTTCCTCAACGTGAATCATTTCAGACGGTACATTCAGATCGTTTATCAAAAATCCTATTACCTTTTGCCTGATCGTCTCTTCGGGCGTGATTATGATCATCTTTTGCCTTATGTTGTCAAGATAGCAGTCCTTTCCGTTTCTCCGGTATATTTCGGGCAGCTTTTGCGAATTGACAGCTTTAAAATACATTTTTATTATCCTCCTGCTTTGTATTTTAGGTTATTATATCACAAATTCCAAAAAATGTCAAATGCATAAGAACTGACAGAGATTTACAGTCTTTTTAGCGGACGGGATAGGGGAGTGAGCGCGCTTGTTGACGGCGGCGGTCACGGCGCGGCGGATATACTGTTTAAGCAGACGGTGTTAATCTCCTCGACTATCTTGCGGATAAACGCGCGGACGCTGTCAATGGTTCGCTCCTTCTGAGTTAGTGCGGAGATTACTCGCGCCTCTTCTCTGTGACTTTGTTCAGAAAATCAAGTATTACATTGTTGACTTCGTTTGCCTGCTCTCCGACAAAGTGCGGGCGGTGTCCGCCGCCTTTTACTTCATAGGTTTTTGCGTGTGGTACTTTTTCCTGCATCTCCGCACAAGTTCCGAACGGGTCGTGTTCTCCGCTTATAAAAAGCGCGGGACACTTTATTGCCGCCCATTCATTATCAGTAAGGTTCGGGTGCGTTTTCCAATCCGCAACAGTCGTTCTCAGATAAGTCTGCCAATCGCCACGGTGAGCGTCATAATGTCTGATCTTCATATCCTCAATGAAATCTGTTTCATTATTGCTTATGAGGTTCTCGGGCAGAAAATCATCTGCTCCGTCGGGTCGAGGATAGGCTCCGCCGCCGATAGTTACAAGACTTTTAATTTTGTCGGGATATTTTGCCGCCATATAACAGCCTGCATACGCACCGAGACTGTACCCGATTAAATGAGCTTGTTTTATTTCCAAAGCGTCAAGAAAATCAGACATATCGTCCGCTATCATTCGACTGTTCCAGTCAAGGCTTTCACAAGTTGTCCGACCGTGACCGCGAAAATCCGGGAACAAACATCTGTAATGTCCCGAAAAGTGAAGAATCTGCCCCGAAAACGCGAGCAGCCCTCGGCTGAAGCCGCTGTGCAGAAACAACGCGACCTCGCCTCTGCCAAATTCCTCATAAAATATATTTAATTCATCAAGTTTAACGTATGGCATTTCATTCTCCTTTAATATGGTTTTAAAGCGCATTATCAACAATTCACAGCCTTTTTATCGGAAAAAGCATATAGCTCTTTCCCGTCTGCGGACAGGTGAAGTCGTGTACTGCGCCCGCAAGCGTGAACCTGTTTTTGTCGAGATACTATATCATATCTGGGAACGTGCTGTCGACCTCGCACTCAACGCGCA
>CAMWVP010000105.1 GCA_947177735.1 uncultured Clostridia bacterium
CTCCCCCCTTCCCGAAGGGTGTCCTCTTGCACCGAGGTTAGTGCAATAATTAAAGACAAGAAAACCGACCAAGCAATAACAAATAAACCCCACCGAAGTTAGTCCGATAACAAAAAGCAACAAATAAATCCCAATATTAAAAAAAGCGGTTCTACCACGCCGCAGACGGGGTAGAACCGCGGTTTTATATACAGGCTGAACGTTTTTTACCGGCTTTAAAAAAGCCGCGATTTATTTTTGATTACCTGACTTTTTGGCGGCGATATCGTCGATAGTGAGCGTGACGCCCTTTGCGGCGGCTTTGCTCTCGACGGCTCCGATGAGCTTGTCCTTGAAATTGTTGACGAGCGAAACGAGTATCTCGTCCTTGACGTTCTGCGGCAGGGCGTTGACCGCCTTTTTCGGCAGCGTGCCAGCGGCGTTCGCCATACCGGACAGCAGCCGCAGCGCCTTGCTGTCCGACGCGTCCGCCTTTTCGCCGACCATATCGAGCAGCAGCTCAGCCGCCGCGCCGTAGTCGATGTCGCTCACGGTTATCCTGAACTCGGGCATTAGGCAGCCTCCTTAAGAGACTCCTTGGATGGGAAAACCTTTTCGGGGATAAGCTCCGCCATTGCCGAGGTCGCCTCGCGGGTCAGCGCGTACTCGTACCAGACGGTCTCCTCGTTGGGATCCATCCAGACCATTATCCCGTTCCAGCCGTTGTCGTAGACGGACTTGTACTTCTCGGTGAGCGTCATTCCGCATTCCGCGGCATCGTCGTTGTGGGTCTCGCCGATAACGCAGGGCTTAGCCTCGGCAAGCCCGAACTCGGACGGCGACTTGTCGCACGGGAATCCGAACCACGGCTTCTGCCAGTTGTAGTAGTGCGTGCTGTAAAAGTCGAGGTACGCGCCGTCGTCGCCCGTCAGCTCTTTTAGATACTCGTCGGAGACCTTGTTGCCCTCGAAATTGTCGGAGTTGTACTTGATTATGCCGATGCCGACGGTCACGAGGATACTGCTGTTTGAGTGTACCGCCGCGGCGCATTTGCCGAGGAAATAGGAGATATCGTCCCACGCGATCTTTCCGCACTCGTCATTCTCGTTGACCCAATCGGGCTCGTTCATTATGTCTATGCCCATTATGCAGGCGCGGTCGCCGTAACGCTCGCAGAACGGCTTTACATAGCGCTCGGCGTAGCTGTCGGCGAACTCCTTGTTCGTGATGAGCCCCTGCCATTTTTTGGCGGTTCCGACGGGCTGCTTGAAGTGGTCGAACGACAGCAGCGTGGGCATAATGTACAGCCCGTGCTTGTCGGCGAGGTCAAACAGCGCGTCGAGCGCCTCCCAGTGCTCCTCGTTCACGCTCGTGACCTTGCCGTTCTCGCTGAGCCGCACGATGTTCATACCGTCGCAGTTCACCCAGATACGCGTACAGTTCACGCCGTCTGCGACCAGCCGCTCGAACTCGGTATCCCAGAACCCGACGTCCATCACGGACGACGTGAAGTCGTTCCACTTCTGCCACGGCGTGTTGGTGCCGTTTATCCAGAGCTCCTTGCCGTCCGCCATAAACTTTGTGCCCTCGACGGTGACGCGCGCGAGCTTTGGCGTGCTCTCAGGAGCATTGGATTCATCGGGAGCGCTTGCCTCCGAGGGATCGCTAGGCTCTCCGATAGTGCTGCTTCCGAGAGGGCCCGTGGGAGCGTTCTCCGTTTTGCAGGCGGTGATATTGCAGATAATTACCGATACCAATAAAGCCGCAAGTATCTTTCTCATTTTGTCCTCACTTCTTCGCGCGCTCGGCGATGATGTTCATCATCTCGCCGACGTTCTTCATTCCGCTGACCTCTTTCATCGTGAACCGCATTTTGAACTCCTTCTCGACCGCCGAGATGAGCGTGATGTGCTCGAGGCTGTCCCAAGCCTCGATATCGTCTGCGGTGGTGCTGTCCGACAGCTCGATGTCCTCGTCGTCAAACACGTCGCGGAACACCTCCGTGAGCCTGCTCTTGACCGTATTCTTATCCAGCTTATCCATTTTCGTTTTCCTCCTTGAATTCGGGGAATCGCCGATTTAATCCGTTTTTCATTTTGTGAGACGCGGTTTTATCGGCTTTTTCCCCGCCTGCGGCGGGGAAAAGCCATTTAATCAGTTTAATCCCCGTTTATTTTTATCGCCGTGGTTTTCGGCGTATAATTTGCCGTTTCAAGTCTCCAAGTCGTATTTCCGTTCTCGTCCGATGAGGTCTGCGCAAAGCCGAATTGCTTGTACAGCTCAGCGACCATACCGTTTTTCTTGGTAGGGTAGTAGTAGCCGATTATCTCCTCGATACCCGCCTTTTTGCACTCCTCGACGAGGGTGTCAAGCATTGCGAGCTCCATTTCGCGCTTCAGCACGCGGCAGCTCATCAGCCAGAGCTCCATATGCAGCGCCGCGCCGTCCTTGCGTCCTATGACCACCGAAACTATGCCGTTGTCGCCGAACTTGTCGGTGAGCCGTCCGCAGAGCCTGATGTAATTCGGGTCGGCGGCGGTCTGCTCCATTTCGGTCTGCGTGTAGCGGCGGGTGGTCAGGTTGAACTGGTTGCTCTTGTTGGTGAGCTGGGTGATCCTCGGAATGTGCACGGGGTCGAAATCCCGTATCTCAGCCCTCATCTCAAGACTTTGCAGGAACTCGCCGTAGGTCGCGAACTGCCTTTCCGCGGCGGCGCGCTCGGCGTTGGCGCGGTACATCTCGCCCCTCGCGGCGTCGTCCGCGGACAGGGAAGTGACCTCGAAGAAGCCGCACTTGTCCAGCGCGCGTATGCACTCCTCGGGATTGTCGAAGCCGATGACCGTCACCTCGGGGAGCTGCGTGCGGACTATCTCGCGCTCGGCGGGGTTGTCGTCGAGGAACACGAAGCTCTCGGGGAGCAGATTCAGCTCGCGCGCGGTCTCGTCGAGATTGCGCCATTTCTCGTCCCAGTTCGCCTTTATGCAGGCGAAGTCGTTGGGTTTAAGCGGCGCGTCGGGGTGGTTGAGCCCCTCTATGGCGTTCTCGGGGTCGTTTTTCGAGCAGACCGTCAGCAGTATGCCGAGCTCCTTGTGCGCCTTGACGTACTCCTGGAGCCGCTTGTAGCTCTGTCCCTCGGAGGTCTCGCTGCCTATCTCGATACCCGACTGCCCGTCGTCGCCGATAACGCCGCCCCAGAGCGTGTTGTCGAGGTCGAGCGCGAGCACCTTCTTGTTGCGCCCCATAACGGAGCAGACAATGCCCGCGAGACTGTACGCGAACTCGGGGATAGCCGAGACGCTCATCGCGTACTTGTACAGGTGCCAGTGGCGCAGCTCGTGCCAGCGCTCGAGCCCGTATGCCGCCGAGAGGTAGTTGATGTCGTGGATGTAGAAGTTCTTATGAGACTGCGCGTAGTCGTAGAGCCGACAGTTGAGCCGCGTGATATAGTCGATACGCCCGAACGCGCAGCCGACCTCGCGGTTGCCGAGAAGTCTCTCGCTCGGCAGCTCGAAGTTGTTCTGTATGATAACGCAGCCGTATTTCTCCGAAAGTCGTGTCCACATACGCTCGTACCGCGCGTACTCGCGTTCGAGCTTGTCCGCGACGGACTGCGCGTCCTCGCCCACGCGCGGCTTCTCCTCGATATTGCGCGAGGTGGTGTGGATAAACACGAGCTCGGGCTTGAACTCGTCGAGCTCCTTATTCCCGAAAACCGCGTCGTTCCAGTACTGCGCGTACTCGGACTCGTAGAAGCTCGGGGCTATCCCCCTGTCGCGCAGGAACAGCTCGAGCACCTTGATGATGTCCGAGGTTGTCGAACCGCCGAGCACCGCTATTTTCAGCGGCACCGCGCCCTGCTCCTTTTCCTTGAGAAGCCGCAGGAGCTTCTTTTTTTTCTGCATTATCATATCTCCGTCAAACGGACGGCTAAGTTCGGGCAGCATAATTTCCTCCTTATTGAGTTACGGGAACGCCGATTAAACTTCAAGGTTTATTCTGCGCGGTTTTCCCCGCCTTCGGCGGGGAAAACCGCCATTATCAGAGCTTGCTTTCAAGCTCGTATTGATTGTTTCCGGTAGCGCTGAACGAATTCATACAGAACAGCACGTCGGTGAGCCCCTCGTTCTTGACGAGCTCCGAAATGCTTTTCTCAAAGCCGCGCATATCGAGCACCCAGATATCCTCGAACGAGCCTGTGAGGCAGGGCGCGAGGGCGTTTCCGTAGCTGTCCTTGACGATAACGAGCTTGCGCCCGTTGCCGACGTCGGTATGGATATGCTCGACCTCGCCGTCGCCGCCGAAAAATACCGTGTACCACAGCGACGTCGCCATATACTCCAGCCCGCTTAAGAACATTCCCGCCTCATACGGGTTTTCAAGGCTCTGCGTGTAGTAGGTGACTGTGTATTCGTTTTTGGGCTTGTAGTAGGTGAACACGTCGGGATTATCCCGTACAAGCGGATTTTCGCCGCTGTAGCCGTACATCGTGCCGACGTAGCCCTCCAGCGACACCGCCTCATAGTCCGACAGCGGCGCGAACGGCACCTGCGCGGTCATGGCGAACTCCTCCGCGGCGTAGTACGCGCCGAGGGGCTGCCAGTGGTGGTCGGTGCGGAAGTAGATGTCCTCGTTTACGTGCCGCGAGAGCGCCGTGTACGCGTCGACGGGGATAACGCCGCTTAAGTTCTCGTTGATGTAGTCGATGTTGTCCCACTCGCTGCCCGTCATATAGGAGTACTCCTCGGGCAGATAGAACGACACCGCCGTCGGCGCGACGAGCGAGAACACGTTCACTTGGTCTCCGACAAACGCCTTGACGGTGTTCAGGCTCCTTGCGTAGTTCGCGCCGCGCTCATAGCCGCCGCCGTACAGGTCGATGGCGCGTCCGTCGCTCAGCACGAACACCTTGTCCGACATCTCGCCGCCCTGATGAACGTCGTTCCCCGCGGGCTTTTCTGGCTTATCCGAGGAGCTCTCGGGAATGCTGTCGGGCGTGTTGTCGGGAGTGCTGTCCGGAGCGCTGTTCGTTGTGCTTTCGGAAGCGGTCGGGTGGTCGGACGAGTCTGCGGGCGAATCCTTTGTCGTTGACGAATTGCCCGACGAGACGGGGCTCGGAACGTTTATTGAATCGTTTTGAGTGGCGTTGCAGCCCGTCAGTGCGAGTAACAGAGCCGCTGTAAGAGCTATATGCTTTTTCATTTGTATATTTCCCCCTTGATTGGTAATTTATGTTAAAAAATGTTTACAAGATTATCGGCGTTAATGCCCGTAGCGCTCGAGGCGTTCATCGCGAACAGCACGTCCGTTATGCCCTCGGACTTGCACAGCTCGGTGACGCTCTTCTCGAAGTGCCGCATATCGACGACCCATATCTCCTCGAAGGACTTTGTAAGGAACGCGGGCAGCGCGTCGCCGTAGCTGTCCTTGACGATGAGCAGCTTACGGGCGTTCTTGACCGCGGTCTTGACGTGTATCGAGTACATATCGCCGCACATATTGACCATATACCAGCTTGAGACCGCGATATTGTCGGTGTCGAGCATCATCGCGCCCGTGTACTGATACTCCAGCGAATAGTCGAGGAAGTCGCAGGTGTACTCGGTTTTCGGCTTGTAGTAGGTGAACGTCTCGGGATTGTCGCGTATGCGCGCGTCCTCCTCGCTGTAGCCGTACAGAGTGCCGACGTAGCCGTCGCGCGAGATGAACTCGAAGTTCTCTTCGTTAAGCTCGGGGAAGTCGGCGAGCGCGGTCTCGGCGAAGGTCTTTGCCGCGTAGTACGCGCCGAGCGCCTGCCAGTGGTTGTCGGTGCGCAGGTATATCTCCTCGTCAACGTGCTTTGCGAGCTCCGTGTACGCGTCGACGGGGATAACGCCGTCAAGATAATCGTTGATATTCTCGATATGCTCCCATTCGCTGCCCGTCATATAGGAGTACTTCTCGGGCAGATAGAACGACACAGCCGTCGGCACGACCATCGAGAACACGTTGACATTTTCTCCCAGCGCCGCCTTATATTGGTTCAGCGTTTCGGCGTAGGACTGCCCGCCCGACCAGCTTCCGCCGAACAGCACTATCCCGCGCCCGTCGTCCAGCACGAACACGCTCCCCGACATTTCGCCGCCGTTGTCCGCCGCGGTTATATTTGGTTTTTCGTGCGGCAGGCTCGCCGTACTGTTTTCGAGGCTCTCGAAGCCTGCCGAGCCCTCGCTGCTCACCGAGCCCGTACCGCTTTCGGCGTCCTCCGAGCTCGCTCCGTTCCCGTGCAGTGTTCCGACCGATGAGGTCATCGGCGTGCTCTCGGGAGCGTCCACGGTGCTGTCGGTGTTGGCTGCGCAGGCGGCAAGCGACAGCATAGCCGCTGTCAGCGCCCACATTGACATAGTTTTTTTCATGATATTTCCCCCTTGTGTTGAGTTATTACAGCATATTATAGCATTGAGTTGTCAAAAAAGCGTCAAAAAAATAGAAAAACGCTGAAATTTCGGAAAAGCTAAAAATAGTATGACTGTTACATTATATTGGGCAGATTATCTTTATTTACACCCGTAGCGCTTGTGGAGTTCATCGCGAAGAGCAGATCGGTAATGCCCTCCGATTGGCAGAGCGCGGTCACGCTGCCCTCGAAGTAGCGCATATCCACCACCCATATCTCCTCGAATGAGTTTGTGAGGAACGCGGGGAGCGCGTTGCCGTAGCTGTCCTTGACGATCATCAGCCGTCTGCCGTTGTGACAGTCGGTGTTGATATCGACGGCGTAGTTGTCGCCGCAGATGTTGACGATATACCATTCGCTGACGTTCTCGATCCTGTCGATGTCCAGCATCATCAGCCCCCGGTACTGATATTCGAGCGCCTGCGTGTAGAAGTCGGCGGTGTATTCGTTCTGCGGACGGTAGTAGGTGAACGTCTCGGGGTGGTCGCGCATAGTCGCGTTTTCGCCGCTCCAGCCGTACAGCTTGCCGAGGTAGCCGTCGCGGGATATTTTCTCGTAATTCTCGTCGTTCAGCTCCGCGAAGTCCACCTGCGCGGTCTCGGCGAACGCCTGCGCCGCGTAGTAAGCGCCAAGCGACGACCAGTGATGGTCGGTGCGCATAAAGATATCCTCCGCGGTATGCTGTTCGAGAGCCGAGTACGCGTCGACGGGTATCACGCCGTCAAGGTAGTCGTTGATGTTGTCGATATGATCCCACTCGCTCGCGGTCATATTGGAGTACTCATCGGGCAGATAGAACGACACCGCCGTCGGAGATACCAGCGAGTAGACGTTCACGTCGCCGAGAGCCCGCTTATACGCGTTGAGATGCTCGGCGTATGCCTGACCGCCCGACCAGCTTCCGCCGAACAGCGACAGTCCGCGCCCGTCCGAGAGCACCAGCACGCCGCTCGAGGTCATACCGCCGTTCGGGTCGATGGTGACGGGCTCCTTATCCGTCGACGAGGACGCGCTGCTCGACATGCTCGTCGTACTTGACGAGGTGACGGGCGTGCTGCCGGACGACGCGGTTGAAGAGCTCGACTGCTGCGGTATCACGACAGCGGGCGGCTTCTTGGACGACGTGGAGGACTGCGGGGGTCTTTCGGGGCGGGTCTCGATATCGGGGATACCGCCGTGGAGCGAGTCGCCGCCGATGCCGAGATTGGCTCTGAACTGCGATATCACCGTCTTGAACGTGCTTCTGAGCGGCACGGTATCGTTGTAGAATTTAGCGTACTGCGCCGTGAAATCGCCGCTGAAGTAGCTCTCCCAGGTGAACGTCGGGCACTTCTCGAGGTCGCGGTTCTCCACCTCGGATATTTTCGGGCGCTCGCCGAACGTCATAAACAGCGTTATGACCGCGAGCACCGCGACGATAACGCCGATGTTCAGACCGCACAGGTGATTTTCCAGCCGCCTTGTCCGCGCGAGAATACGCTTCTTTTGGCGCAGCATACGTTCCTTCTGCTCTTCGGGAGTGAGCTTGCGTTTCTTTTCAGACATGATACTACCCCCTTAAAACTTCCAGTACAGGAACGCGTTGGTCGTCGCGTCCACAAGCAGTATGCTGCTCATCACCAGCAGCGCCGCGCACACGACCGTTCCCGATACGCCGAACGCCGCCTTGACCCTCAGCGACCGCTCGGACATCTTTCCGAACCAATTTATAAGCGGGAAAGTGCAGATGACCGCCGCGAGAATGAGCCACAGATTAGAGCGCAGCGACATAGCCTCGAACGAGCTCGTGAAGCCGTTCGGATTGAGCGGCGTGAGGTTGCGGAAGAACAGTCCGAGCTGCCCGAAGTCCTCAAAGTAGAAGATGCCGAAGCCTATGATGATCACCAGCTTGCTGTAAATATGACGGATAACGACGGGTATCTTCTTGATGCGCTTTTTGCCGATGACTGTCTCGAGCATTATGAACGCGCCGTAGTAAAGTCCCCAGATGACGTAGTTCCAGGAAGCGCCGTGCCATACGCCCGTGCAGAGCCATACGAGGAACAGGCTGAAATACTTGTTGCGCCGTCCGAAGAACGTTATCGGCATAAGATAGTCGCGGAAGAACGAGCCGAGCGAGATGTGCCAGCGCTGCCAGAACTCCTGGATATCCTTGCAGAGGTAGGGGTGGTCGAAGTTCTCATTGAAGTGGAACCCGAAAATGCGACCCATTCCTATCGCCATATCCGAGTAGCCCGAGAAGTCGAAATAGATGTAAAGAGAGTAGAGTATTATCCCGTACCAGGTGCCCGCGACGGTGAGCTTTCCGACGTCGTTTCCGACGGTGTCCTCAACCACGCGGAAAAGCTGGTCGGCGAGTATGACCTTTTTCGCCAGTCCGACAACGAGCCGCGTCAGTCCGCCACTGAGATCCTTGAGGGTGGTCTTGCGGTAGTTTATTTCCTCGGCAACGGTGCTGTAACGCACGATAGGTCCCGCGATGAGCTGCGGAAACAGACAGATATACAGCAGCAGGTCGGCGAAATTTTCCTGCGGCTCGACCTTGCCCCAATAGCAGTCGACGATGTAGGAGATTATCTGGAACGTATAGAAGCTGATACCCGCCATAACAGCAATGTCGGGCACGGGGAATTTCGCGCCGAAGAGAGCGTTGACGTTCTCGACGAGAAAGCCGCTGTACTTGAACACCGCGATCATTCCGATGTTGTACACGAGCCCTCCGCCGACAATAAGCTTTTTCAGCTTTTCGCTCCCGACAGCGCCTATCCCTATCCCGACAAAGTAGTTTATGACCGCCGACAGCAGCAGGAAGCCGATCCTCACGGGCTCCCCCCACGCGTAAAACGCCAGCGAAAAGATTATAAGCACGATGTTCTTGCCCCTCAGCGGCTTGACGACACCGTAGGCGATAAGGCACAATGGTAAAAAAAGATACAGGAAAATAAGGCTGGAAAATATCATTTTACAACTCCCCAATTGTATATAATAACGCCGCGGCTCGTCAAGGCTTTTTCGCCTTGTCTCTATTATATGAACGCGCCGCGCGTAAAAAGTTCGATTTAATGAATCGCACGAGGGTAAAATTCCCCTATATTACATAATACTACATTTTGTCCCGATTGTCAAGGTATTAACGCGATTTTCGGCAAAAAAACTTCCTATATGGCTGACATAATATCGGATGTACGTGAAACGCCCGCAGACGAGGAAAATCCTCAACGGCTAGGCTTTGTGCCTGCCGTTGAGGATTTGACGAAGTATGCGGGTGTTTCACGTATGTCCGATATTATTTACAGTATCTCGGGGTAAATCTCGGCTTTGTTCAGCAGCTTTGGGAGTTTATTTTTCCCGACGCCCTCAATGTCAAAGATGTAGGTGCGGTCGAGCTCCTCTCTCGTGCCGTCCTCGAGCACTCCGTAGCCCGTGAACTTTATCGTGAGCCGCGTCTTGGTACACTCGACCTCGGGGTCGAGCCTTGCCCTGTTATTGTAGCGGCGGGCAACATAGAACGCATATTCACGCAGCGGCTCTTCTACCTCGGCGTAGCAGTAAATCAGGTCGTCCGTAAAGTTGTTTGAATACCAAAAATCGGGATAACGTATACAGTATCCCTCTGCGTACAGCGATTCACAGTAAGCATTATAAGCATCTCTATCCGACACCAGCTCATTGGATAAGCGGGCATGGACACCCTTCTCTCCAATATAATAATTGTCGAAATGCGGTATCGTCATATCGTACATATACGCTCCGAACACGCAGCCGCCCAGCAGCAGAACCGCGCCGATAACGGTTGACAAAATTATCGATATGATCTTTTTCATATTCACACCTCCATTTTTACGTAGAACGGTATCTCGCCGTCATAAACCGCAAGCGAGCCCGCAAGCTCCAATGCTCTCTCCTCGGAAAAGCTTCCGCTAAGCGTGAAAATGTAATCCTCGCTCTCCCAGATAAGATACGCCTCCATGCCGTAATACCGCTCGCGCGTGATAAAATACGCCTGTCCGCCGTTCACCGTAAGCTGCTTGTAGGTAACGTACTCCATATCGGTATACTTGAACTTAAACGTTTCCTTGGTTTCCTGCTCCAGAAATATCGTCTTTAAAGAATACATCTCGTCATTTAAATACTCCTCATACGGAGCGGAGTAATACTTTGACAACACCGATGTTCCGTCTCCGCTTTCGGAGATACCGAACCGGTTCATTGGAAAACCGTCGAGCACATACACCGTTTCAATAGTCATCGGACAGCCCTCGGTATCGGCTGCGGTAAACAGCTTTGAGGGCAGACCCCAACGCTTTGACTGCACGACATTAAATCCGCTCGACACCGCCCCCGCAAGCGTTCCCATAGCGAACAGCACGACCGCGGCGGCAGCGGCGGCGATTATCCTGCCGATACGCATTCTCTTGGAGCGCTTCCCGCCCGAGACGCGCTTTGACAGCGCCGCCATTTTCTTCTCGAACTCCGCCGAAAACTCGTGCTCCGCAGCGTTTTCATACCGCCCGAGATCCTTTTGTATAACGTTTTCAAGCGCGGTTTTAAAATTATTCATAGCTTACCTCCTTCAAGAATTCGGAAACCTTTTTCCGTGCGCGCTTTACGCGCGACTTGGCATTCTCGTAAGTAATTCCGAGCAGCTTTGCCGCTTCACGCAGACTAAGCTCCTCATAAGCCGTAAGGTACAATATATCGCGATATTTTTCGGGGAGGCTCTCGAGTGCCCGTTCGAGCGTTTCAACGCCCTGCGCCGACAGGAACTCGTCCTCGGCGCTCATGTCCGACGAAACGTCCGTGCCGTCGATATCCGTCTCGATATGCCGCTTTCTCAGCATATTAAAGCAGATATTCCTCGTGACCACGGCGGCGAAGTTCCGCGCCTGCGGGCTGTCCGCGTCGGCGATCCTGTCAAGATTATCCGCTATTTTAAAGAACGCGTCCTGAACGGCGTCCTCCGCGTCCTGCTCGTTCTTCAGGATATCGTACGCTATCCCGAACATAAGGCGCTTGTAGTTGTTGTACAGTCTGTCAAACTCTGCCATTTCATCACCCCTCGCATATTATAACACGGAAAATCCCGTTTGGGGGCAAAAAAACGCGGTATCGTTAGGGAACGCACGTTATATAAGAATTGCGGCGTCGAGCGAAAACGCTTGACACCGCAATTTAGAATTTATGTTAGCTGCTTGCTCGGTTTTGTTTCCCTTTGTTATTGCACTAACCTCGGTGAGGTTTATTTTGTAATTGCTTGGTCGGTTTTCTTGCTTTTAATTATTAGACTAACCTCGGTGCAAGAGGACACCCTTCGGGGAGGGGGGAGGAGGGTTTGTTGT
>CAMWVP010000106.1 GCA_947177735.1 uncultured Clostridia bacterium
ACCGCGACTAAATCAGTATTTCCTTAGAGGCTATTATATAAAGAACAAAAGAAACTTTCAGGAGGTATTTTTATGAAGCTTTTTAAAAAGATCGCGTCCCTGCTTGCCGTGTCGGCGCTTGCGCTGACTTTTGCGGGGTGCAATAACTCACAAGAGTCCGGCGATAACGGCAGCCCGGACAATGCGGGAAATTCCGGAAACGCGTCGTTCAAGACCGTCGATCAGATCAAGGAGAGCGGCGAGGTAACGATCGGCGTGTTCTCGGACAAGAACCCGTTCGGCTACGTCGACAACGAGGGAAATTACCAGGGCTACGACGTGTATTTCGCGGAGCGCATCGCCAAAGACCTGGGTGTGGAGCTTAAGCTCGTGCCCGTTGAGGCAGCTTCGCGCGTGGAGTTCCTTGAGACCTCAAAGGTCGACATTATCCTCGCGAACTTCACCGTCACCGACGAGCGCGCTCAGAAGGTCGATTTCGCGCTGCCGTATATGAAGGTCGCGCTGGGAGTCGTATCTCCCGAGAGCGCGGAGATAAAGGCTCCCGAGGAGCTTAACGGCAAGACGCTCATAGTTGTTAAGGGTACGACCGCCGAGACCTACTTCACCGAGAATTATCCCGATGTAAAGCTCCAGAAGTACGACGAGTACAACGAGGCTTACTCGGCGCTTCAGGACGGACGCGGCGACGCGTTCTCGACCGACAACACCGAGGTGCTCGCGTGGGCAAAAAGCAATCCCGGATTTGCTGTCGGAGTTGAGTCGCTCGGCAGTATCGACGCCATTGCTCCCGCGGTCACCAAGGGCAACGAGACGCTGCTCAAGTGGCTCAATGAAGAGATAACGGCGCTCGGCGATGAGCAGTTCTTCCACAAGGACTACGACGAGACGCTGGCTGCCGTCTACGGCGACGATGAGGCATACAAGGAAAATCTCGTTGTTGAGGGCGGCAAAATGTAATGACCGTAAATAAGTGCAGCCCGCGGAGCGTTCCGCGGGCTGCATTTTTATGTACAATGCTGTATTTATGCGCTTTTATCGACCCAAACAGATCAGCCGTTGAGCATTTTCTTTTCCATCTCGGCGGGATTGTTGGAGTATTCGATAGCGGTCTGATAAGTGATCTTGCCGGATTTGTACAGTCTGCTGAGATTTTCGATAAGGGTCTGCATACCCTGCATGGTTCCGCCCTGCATGGTGGTCTCCATCTGAGCGATCTTGTTCGAGCGGATAAGGTTCCTGATCGCGTCGGAGCCGAGCATTATCTCGACAGCCGCACATCTTGTTTTGCCGTCAGAAGCGGGAACAAGCGTCTGCGCGATGATACCCTGGATCATATTGGCGAGCTGAGTGCGCACCTGCTCCTGAGCGTTCGACGGGCAGACGTCGATGATACGGTCGATGGTCTGCGCAGCGGAGCTTGTGTGAAGTGTTCCGAATACCAAGTGACCCGTTTCCGCCGCGGTCATAGCGAGCGAGATGGTCTCATAGTCTCTCATCTCACCGATGAGGATAACGTCGGGGTCTTCACGCAGCGCGCTTCTTAAAGCGTATTCGAAAGACGGAACGTCGCGTCCGATCTCGCGCTGGTGGATAGTCGCCTTGTCTTGCGTATAGCGATACTCGATAGGATCCTCTATTGTGATGATATGGCAGGGTCTTGTCTCGTTAATGTGCTGTATCATTGCGGCAAGGGTGGTGGATTTGCCCGCGCCCGTAGGACCCGTTACCAGTACCAGTCCTCTGCGCTTTTTCGCGAGGTCAAGCAGAACCGTCGGCATACCGAGCTGTACCAGAGTCGGTATATTGGCGTTCAGCAGACGGATAGAGCAGGCAAGCCTGCCGCTCTGGTGGAATACGTTTACACGCTGTCTCGCACCGTTCTTGAGCTCGAAGGAGAAGTCGATATCCTGTCCCTCGGCGAGCATCTTTTCCTGCTCCGCGGAAAGAATGGAAACGATAGTGCGGTGAACAACCTGGTCTGACAGCTCCGTGAAGTTGCGAAGCTCGCCGTTTACACGGATGACTGTCGGCGCTCCGACTGTCAGGTGAATATCGGAAGCGCCCATGGAACGCGCCTGCATTATAAATTCTTCAAACGTCATAACAATACTCCTTATCTACCTTATTTTATCTTGAACTGGATACCGCTCGCGGAGAAGTACACCTCGTCGGAGGTGTTGGCTATACGCTGGTTGACGCGCCCGACTACCTCTCTGTACGCTGCGAGATAGTCGTTCTCGGGAGTGACCGAGAAGCCCGTCTCAAGTGTGGTGATCGCAAGATTGCCGCGGTTCTCCGCGACCTTTTCGCGAATCGCCGTAATGTCGTCAACGATGCGCTTTTCGATGTTCCGTTTCTCCTCGGCGCTCGGTGTTTTTTCGTCGGGGCAGAGCGACTTCATCACCATACGCGCATAAGAGGAAAGGCTGTCGAAGATGACGAACTTGTGATCCTTGACCTCGTCCACGGGCGATAGGCTCTGTGAGCTTATAACGTCCCATTCAACGCCGTTCTTGCTGTTGTCGACCTCTATGCGGTGGCGGATATCCGCGTCGACCTCCTCGCCCATTCTCATAAAGAGAACATAATCAAATGCCGCAAAGCCCGTGATCGCGTAACGCGATTTGCCGCTTGCCGCGCCGCCCGTTATAAGTATAGATTTGGACATAACTTCTTTCCTTTCGCCGAAATTTATTATCGCTGATTTAATTATACCACATATTGAACAAAAAGTAAAGAGTTTGTTAAAAATTTTTTTCATCTGCGGTGCCGATGGTGTTTTAGCAAAAAAATACAATAAATATTGACAATATAATTTAAATATTGTATTATAGATATATACGCGTTTGAAACGGTATAATTTAAACTTCTACACAGAATCAAAACAGAATTAAAAACGGAGAAGCATAATGAAAAAATTTATTTTTGCCACGCTTATGGCAGTCACGCTTACGGGGTGTACGATAAGCGGCGATTCCGAAAGCGCATTGCCGGAGAGCGAAAATTTGTCCTTGACAAATAGCGCAAATAGTTCGAGCAGTTTAAACAGCACAATCACTTCAAGTGTTTTGAGTTCAAGTACTTCAAGCAGCGCTTCATCGTCCACGTTGTCAAGCTCGCCTTCGGAAAGCGCTCCCGAGAGCTCCGCATTTCCTGAGGGCTTTAAGTTGAGCGACTATGTTTCGGGATTTGATGACGTTGAACCTATGAAATATACCGTGACCGCTGTCAAGGACAGCACTTGTGATCAAGCCGTCGTCGATAAGGCAATCGAGGCGTACAAAAGCTCCGCTTGTTTCTCGGATGCGTTGGAGCACGCTTATGAAGTTTTTCGTGTTGAAAACGGGGAGCTTATTCCGACGGCGGACGATATGGACGAAAAGTATATATCGAGTTATAGGTCAATTATGGGTGAGGGGCTTTTAGTAAATGATAACGGCGAGATCGATATCTCGGTGTTCGTATCATGCAGTGCAAAGCTTAAGTCGGGTGATAACTCCGAGTACATTGTTATTCTTAGTTCTTATGCCCCGATGGAGTTTAAAGAGTACTCGGGATCGGTGATATACTATCCCTTTGTGTACATAAATGCCGACGGTGAAGCAACTGTTGTCGAGGTGCTGAGCAGACAGACATTGCAGGCGGTAAATTTGATAGAATATTCTGACGGGACGACGCATTTAATGGTTTATTCGGGTCACACAGTCGGAACGCAGCATTGCTATATAGTTTCGTTCAAGGACGGTAAGCCTAATTGTGAGCTGTCTTTAAGCTCTGTATTGTGCGAGGACGGTGTATTTTTCGAGCGCGTTGATTCAGGATTGCCGGGATTTCCGTTTTTCTGGGACGGCGAAAAATACTGCGGAGTATCGGGCGTTATACCGAGCAAGGGGCTTGCCG
Organism: uncultured Clostridia bacterium; assembly: GCA_947177735.1. GTDB lineage: Bacteria > Bacillota > Clostridia > Oscillospirales > Ruminococcaceae > CAG-115. Next base: position 3,901 of record CAMWVP010000106.1, read on the forward strand.
ATATAATATGCGGTAATAAGAACGTTCTTGAAGCGGTCACCGATCCGCAAAACGAGTATGACGAGGGTACGCTGTTCATTATTGGTGGAAAATATGTTGCATTTACAAAGCAGGGCGTTACGTTTGTGGTTACCGATGCTGGATTTGAAAAAAGCGCTTTAAAGGTTTATCCTTCGGACGGTCACTTTTTCACTCGTGTAGAAATTGGAGATGACGTTTTCCAGTTCGATTATGGAGAGGAGATTAAGCTTCTTTCGTATAATACAGTTCTTAATTAGTCAAAGTTCGGGAGCGGCTTAAAACCGCTTCCGATTTTTTAATTTTTTCCATTTCCTCTTGACATAACTACCTAGATAGTGTATAATGTGAATATACGGTCATCGAAACAGACTAAACGCACAAAATCTGCGGCTGGATAAGGAGGCAGTGAATGTTTAAAAGAAAGTTTGCGGCGGTTCTGTTAGCGGCGCTATTGCTGCTTACGGGCTGCGCACCCAAGGACGATTTTGACGATTATGAATTTGTCGAATATCCTCCTGTAGAAAACGTGTCTGCCAGAACCGAATTTGAGGAATATGATGGAGATGTCGAATTGATCTCCGTGCTTGTAACGAATGACAGAGATGAACGGTTTTCGTTTGGCTATCATATTTCGCTCCAAAAAGATGTTGACGGCGAGTGGAGACCGATTAGGATAATAAAAGAAGAATATGATCTTCTTGCGCGTTATATGCCGGAGCACTGTACCCTGCCATTGAGATTTGATTTGAATAAATATGTCAAACTCCCGCTGCTGCCCGGACGATATCGCATATGGGTCGGCAACGAAATTGAGAAGGTACCCGCCGAGTTCACAATAAAATAACGGTCGCGGGAGCGGCATAAAAACCGCGACTAGATAAGGAGACGGCTAATGTTTAAAATTCGGAGGCGTATCTATGAACAAATTCAAGAGTATTTTGACAGCAACCGCAATATGTGTTTTGTCTTTTGCGCTATCGAGTTGTACCGAAAAGTCGGATGATTACTTTGAATTTAGTGACTTAGGTATTTCCGAACCAAACGAACCGGAAGTCGCCGAAGACGTTGTAATGACGACCGAATTTCCGGAATATGACGGCAACGTTGATAAGATAGTTCTTTCTGTCACAAACAACAGTGATGAGGACTTCGGGTTTAGTGATTACTATGTCTTACAGAAGTTGGATGAGGGCGAGTGGAAATATATAAAGGTTTTCGGACAGTTTACATTGCTTGCCGGCTCACACCCTCCTTCACTTTCCGCACCATTAACAATAAAGCTTAAGGATCATATAAAACAGCCGCTGTTGCCGGGACAATACAGAATAGGGGTGGGCAGTATCAATTTGGATCTAAGCTTCAACGGAGCGTTGGCATACGCCGAATTCACGGTCAAATAACATTACGGTAGTGGCGCAAACCCATCCCGACATTTTTAAATATTTTACATTTTCTAGTGACAAAACGCACAAAATCTGCGTCTAGATAAGGAGAAAGCTAATGCTTAAAGTACAGTATGCGGCGGTTCTTTGTGCGGCGCTCTTGCTGCTTACGGGCTGCGCGCCCAAGGACGATTTTGAAGACAATGAGCTTGACAATTCCGACAACTATGAGCTTGACGACTTCGCCGATTATGAGGTTAAAGAGCTTCTGCCGTCCGAGGAGGTGACCGCCAAAACGGAATTTACCGAATACGACGGTAATACCGAAATGATCAGAGTTACAATAGCAAATGATACCGATCACAGACTTAATATGTGGGATGGATTCAGGCTTGAAAAAGAGGTCGACGGCGAGTGGAAAGCTATCAAGAGGTATTATGATAAAACGGTAGAAAACGTGCTACTGCCGCTACCTTCCCAAATGCCGGAACGATGCACCTATACGCTTGAATATGAATTAAAGGATAATGTTAAACTTCCGCTGCTTCCGGGACAGTACCGCATATGGGTATGCGGCGTATCCGGAACCGATAACGAAGCGGTCTCCGCCGAGTTTACAATAAAATAACGGTCACGGGAGCGGCTTAAAACCGCTCCCGACAAATTTGTTAAAAAATATACAAAAAATTCCCGTTTCCTCTTGAAAAATTTAACAAGATATTGTATAATATATTTGTATGGTTAGCAGATTTGGCGAAATGCACAAATCCTGCGGCTAAATTTCGACAAAGGAGAAAAAAAGTATGACTTATTCTCATGAAGTTGACGCTATGTGTCCCGTGGCACAGGGCGTAGCTCACGGCTGTGCCCCTATCCCCGAGGAGGCAAAGTGGGTCAAGGCAAAGGAAATCAAGGACATTTCGGGATTTACACACGGCGTGGGCTGGTGCGCTCCGCAGCAGGGTGCGTGCAAGCTCTCGCTCAACATTAAAGACGGCGTTATCCAGGAGGCTTTGGTTGAGACTCTCGGCTGCTCGGGTATGACGCATTCCGCGGCTATGGCGGCTGAGATACTTCCCGGCAGAACCATTCTCGAGGCGCTCAATACCGACCTCGTTTGCGACGCTATCAATACCGCTATGCGCGAGCTGTTCCTCCAGATCGTATACGGACGTTCGCAGTCCGCTTTCTCCGAGGACGGTCTCGCTATCGGTGCAGGTCTCGAGGATCTCGGCAAGGGTCTGCGTTCGCAGCTCGGCACTATGTACGGCACTCTCGCAAAGGGTCCGCGCTACCTTGAGATGACAGACGGATATGTTACCGATCTTGCTTTGAATGAGGACAATGAGATCATCGGCTACAAGTTTGTAAACTTCGGCAAGATGATGGACTTCATCAAGAACGGCGATGACGCTAACACCGCGCTCGAAAAGGCTAAGGGTCAGTACGGCAGAGTTGCCGACGCGGTCAAGTTCATCGATCCGAGAAAGCAGTAAGGAGGTACATAAGAATGGCTTTATTTGAATCTTACGACAGAAGAGAAAAGCAAATTCTCGCTGTTATCAAAGAATACGGCATAAACTCCATTGAGGAATGTGCGGAGATCTGCAAGGGCAAGGGTCTCGATATCTACAAGCTCGTCGAGGGTATTCAGCCTATCTGCTTCGAGAACGCTAAGTGGGCGTACACCGTAGGCTGCGCTATCGCTATCAAGAAGGGCTGCACACGTGCTGCCGACGCTGCGGCGGCTATCGGCGAGGGCTTGCAGGCATTCTGCATTCCCGGCTCCGTTGCCGACCAGCGCAAGGTTGGTCTCGGTCACGGCAACCTCGGCAAGATGCTGCTCGAGGAAGAAACAAAGTGCTTCTGCTTCCTGGCCGGCCACGAGAGCTTCGCGGCTGCCGAGGGCGCTATCGGTATCGCGGAAAAGGCGAACAAGGTTCGCAAGGAACCGCTCCGCGTTATCCTGAACGGTCTGGGCAAAGACGCCGCTCAGATCATCGCTCGTATCAACGGCTTTACTTACGTTGAGACCGAGATGGACTACTACACCGGCGAGGTAAAGGAAGTATTCCGCAAGAGCTACTCCGACGGTCTGCGCTCTAAGGTAAACTGCTACGGCGCGAACGACGTTACCGAGGGCGTTGCTATCATGTGGAAAGAGGGCGTTGACGTATCCATCACCGGTAACTCCACCAACCCCACTCGTTTCCAGCACCCCGTTGCGGGCACCTACAAGAAGGAGTGCGTTGACAAGGGCAAGAAGTACTTCTCCGTTGCTTCGGGCGGCGGTACCGGACGTACCCTCCACCCCGACAATATGGCGGCAGGTCCCGCTTCCTACGGTATGACCGATACAATGGGACGTATGCACTCCGACGCGCAGTTCGCAGGCTCGTCCTCCGTTCCCGCGCACGTTGAGATGATGGGTCTTATCGGCATGGGCAACAACCCCATGGTCGGCGCTACCGTTGCTTGCGCTGTTGCGGTCGAGGAAGCTCTCAAGGCTTGATTTGACGCGATAAGATAATTTCAGGCGGCTGCTCGTTAGAGCAGCCGCCTTAGTTTGCAGAAAAAGTCTCATTCAGACTGTCGAGAAGCCTTCAGATGCTAGGAAGCGGTGCGGCGGCTAGCCTTTGTGGCTGCCGCCGTACCGCTGACGACGCAGATGAGGGTTTATCGACAGTCTGAGGCGGCTGTTCGTAAGAACAGCCGCCTTTTGTTATCGTTACATTTTTTCTCCGCAGCCGCTGCAGAAGTTGGCTTTCTTGACGTTCTTAAATCCGCACTTGGGGCATATTCCGCAGACAGTGCTTATCAGGAACAGCATTGTCGTACAGATCGCCAATAAAATATAGCTCAACACATCGCGGCTGTACCAGGATTGGACGAACGGACTTATCAGATGAGGCGCGAACCCTATCGCACAGAATATCCAGAACAACGGCATAATATTGCGCTTGGTGACAAGGAATATCGATATTATGATCGATGCCTCCGTAATAAAGCCAAAGATATATGACCGCACCTCGGCGAGGTCATACTTGCTGTCGGTTATTTTTATGACCGTCACGATCAACAGCATAGCCGCCGCGGCTGTAAGAAAGGCGTAAGTGATCCATTGGTTCAGCTTGTAACGGATAGAGATCACGGCGGCGGTCTCAAGAGCGACAACGATCGTCGACGGCGCGAGCCAGAACAACAATTCCGCTATACTTGTTTCTGCTGCGATCCACGATATCATCCTCACAAGGGCGGGCACAATGCTTACGACAAGCGCCCATTGCGCGATTTCAAACCAGATCCTCAGATTTTTGCTGCCGCCGAAAAAGTCGGTCTTGTTTTTCATATTCTCCACCCCCGTCGTTATCCCGTGTTTTTATAATTATATCATATCGTGAGGTTTATTTCAATATATTTCCGGGATTTTATGCATATTTTAAGCTTATCTTCGGTGTTTTCCCCACCTCCGGCGGGGAAAACTGCCGTAAAATCAGTGCTTCTTTAACTCGGGGCTTGACATTTTCCGTATAACGTATTATAATTGTAATGTAACATTCGATTTTGAACTATTGGAGGTTTACTATGCTTACAAAGGAAGAACTCCCCGCTTGCCCCGTTGCCACTACCGTTATGCTGATAGGGAGCAAGTGGAAGCTGCTGATAATGCGCGACCTGCTGATGAGACCGTGGCGCTTCAACGAGCTGCGCCGCGACCTTGAGGGTATAAGCCAGAAGGTGCTGACGGACAGCCTGCGCTCTATGGAGGAGGACGGTCTGGTCGTGCGTACTGTCTATCCCGAGGTACCGCCGCGGGTGGAATATTCGCTCTCGGAGCTTGGAGAGTCGATGCGCCCTATTCTCGACGCTATGATGGTATGGGGCGAGGAATACAAGAAAAATATGGCATAATATTACAAAAGGTTACAAATGTTTACAAAACGGTTACAGTTTATAATCTTTATTGACAACGTCGTTTCGTTATGATACAATAATATTGGCAATACTATTGCTCCCCAATTAAATTTTTCCGAATTACAAAGGCTTACGCGGTTTTCCCCGCCGTAGGCGGGGAAAACCGCGTAAAATCGGAAATGTTTAATTTGACAATATATATAAACATATTTCGAGGATCATATTATGAAACATTTTACCGAACTTACAATTTTCGCCGTTCTTTCGGCGGCGCTCCTTTCGGGCTGCGCTTCGACCGACCTGGAACCTCAGTCAAGCGTGTGGTCGATGCCGCCTCTTGATTCGACTTCCGAGTCCTCGCCGAGCAGCGCGCCCGAGCAGACCTCCGACAGCGCTGCCGTATCCTCCGAGAGCAAGCCCGAGGAGCAAAGCGAGCCCGTGAGCAGCTCCGCCTCGTCGACGTCGACCGCGCCCGATTTCTCTTTTGTGCATGAGCCAGAGCTGCCGCTGCCCGAGGGAGAGAGCTTCCGTGTTTGCAGCCTTTCCGAGGCGCTGTCGGGCTTTGACTCGATATCGGATAAACTACCCGAGGGAACACCCGAGGAGATCGTGAAAACGTTGCTGGAGCGCAACATTCTCTGCTTCGCGGCAATGCAGGGCAAATGCTGGACATACGGCGACAGCACCGGAGATGATCCGCTTGTCGTGCCGATATATTCCGATCAAATAAAGAGCGTGGAGCAGATGACCGAACTGTTCTACGGCACCTACACGGAAAATCAGGCGTGGCGGCTTTTTCATCCGCAGGAGGTTGACGGCTACGGCGACGTGTTCCAATACGACGACAGCGGCGCGCTCTGCTTTGATCTCGACCATCTCCGCAGAAAGCATATGGAATCGTTCGAGACGCCGACCTACGCCGCAGTCGTTGAAGCCGACGATGACACGATAACGTTCGGCAGATACTACAACAGCACTCCCGGCAACAACGAGCCCAACAATATGCTGTTTAAGGCGGTAAAGGAAAACGGCGAATGGCGACTGAATACATACATCACGGACGCTCCCGCGTTCGCGCCGCTCTACACCGAGCTCAAGCCCACCGGAAGAGTCGGAAATCCCGGGCTTATGGAGCTCGCCAAGGAGCAGGTCGGCAACATCGGAGGCGAGAAGTACTGGGATTGGTACGGCTTCGGGCAGCACATGGAGTGGTGCGGAGCGTTCGTTTCGTGGTGTTATGACCGCGCGGGCAAGGATGGACCGTTCTTTACCGCTTGCAATTCCGAGGGCGCGCAGTGGTTCAGAGATCATGACCAATGGGCTGACCGCGGCTATCCCGATATCGCCCCCGGCGACAGTATCTTCTTTGATTGGGACGAGGAGGGCAGCGCCGATCACGTCGGCTTGGTTCTCGGCACGGACGGCGACTACGTCTACACCATCGAGGGCAACCGCGACGACGTGTGCATAACAAGGGGCTACGAGTTGAACTCCCCGTACATACTCGGTTACGGTCTGATGGACTGGAGCGACGTGAGCTGAAACAGACTGTCGATAAACCCTCATCTGCGTCGTCAGCGGAACGTCGGCAGCCACAAAGGCTTGCCGCCGTTCCGCTTCCTAGTATCTGAGGGCTTCTCGACAGTCTGAATGTGGACTTTTTATACAAGCCGGAACCGCGATGTTATAGGCATCGCGGTTTACTTTTATTTTTTACGGTTGTCGGTATGACAGAAGCAGGAGATCACATGGTCGTCGACCATGCCTACCGCCTGCATAAACGAGTAGATTATCGTAGAGCCGACGAACTTAAAACCGCGTTTTTTCAGGTCGCGGCTTATGCGGTCGGACAGCGGCGTGCTTACGGGAACGTCGGCGAGGGTTTTCGGCTTGTTTATAATGGGCGTGTTGTCGACGTAGCTCCATATGAAGTTGTCGAAGCTGCCGAATTGACGTTGTATTTCGAGGAACGCGCGGGCGTTTGTGACCGCGGCGTTTATTTTCAGGCGGTTGCGGATAATGCCCTCGTCGAGGAGCAGCGCGGCGATCTTTTTGTCGCCGTACCCGGCAACCTTTACGGGATCGAAATTATCGAACGCGCGGCGGAAGTTTTCGCGTTTTTTCAGTATCGTGATCCAGGACAGTCCCGCCTGCATACCCTCGAGGATCAGCATCTCAAACAGCTTGCGGTCGTCGTGGAGGGGACGTCCCCATTCGGTGTCATGATAGGCGATGTAAACAGGATCGTCGCCTGCCCATTCGCAGCGTTGCTCTTTTTTCATAGCAAAGTCCTTTCCGTGATAGAACAGGGTTCGGCGCACCGAATCCCGATTTAAATGCATATTATTTTTATTATACCTCTTTTTCCCGATTTTGTCAATCCCCTCGAAACCGTGCAGCTA
>CAMWVP010000107.1 GCA_947177735.1 uncultured Clostridia bacterium
GCAGCGGACCACTTTCATCATTTTTATTATATACTATTTATTTTATTTTGTCAATACTTTTTGAAAAAATTTTTCCAATTCTCTACTGGGGAATTATCGTTCAGGTTTATTTTTTGCTGTAGTTATTTCTTTTTCAGCTGCCTTATTTTCGGTTTGCAGTTTAACATACTGTACGTGTTATGAAAAAAGCCAACAGAAATCTGTTGGCTTAATTTTCATAAATGGCTGATTTTTATAGTCGCTCTGGTCGACCAACTTCTAAAAGGGCTACTATACTTTCAAGTAGCAGTGAACAACAGAGTTTCGGATACGCCCCGCCATTTCTGACGTGCCCCTAAAGTGTCAGCCACACTAATGAAAGCAGCGGACCACTTTCATCATTTTTATTATATACTATTTATTTTATTTTGTCAATGCCTCTTCAAAAAATCTTTAGGTTTTTTTTGAAAAAGAAAAACGGCTCTTTTATGAACCGTAGACCATCTGCTTTTAATCTGTATTTTAAAGCCAGTAGAAACCCTGTTGGCTTTATTTTCATAAAAGGCTGATTTTTATAGTCGCTCTGGTCGACCATCTCCTAATACCCGCCATTCGGCATAAACCACAGAGTTTCGGATACGCCCCGCCATTTCTGACGTGCCCCTAAAGTGTCAGCCACACTAATGAAAGCAGCGGACCACTTTCATCACCTTTATTATATACTATTTATTTTATTTTGTCAATACCTCTTCAAAAAATTTTTAGGATTTTTTTGAAAAAGAAAACGGCTCTTTTATGAACCGTAGACCATCTGCTTTTAATCTGTATTTTAAGCCAGTAGAAACCTTGTTGGCTTTATTTTCATAAGGGCTGATTTTTATAGTCGCTCTGATCGACCAACTCCTCAAAAGTGCCTGAAGTAACGACAACAGGCGTGAATCACAGAGTTTCGGATACGCCCCGCCATTTCTGACGTGCCCCTAAAGTGTCAGCCGCACTAACGAAAGCGAACGGATCCCTTTCGTCAATATTATTGTATACTATTTATTTTATTTTGTCAATACTTTTTGAAAAAATTTTTTCCAATTCCCCACTGGGGAATTATCGTTCAGGTTTTTTTTTGCTGTAGTTATTTCTTTTTCAGCTGCCTTATTTTCGGTTTGCAGTTTAACATTTGGTATAGTTTGTCATTATTCTCCACTTTTGCACCTCTTTACATAAAATAAGCGGCTCTGAAAACAGAACCGCTTATGCATATTTTCTTTCAGCATTTCTGCCTACGTCAAGTCTGGTTATTATGCAACCACCAAAGCTCCATGCACACCTCTTGACTCCTGCGTGACACTTCATAGCTTAGCAATCCCGATTACTTACGGGCAATGCTTGATTTTCATCATTATATATTATATACTGTTTTACCGCTTTTGTCAATACTTTTTAACTCATAACCTATATATTTTTTCATATTGTCGGGACATTCTTAAAGCTGTTTACGAAGACTTTCAGCGGCTTCTGTCCACAATTCCCTGCCGTGAAGCGAATACATATATTTACTTACAGCTTGTTCGTATTCTGCTTGTGGGAGATTGCCTGCGGCAAAAGCTTCCCTTGCTTCAATTAAGGCAGTTAATTCTTTTGGAATAAGACTTTCATTAATAATCGTTTTATTTTCGGAAATATTGGTTTTATCATTAATCTGAATAGGAGCTGCCGCTTCTACGTGCTTGTCCTGTTTTTTAAATATATTCTTTAAGCTGTCTATTAAGTTTTTAAATGGGTTTGGAGCAGGAAGACCGCATTATTCGCTGTACGCGAAACGATCAAATATCTTAGATAGGGCAGAAAATATGCGGGTAATATGTATGCGGATTATCGCGGGATCAGGATCGGAGTTTGTGTAAAAAAAATAGTCATAATTTCTAAAAAACACTTGACTTTTTGGGAAAAATGAAGTACAATATAGTTGGAAAGGGGAGTGCCCCCTATCTGCTTGCCCGACCGAAACGGCAAAGGTTCAAGGAATTTCAGCTTTGAAGAACCAGTTCTACGCGCCGAAAATCGAATAGATTTTCAGCTGTCACAACCTTGCGGAAAAGTCCCTTCGTAGGGAGAGGCGCGGGGCGGCTGTATTTCACGAAACGATGCTCGGAGGAAAGGCATAAATCAATTAACGCAGCGATCGGTTTCTAGCGCGATACGATGGGGTAAACCGAGCGGGGACGTTCAGGCTCACCGCGCCGATCGAGTAAACCTGCTGATTAGGCGTTATTTTAATGAGAAACAGAGCAGCTGTATCACGAAAGCACGAAGCGATCGCGATACAGCTGTTTTTTTGTTTAGGGAAATACCGATTAAATCGTTTCCAAAAAATTAAAGCCCTATTTTATGCGGTTTTCCCCGCCTCCGGCGGGGAAAACCGCGATTAAATCAGTATTTCCTTAGAGGTGCCCTATAGGCGCAAAATAAAATCGCTAGGGCAATGAATTGCCCGTACACACGGTACGGGCAACTTTTGTCGATATGTAGCCTATTATGCCTGGGGAGCGCCAACGGGGCAGGTACCTGCGCAAGCGCCGCAGTCGATGCAAGCGTCAGCGTCGATAACGTACTTGCCGTCACCTTCGGAAATCGCGTTTACGGGGCAGCCGTCTGCACAAGCACCGCAAGCGATGCACTCATCGGAAATCTGATATGCCATAGTAAATTACCTCCTGATTTGTATTACACACCTAAGTGTATTACTATATATTTTATCATATTTTCAGAAAAAATCAAGTCTCTTTTCGGAGAATTTTCGCGGTTTTTTTTGTGCATTTTCTCTTAGTCTAAACTAACTCCGCCGCGCAGTCAAGCCTCTGTGCCTTAGAGCCTTTTCAATACGGCTTGCAATTTACGGGGAAATAGTGTATAATATAATTGGTGGATTATGCCGTGCGGACTGATCGCCAAACGGTGTACAATATATAGCATAAAATGCTTCGTTTCCGAAAGGCAGGTTACATATGAAAAAGTACTGTTCCGTTTGCAAGCAACCTTTAGCAAATCCCAACGCTTTCGCCTGCGATAAATGCGGCAAGCCGACGACCCCTATAGACTTTTTCGACCGCGTGGCAAGCGACAATTACCTCTCCGGGAAGGAGAAAAAGCTGCTTGAATTTATCGGTATTATGAACATAGTGGCGTGCGTGATCTCACTTATCATGTGGATAGTGCTGGTCTCGCTGTTCGCCTCCGCGGGAAAGACCCTAACAGCCCAATGGAACGCGGGGCTTATCGAGCAAACCGTTGAAAATGCCGCCGCTGTTGAAGTATCAAAGATGATAACCAGAGGCTTTGTCATTATCGGCGTCATTATGATAATCGAGCAGCTCGGCTCGCTGTTTTTCGGCGTGATGATATTGCTGAAAAAGGTGTGGGCGGTGCAGGTCAGCCGCGTACTTTATATTGTAAACGCGGTGCTGTATTTCATCGGCGGAAACATAATCAGCGGCATAATCAGCGTTTACCTCGCGGTAAAGCTGAACGGCATGATCTCCAGAATGGAGGGCGGCTCGGAATACAACCGCCGTTCCGCCGAGGACGCAAAGAAAGCTGCCGAGATCGCCAACGACAAGACTGTCTGGCAGTGCAAAAACTGCGGATATGTAAATCCCATAGCAATGTCGGAGTGTAAGTCCTGCGGAAAATGGAGGAATTGACCGGAGGTGTCGCTATGCTGAAACAAGGAGAAAGAATATGCCCGTGCTGCGGAAAGCCGCTGTACCTTATCCCGCCAACGGAAGAACTGCTTCCGAACAGATTCGGCGTGTCCAAAAACGGCGTTCCGTTTTACCTGATAAGCGACTTAAGATATATTCCGTACACTATGAAACCTAAAAGTATGTCTGAATTTAATTCGGAGGTTCTTTCTAAGGACATAAAAATCGGTTATAATTCTCTGCTGTATCGAGGAAACACTGCAAACGGAAGACATGATCAGGGGCGATATAAAATCATCGCTGTTCCAAGAGCAGAAAAAATGCTTGAACATAATCTGCTTATGTTCCCAGCTATGTATGTGGCAGTGTTTTTTTGCAGGAATTGCGGAGCAAAGCTTGCATTGAACTTTTATCCTGCCTCTGTTTTTGACAGCATTGGTTTTTTGGGTGTATTTGCGTTTTCCATTTTATTTGTTTTTCAGCGGCAGCTGACTGCTGTTGCATTAGCGTTTTTTTGCCTTTTCTCGCTGATCGTCTTGGCAACACTTCTATCTTGTGTGTTTGTGAAACTGTTTATGAGCAATTTTGTAGTCACCGATCTGCGCGATAATATGATAATCCCCAAAACCGAGCTTAGTATATCGCGGAATGGCTTGAAACGTATCTTTTTGTACAGAAGCAACATTTACGAAACGGAGCTTGACGGCGAGCGGTTTTATCTGTACCTTACCGAAAAGAGCAAGTCCGATCTCAAGCTGCACGTCTGCGGCATAGACGGCGAACCCGAGCGCCTGCTCGCGCTTATCCGAGAAAAACAAGAGTGCGGCGAGACGGTGACGCTTCCGCTGACGTTCGAGGGCAAGCCCGTCGGCACGGCGGAGGTCACGGAGATTTTTTAAGGCGGTGATGTAATGCTGAAACGAGGAGAAAGAATCTGCCCGTGCTGCGGAAAGCCGCTGGAGCTTATTCCTCCGACTATAACGGATCTGCCGCACAGAATGGACGAATCCGCAAATAAGGTTCAATATTACTTTCAATGTAAAATGCGGCTTTTCAGTTATGATCGCAAGCCAAAAACGGGTTTTGTAATCCCTCGTGACAGGGGATATTTTCGCGACAAATTCATAGGACTTTATGGCGCCGGCGTCCCAAGAGGAAACGATTGTCACATAAATACCGTGCCATATACTCAAAAAAGAATAGCTAAAGATGGACTTTCATTGTTTTTTGTTGACAGAGAACTTGTTTTTTTATGTGGAAATTGCAGGCAAAAGCTTTCAATAAACCATAACCCGTTCGGCTTTTTGGTCGTTCCCGTCTTATTATGGGGATTTGCGTTAATGCTTGCTGTTATGGCTTTGCTTTGTACATATCCATTGAGTAAAATCGGATTTACATTCCTTGCCCTGAAGATTGTGTTTTTCATTGCTCTTTTTGCGCTAATGATAACTATACCGACTGTTTTATTCGTTCTTATTTATTATTTTTGGGTAAAGCTGTATATAAGTAATTTTGTTCCCACCGATGAATATGATGTACTTGTAATCTTACCCCCAAATTTAAGCATATCCGGTAACTGCTTGAAAAAAATATTGTTGCACAAGAGCAACATTTACGAAACGGAGCTTGACGGCGAACGGTTTTATCTGTACCTTACCGAAAAGAGCAAGTTCGACCTCAAGCTGCAAGTCTGCGGCACAGACGGCGAGCCCGAACATCTGCTCGCGCTTATCCGAGAAAAAAGAGAACGCGGCGAGACGGTAACGCTCCCGCTGACGTTCGAGGGCAAGTCCGTCGGCATGGCGGAGGTCACGGAGATTTTTTAAGGCGGTGATGTTATGCTGAAACGAGGAGAGAGGATTTGCCCGTGCTGCGGCAAGCCGCTGGAGCTTATGGGAAAAGTCCTCGGCGACAAATATCACGAGTTTAATCTTGGGGAGAGAACCACCGTAGCGAGCGAATACAAAGAAACGTTTGAAAGGGACAAAATATGGGGCGGCGGAATAAATATGTACTGCTCCGAGTGCGGCGTCAGGATAAAGCTTCTGGACGATCCTTTTTTGGTATTGGGAGCAGCGTCGTTTTTTATATTGCTGGCATTTACTGCGGTTTCCGTTACCGCGGCGCTGTCGGGAACAAACATTATCCTGGTTTCCCTGCCGGCGGCGTTTGCCGCCGAGATCGTACTGCTTATTTGGGCGTTGACACGGCGAAACAATATAATTAAATACCAGAGCAACTTTACGTTCGCCGAAGAAGCTATCCCGATATTCGACGGGGAATTCGACTTTGAGCCGAGCCTGCACGCGGCGGCTGAGCCTACGGAAAAACAAAGAAAATATTTCCGGTCGGGGAACATATTTGAGACGGAGCTTTTTTCCTCGCGGGTCTTTCTGTATCTGATAAGCTCGTGGCAAAACGGCTCGGTATGTGAGCTTGAGCTTCGGTTCTGCGGCACGGTCGACGATGCGGAAAGATACATACGTTCCCTTAAAAACACGGAAAACCCCGTAACGCTCCCGCTGACATTCGAGGGAACCCCCCTTGGCAAGGCAAAGATTACGGAGATATACGAAAACAAAGACCGAGGTCTTTAATATAAACAAAGCCGATACGGCTTACACGGGAGGACAATATGAAACTGATATTTGCTATTATCAACAACGACGACAGCCACGCGGTGCAGACCGCGCTGACCAAGAGCGGCTTTCAGGCGACAAAGCTCGCCTCGTCGGGCGGCTTTCTTATGGCGGGCAACACCACCTTTATGATAGCCTCGGAGGACGACAAGCTCGACGAGATAATCGACATCATCAAGGAGCATTCGCACAAGCGTCAGCAGTTTGTGCCGAACTCGTCGGCATACGGCACGAGCTCGTACACGAGCTTCCCCGTCGAGGTAACGGTCGGCGGCGCTACGGTATTCGTGACTAATATAGAAAGATTTGAGAAGGTATGAGATTATACGGAAAAGACGGTTTAAAGGCGCGGCTTGACGGCATAGCCGCAATGGGCAGGCTGCCGCACGCCATACTGCTCTCGGGGCACGCGGGCTGCGGAAAAAAGTCGTTGGCGCGGTATATCGCGCAGCTGTTCCTATGCGGCAATAACGCGTGCGGACAATGCGCTGCCTGCCGCAATATCGAGCACGACGGTCACCCGGACGTTATCTTCGTCAAGGCGCTGCTTGGCGGCAAGTATTCTATGGAGCCGCTGCGCGGGGTATTGCGCGATACCGTGATAAAGCCGAATAACGGCGACCTCAAGATATACGTTTTCGAGGACGCGGACACAATGACGCCTCAGCACCAGAATGCGCTCCTGAAGCTCATCGAGGAGCCCGCGGAGCATCTGCGGTTCATCTTCACCTGCGTGAATACCAGCCTTATCCTCGAGACGATATTGTCGCGCGTGACGGAGTTCGAGGTGCCCGACACCGGCGTAAACGCCTGTGCGCAGTGCCTGAGCGACAGCGGTGTGGACGCGCAGCGCGCGAGGGAGCTCTCGGAGATGTTCGCGGGGAATATCTCCGAGTGCCGTGCGGTGCTTGACGGCGGAGACGAGATGAAGCTTATCGAGACCGCGCAGAATATAGCCGCCGCTATCGGCAGACATGACAAATTCGGTACCGCGTCGGCGCTCACCGAGCAGCAGGGCAGAGACGATTTCGCGAGGACGATCGAATACCTGACGAGGATAATCCGCGACGCTTTGGCGCTGCGGTGCGGCGGCGAAGCGGAGTTCTTCGGCAGGAACGAGGCGCAGAGTATCGCCGCGGGCTTCTCCGAGGAGGAGATACTGGGTATGCTCGACGCGGCGTTCGAGCTCGCCGAAAACGAGATATACAACTTGAACCTAGCCCTTACGACGGCGTATTTCACATCGAAGGTTTTCGGAGGATAACGTGAAAAAACACATATTTGTACTATCGGCGGCGCTGTTCGCGGCAATGCTTTCGGGCTGCGGCAGGGTCGAGCCGCCGAGCGCTCCCGAGGTCTCTGAGCCGACGCGGATAATGCCGATAGAGAGCTCCCCTCCCGAAAGCGCTGCGCCGTCGGAGGGGACGAGCGAAAGCACGGAGAGCGTTCCCGACTACCCCGTCAAAAACGAGGCGGGCTATATCAAGACCATCAGCAATTACGATCAAGGCGAGCTTATAAGCACCGAGACAGAGACCTGCGATGTGCACGGAAACGTGATAAAAGAAAGCTCGAAATGGGGCGACTACTATTACGCGTATGAGTACAACGCCGACGGCACCGTCCGTGTGAAGTACAGCGAGGACAGCCGCGAGGAATATGAGTATGAAAACGGCTTAGAGGTAAAATGCACCAAGTATGACGAGAACGGGAAAGAACGCTCTGTTAAGACCCGCACCTACGACGAGTACGGCAACGAAACGTCTCTTGTCCGGGAAATGGACGGGAGTTCAGTGCTGAGTTCTGTCTTTGGATACGAACTTGATGAAAACGGAAATTGGATAGCCGAGTACAGCTATGACGATGACGGCAAAATAGACATGTCAAGCACCTGCGTCCGTGACGAAAACGGAAATATCATAAGCGGCACGTTAATCGACAAGAACTCCGTGTTGACCTACGAATACAAATACGATGAGCGAGGCAATGAGATTGACTATCACTCCGTGAACGAGAGAGACGGAAAAGTGACCCGCGAAAGGCACATCGTCACCGAGTACGACGACCGCGGCAGGATATCCCGCGAGTCGGAATACAGGATCGAGGACGGCGAGGAACGGCTTGTTACACGTTCGGAATACGAGTATTTATGATATATTTTTTAAGGTGTTTACAAATCAAAGAAAAAGTGGTATAATATAAAATGACGACCTATGAACTTCGTAAAGCCGCGGGAGGTAAAATTATGAAGAATGACAAAAACGGCAGGCGTAAGAAGAGCTTTGGCTTTGTGTTGGAGGACAGCGACACGCGCAGACTTATTTTTCGGTTTTATCCCGAGGAATCGCATATCCACGGGTTCCATGAGTTCAGCCCGACCAAGTGGGAGCAGGTCTACAAGACCTATTACTGCTGGAAGATATGCATTGACGAGAACGACGTAAAAACCTCGTTCGGCTCGTACTGCGATGAGGACTGCTGCTTTATGAACTACGTCTGCGTTATCAACGAGCTTATCAGAAACGCTAAGGACGACAGGCGCGAGGTGCGGTCGCTGCGCGGAATCAACTGGAATATATCTTACAGAAAGCGCGCAAAGGATTATATAGAGTTCGGGCTTTGGACGCAGGAGAATATAGGATATCGTTTCAGACTGGACATAGAAACGGCAAAACGGTTCGCGGACTTCCTCGAGAGGGTCGACGCTTATATGATGAAGCACAGCGAGCCGATGTAAGAATATAAAAGGAGAACTATGGAAAACAACGAATACTTTACGGAGAAGATCGCTCCGAAGAAAAACAAGGACAACAACGAAAGGGCGGAGCGCCCCGACAACCGCCGCCGCAATAACTATCCGCGCAAGCCCAGGCCCGCGGAGACCGCTGCCGAGACGCGCGCCGAAAAGACGCTGCCCGCGGCGGACGAGAACTCCCCCAAGACGGAGATAATCGGCGTGCGCTTTAAGGACGTCGGCAAAATATACTTTTTTTCGCCGAACGGCGAGAAGTTCAGGCACGGCGAAAAGGCTATCGTTGAAACGGCGCGCGGTATGGAGTGCGGCGAGATCGTCCTCACCAACCGCGAGGTTCCCGAGAGCAGCCTTGTGTCGCCGCTAAAGAAGATAATCCGCAAGGCCGACGAAAAGGACTTAAATCAGCTCGAGCAGAACCGCCGCAAGGAAAAGGAGATAATGCGGACGTTCACCGAAAAGATACGTCTGCATAAGCTCGATATGAAGCCTATTGACATCGACTGCACGTTTGACGGAAGCAAGATACTTTTCTACTTCACCTCGGACGGGCGCGTGGACTTCCGCGATCTCGTAAAGGACTTGGCGGCTATCTATCGCACCCGTATCGAGCTGCGCCAGATAGGCGTGCGCGACGAAGCGAAAATGCTCGGCGGATTGGGCATTTGCGGCAGACCGTTCTGCTGCTCGTCGTTCCTCGGCGAGTTTCAGCCCGTGTCGATAAAAATGGCAAAGGAGCAGTCGCTCTCGCTCAACCCGACTAAGATCTCGGGCACCTGCGGGAGATTGATGTGTTGCCTGAAATACGAGCAGAACTGCTACGAGGACTTCCTGCGCACCACGCCCAAGGTCGGCGCTTACGTCGAGACCCCCGACGGCAGAGGCTCCGTAGAGGAGGTCAATCTGCTTACGGGAATACTCAAGGTCAAGCTCGACAAGAAGCCCGACGTTCCGATAGTTATCAACAAGGAGGAGGTTCGCGTCATCAAGGACGGCAAGATCCGCGTAAACAGTGACGAGATAAAGGCGCTCAAAAAGCTGGAGGAATAAAATGTTCAAGTGGTTTGATCATTTTCTTAACTACGTTATCCCCGACTTTCTCGTAGAGGTTTTCGCGGCGATTCCGTTTGTTGTTTTGGTGTGCGCGGTTTATTGGTTTATCCGCCGCGCATGGCACAAAAAGCGGCTCGGCGCGGAGTTTGCCGAAACGCGCCGAAAATGCCGACTTAACGAAATATTTCGCCTGCTGCTTGTAGCGTGGATAACCGCGATATTCCTGCTGTGCTTTATCCCGAGCGACTTCACACGCAATTTCTGGGGATTTCTGTCACGCGGACATTGGCACCAAAGGCAAACCCCGTTCGGATATCACAATATGTCGTTTATTCCCGTGCCGGCGTGGATCATGTTTACTTTTGTATATAAGGATGACAGTATGAGCTTGGGAATGATACTTGATATGATCTTCAATGTCATTTTGTTTATGCCTTTCGGAGTCGCCTTTCCGATAATATGGAGAAAATCCAACCTTTGGAAAACCGCGCTTGTCGGCTTTGCTGTCACGTTTTTAATCGAGGTGATAGTACAGCCGCATATCGAGCGCGACCCGAATATTGACGACCTGCTCTGCAACACTCTCGGCGCGGTGGTCGGCTATCTGCTGTTTATGCTGATACGCAAAATATTCCCGAAATTTATCGAGAATTGTCAAAGAACGATAAAGACAAAAAAACCCATACATAAAAACCGCCCTGTGCCGTAAAAGCACAGGGCGAAGCTGTTTTAAACATAATAAGTATTGGGCTTGGTAAGTATTATCAAAAGGTCGATAAACCAACCGATACCGAAAAAGCCGAACGTGAACAGCCACAGCAGACCCGTGCCGATCTTGCCCTCGTAGAACCGGTGAACTCCGAATAATCCGAAGCACAGGCACAGCGCGAACGCCACCCATTTGCTTTTTTGTCTGCCGCCGACGAAGACCGTGTTTACATTGTTGTTGGCGTTGTTATTGTTGATGACGATGGGGATCTGGGGAGCGCTTTGAAGCTGCTCGACCTGTCGTCCGCAATGCGTGCAGATTACCGCGTCCATATGTATTTTCTTGCCGCAAAATTTGCAGAACTTCATTCCGTCGTTCTGCACGGTAACGCTTGGATCGGGCTGATTGGCGGCGGGCACGTTGTCGGGCTGATAGACGCCCGGCATAGCCGATGACGCGTTCGGGTTGCCGCCGGGATATATTTCTCCCGTTACGGGGTCTGTCCACGGTTGGGGCTGCGATTTTTTTAAGCTGACGAAAGGACGGCTTTTGTTATCCATATTCTACCTCCGAAATAAGCCAAACTTTTTAAGAAGATACTCGATTAAATCGATTTTATAGTTTTTAAAGCCATATTTATGCGGTTTTCCCCGCCTCCGGCGGGGAAAACCGCGATTAAATCAGTATTTTCTAATTGAAAGTGTTAATAAATAAATAAGGAATTTGTCGAGTTCAACCAAAAGGT
>CAMWVP010000108.1 GCA_947177735.1 uncultured Clostridia bacterium
TGCGGTTCTCCCCGCCGCAGGCGGGGAGAACCGCAGGTTTATATACAGGCTGAGCAACAGTAATGCCAACGCATACTGCTGCTGTTTTATTTTTGGTTGACTTTCCCAATAGGGTTTGGTATAATAAATAGTAGAATATAGGGACTTGACTTATCCGTATAAATTTGAATTTATGGACGATGACTAATATCTTGGGGGATTTATGGAACAAAAAAATAAAAAAATGATCGAATTTCTTCTCAATAATGCAGGAGCCTCAATTCGATACAGAGTAAAGAAAGATATACTCGTCAATATCACCGACGAGGAAGAAACCGCATTGCAAGAGGAAATAATGGCAGAGCCAATCTCCGTATTGATAGCAAATTGTCAAAAGGAAAACGGCTGGCTCGGCAACGGATTTCACGGTCCGAATAAAAATGCAGGACCGTATGAAAATCAGGAGTGCGGTACAAAATATCTTGCCGAAAAAGGCGTACTCAAAAATAATCCTATTCTGAAAAGGGCAATGGAGGCTTTTGTGACGGTGCCGCTTTCAGACTTATGCTATCGCACTAAGGGCAAAGTATATGACGAGTTTAAATTTGCCGCTAACGGTCAAAATCTTATACGCTGTGCTTGTATAGCTCGAGCAGGATATGATGATGTTATAGATATAAAGCCGCAGATTCAGTTGTCGCTTGATTCTTTTCAGCGTGTGCTTGAAGTAGATTCGGTCATAGATATTTCACGAAAGATAAAAAGCTGTAAATACAGATTATTCAACAACTATGAAAAATGGCCTTGCCGCTATCATT
Organism: uncultured Clostridia bacterium; assembly: GCA_947177735.1. GTDB lineage: Bacteria > Bacillota > Clostridia > Oscillospirales > Ruminococcaceae > CAG-115. Next base: position 798 of record CAMWVP010000108.1, read on the forward strand.
TTGATATTCTCGCACATACTGATTCTTGGAAAAGTGAAGAAAACAGTAAAATGCTTGCAAAGTCTTTTGAAAAGCTGATGAGGACTGATCGTTCCGAAATGAAAGGTGTGGTGGCTGTTTCATGGGTGGGGCATCCTCTCGGTACGCTCGGCGCTTTTTGTGAGGGATACGCTATCCGCTACGAGAAAAACGATGTAAGCGTTGTGAATCTTGAAGCAGTTGAGTGGCTTGTACGCTGTGGTGTGCATCGCTATCTTGCTGCCGTTCGGAACGAGGTAGAAGCCATCAGGAATTCCATAGATGAAGAAGGGATTTGCCGAATCTCTGCTGATGAAGATGTTCTTCGTGGCATTTCTACATATTCGGGCTTGCAGATAGAGAAAGATTGGAAAAGCGAAATAAGGAAACTTTGTGATATTACTTTCAGAGCGTTGCTTATTTTGCACTACTCGGAGTTATGAAGGAATTCATGTCGTTTTGGAGCGTATCCTAAAGCAATACTCTATTTTAATAAATACAATACATTTATAAACCATCGTCCTGCATAAATTCGCTCTTTTTCGGCAAAAGTAGTAATATTGCACAAGGAATTATTAAAAATACTGTACGAGTTTGTGATGTTTTTTTCTAAAAACCCTTGACAAATCGAAGAATTTGTGCTAAATTATAATTAGCACTCGGGGTAGGAGAGTGCTAAAAAATGTAAAATACTGGCAATGCTAAGCGAAACGGAGCTGCGCGGAAAGGATTGGTAACGTGGATAAGAGATCGGCGCGAATATTGTCCGCGATAATCGACGAATATGTCCGCACGGGAGAGCCGATGGGTTCAAAGGCGCTCGTTGAAAAACTCGAGATAAGTATTTCGCCGGCGACCGTCCGCAACATCATGGCGGCGCTCGAGCAGGAGGGCTACCTCGACCACCCGCATACCAGCGCGGGAAGAGTTCCGACCTACAAGGGCTTTCGGTACTACATCGAGAACCTGATGGCTCCCGAGCCCGTAGACAGCGATAAGATAAGCGAGATCGACCGGCTACTGTCCGAGGGGGCCGTGACCGACGAGGCGATAATCCAGAACGCCTCCACGGCGCTCGCCGAGATCACCAAATGCGCCGCCGTCTCCACAAACCATGCCTCGAAGTTCTCCGTCATCACAAAGGTCGACGTGATACCGACGGGCAGGAGAATGTATGTGCTGCTTCTGATAGCCTCAAACGGCGCGATCAAAAACAAGGTCTGCCGAATGGAATTCGATATGACCAACGAGCAGACCGCCGATTTCACGCGTTTCCTCAACGAGCATCTTCGCGGCGTGAACCTCGAGAATATGTCCGAGGAGTATATAAGCGGGCTCACGTCGGCTCTCGGAGGATATATGCTGTCTCTGTCGCCGCTGCTGCACGCGGTCTACGAACTGTCCGAGGAGATGATGAGGGATTCCGTCGAGGTCAAGGGCGAGGCTAACCTGCTCGCTTGCACGGAGTTTCCGCCGAGTGACGTGCTGAAGTTTATCGAGCGCAAGAGCGAGCTCTCGAGCTTGCTTGACGACGCGCTTTCGGGCATAAACGTTCTGTTCGGCGAGGAAAATGGCACATTCGCTATCTCCAACGGCGCTATGGTCAGCGCGAGCTACTACAAGGACGGCAGACCCGCCGGGTCGCTGGGGATCATCGGACCGATAAGATTGGATTACCGCAAGGTTATTCCTTATATAGAATATTTAAGTCAGAAGGTTACGCGTATGCTGTCGGGCGAAGGCGTACCCGAGATAGAAAGCGAGGACGACAACGATAATGATAAATGACGAAGAAATGGAGCTGAACGAGGAAACAGCCGACATCGAGACCCCCGAAGAGGAGCAGCCCGAAGCGGAGAGCGATAAGACCTCCGAGGAGCTTGCGGCGGTAAAGGATCAGCTCGTGCGGACAATGGCGGAGTACGACAACTTCCGCAAGCGTTCCGCGAGGGAGAAGGACGCGCTCCGCGCCGAGATAATCACGAACGTGACCTCGAAGTTCCTGCCCGTTATGGATAATCTCGAGCGTGCCTTGAATTCCGAGTGCTCGGACGAGAATTACAAGAACGGTGTTCGGATGATCTTCGACAGCTTTATGGAGACCCTCAAAGGTCTCGGCGTTGAGGAGATCGAGAGCGACGGCGCGGCGTTCGACCCGAATTTCCATCAGGCGGTGCAGCGCGTCGAAGATTCTGACGCGGAGAGCGGAACGGTCGTTCAGACGTTCGCGAAGGGCTACAAAATAGGCGAAAGGGTCATAAGGTTCGCAATGGTAAGTGTTGCCAATTAGTTTGACAATTCATGTCAGACTTAAAAAATATAAATGCTTTTTAACTTATGGGGTCCGGCGAGAAATGCTCGCACCGCGGCGCCAACGGCGTCGCGGTGCGGACATTTATCGTCAGACGACAGTAACAATGAGGAGGATAAATTATTATGGCAAAGATTATTGGTATCGACTTGGGTACGACAAACAGCTGCGTATCCGTTATCGAGGGCGGCGAGCCCACTGTTATCACCAACTCCGAGGGCAGCAGAACGACCCCGTCGGTAGTTGCGTTCACCAAGGACGGCGAGCGCCTTGTAGGTCAGCTCGCAAAGAACCAGGCTGTCCAGAACCCCGAAAAGACCGTTATCTCCATCAAGAGACACATGGGCAGCGACTATAAGGTAGATATCGACGGCAAGAAGTACACTCCGCAGGAGATCTCCGCGATGATACTCCAGAAGCTCAAGGGCGACGCGGAGGCGTATCTCGGCGAGAAGGTCACGGACGCGGTCATCACCGTTCCCGCTTACTTCACCGACTCGCAGCGCCAGGCTACCAAGGATGCGGGTCAGATCGCGGGTCTGAACGTTCAGCGTATCATCAACGAGCCGACCGCCGCGGCGCTCGCTTACGGCGTCGACAAGGAAGAGGATCAGAACATCGTTGTATATGACCTCGGCGGCGGTACGTTCGACGTTTCCGTAATCAATATCGGCGACGGCGTGCAGGAGGTTCTCGCGACCGCGGGCAACAATCACCTCGGCGGCGACGACTTCGACCAGAGGATCATCGACTACCTGAGAGAGGAGTTCAAGAAGTCCGACGGTATCGACCTCATCAACGACAAGTTCGCTATGCAGAGACTCAAGGACGAGGCTGAAAAGACGAAGATCGCGCTTTCCAACTCCACATCCGTAAACGTTTCCATTCCGTATATCACTGCGGACGCGAACGGTCCGAAGCACCTCAATGTTACGCTCTCGAGAGCGAAGTTCAACGACCTTACTGCGGATCTCGTAGAGGCTACCATGGGTCCGCTCAAGCAGGCTATATCCGATTCGGGTCTTGACAAGAACGAGATCCACAAGATACTGCTCGTAGGCGGCTCGACGAGAATTCCCGCCGTTCAGGATGCAGTTAAGGGCTTCCTCGGCAAAGACCCGTTCAAGGGCATCAACCCCGACGAGTGTGTAGCTATCGGCGCGTCCATTCAGGGCGGCGTACTCAATAAGGAGGTCGGCGGCATCGTACTGCTCGACGTTACTCCGCTGTCGCTCGGTATCGAGACGGCGGGCGGTGTCTGCACGCGTATGATCGAGCGCAACACCACAATTCCGACCAAGCATTCGCAGGTATTCACTACCTACGCGGATAATCAGCCGTCCGTTGACATCAACATTCTCCAGGGTGAGCGCGAGTTCGCCAAGGACAACAAGTCCATCGGCAACTTCCGCCTCGACGGGATTGCTCCCGCTCCGCGCGGTATCCCGCAGATCGAGGTTACGTTCGACATCGACGCGAACGGTATCGTAAATGTTACCGCGCTCGACAAGGGCACCGGCAAGGAGCAGCATATCTCCATCACCGCGTCCACCAATATGAGCAAGGACGACATCGACAGAGCGGTCAAGGAGGCCGAGGCATTCGCCGCGGAGGACAAGAAGCGCAAGGAGGACGTTGATACGCGCAACGAAGCCGATTCGATGGTCTACCAGATGAAGAAGTCCATGGCGGACTTCGGCGACAAGGTGACCGCCGAGGACAAGGAAAAGGTAGAGCCGAAGATCGCCGCTCTCGAGGAGGCGCTCAAGGGCAGCGACATCGAGGATATCAAGGCGAAGAAAGACGAGCTGCAAAAGGCGTTCTACGAGGTAGCGGGCAAGGTTTACCAGGCAAACGGCGGCAATCCCGAGGATATGGCGGGCGCGTCGGGAGCTGCGGGCGCTGCTCCCGAGGACAACGGCGGAAATGATGACGGCGCTGTGGACGTTGAGTTTACCGAAAAGTAATTTGTTGTTTTGGCAGTGCACCGCGTGAATCCGCGCGGTGTGCTTTGCCGTATTTATCCGGAGAAAATATATGAATAAAAAACAGGTAAAGACCGCGGAGAAGGCGCTGACCGACTGGCTTATCAACGAATACGGGCAGGAGCCCCTCAAAATGGAGTGTACGCACGATTTCGAGATGGACGGACTGACCTATTACGTCTTTAAATTCCAAAAGGAGAAGCGCGGCGGTGCGTTTGTCGGCGTATGTGGCGGCTTTAAGGACGATAGCCCGGAGCACTGCGGACACATCTTCGGCACGTTCGACGACCTATACACCGAGGATACCGCGCTCGATATGGGACGCAAGATGGCGGCGTTTATCCGAGATTTCCAACAGCGCAGCGAAAGTAACTTCGAGGAGATGTTCAAGGCTAATCTCGACTTCATCAGCCGCACCGAGATCGAGACGGATATCGTTGAGCGTCAGTTCGTGCGGACGAACACGCGGTTTTACCTGACTGTCGGAACGGTCGATATCCCGACGGGCAGGGTGGTGGCAGCCGATCCGCTGTGCTACTTATCGGGTAATCATATCATCGCTCCCGTGCTGGAGCGCGAGATACCGCCGGGGAGCTATCCCGCGGAGGTGGCGCTGTTCCGTAATCCCGAGGTCGGGATAAGGATGTGCACGGCGCGGCTGAAAATATCGGATAACAAGGCAGTAAGGTACGAGCTCGCGAAGCCCGTGCCCGAGACGGCGGCTTTCAAGGCGCGCGACGGCGTTATGACGGGCTTCCCCGTGGACGCGGGAATGATGTGCTTCTGCGACGAAAAGACGGCGGGAGACTTCGCGCTGTTCATTGAGAGCTGGCACCGAAAGAACCCCGGAAAGAACCACTACGACGACTACTTTGCGGCGATCTTCGCCGAGAGCTACAACAGACAGCCGCAGTTCCAGCGCGAGGGCGGCGACTTAATCGAGTGGGCGAACCCCGAAACGAACGGTCGAATGGTGATGATTGCCTCCGGTCTCGGCGACGGATTTTACCAGTGCTACTGGGGTATCGACAAGGACGGCGGGGTCTGTGAGCTTATCGTACCGATGGTCAACCCGGATATATTTGAGAATTGATATTCTGAGAGGATAATGTGTAATGGACAAAAGAGATTATTACGAGGTGCTCGGACTGCAAAAGGGAGCGAGCGAAGCCGATATAAAAAAGGCTTACCGCAAGCTCGCCAAGCAGTATCATCCCGACCTTAACCCCGACGACCCGACAGCCGCGGAGAAGTTCAAGGAGGTCAACGAGGCAAATCAGGTGCTGTCCGACCCCGAAAAGCGCGCGAAGTACGATCAGTTCGGTCACGCGGGCGTTGACCCGAATTACGGCGGCGGCGCGAACTTCACTGGCGGCTTTGAGGGCGTCGACCTCGGCGATATCTTCGCGGACATATTCGGCGGCGGGATCGGAGGCTTCGGCGGTTCGAGATCCGCGAACCCCAACGCTCCCAGGCGCGGTGCGGACATCGCCGTGCAGCTCGAGGTGGGCTTTATGGAGGCGTGCAAGGGAGTTTCGCACGACATCACGATAAACCGCACCGAGGACTGCCCCGAGTGTAACGGCTCCGGCGCGAAAGCGGGAACGAGCTCCAAGACCTGTCCGGATTGTAAGGGGCGCGGCTACGTCACCGTTCAGCAGCGCAGTATGTTCGGTATGATGCAGTCGCAGAGACCGTGCTCGAAGTGCGGCGGCAAGGGCAAGATCATAGAGAGCCCGTGCACCAAGTGCAGCGGCTCGGGCAAGACGACGATGAAAAAGACCGTCTCCGTCAAGGTGCCCGCGGGTATCGATGACGGAATGACGCTGAACGTCCGCGGACAGGGCAGCGTCGGTTCGAACGGCGGTCAGCGCGGCGACCTTAAGGTACGTATCTCGGTGAGAAAAGACCCCGTTTTCGAGCGCGAGGACTACAATATCTGGATAGATTTCCCGATTACTTACGCGCAGGCGGCGCTCGGCTCGGAGATCGAGGTGCCGACCATCGACGGCAAGGTGAGCTATAACGTTCCCGCGGGAACTCAGCCCGGAACGGTGTTCAGGCTGCGCGGGAAGGGCGTTCAGAAGCTCCAGCGCTCCGAGGGCGACCGCGGCGACCAGATGGTGAGAATAAGCGTCGAGGTGCCGAAAAACCTCAGCAAGAAGCAGAAGGAAGCGCTGCAAGCCTTTGAGGAAACGCTTGATGAAAAGAACTACGAGAAGCGCAAGTCGTTCTTTGATAAAATAAAGGATATGTTTAACAAATAATTTTGCATCAGACTGTAGAAAAAGTCCTTTTTTAAAAAAACAGCCTTGTTTTTATGCGGTTATCCCACGCCGCAGGCGGGGATAACCGCGGGTTTATATACAGACCGGCTTCCCCGTGTATAACGGGGAAGCGCTTTATGAAAGATTGTTTTTGCGGACTTGCAGAATTGGCGGATATTTTATCGGATAAGCCCGTAAAAAGAATTATTTTCAACTGCAAATTGCAATTTGTTGTGCAAAGCGCTGTGAAAAAAATGTAAATAGTCTTATATTTTGTATAATAACACAGTAGACAAATCGGGAGTTATGGGTTATAATAATAACTGTAAGAAACAACGGCGTTTCGGGTACGGGATAACTGCACTCAAAACGCCGTTTTTATTTTTAAGAACTCAGGGAGGAAAGGGACAATGGAAGAGAAATTTAATGTGGTAGACCAGTTCGGTATCGACGTGTTCAACGAGGAAACGATGAAGCAGAGGCTACCGAAGAACGTTTTCAAGACGCTGAAAAAGACCATCGCGGAGGGCAAGGAGCTTGACAGCTCGATATCCGACGTCGTTGCGGCGGCAATGAAGGACTGGGCGATCGAAAAGGGCGCGACCCACTATACGCACTGGTTCCAGCCGATGACGGGAAACACCGCCGAGAAGCACGACAGCTTTATCTCGCCGATGGGCGACGGCACGGTGATCATGGAGTTCTCGGGCAAGGAGCTCATCAAGGGCGAGCCCGACGCGTCGAGTTTTCCGTCTGGCGGCTTGAGAGCGACGTTCGAGGCGCGCGGCTACACGGCTTGGGACCCGACCTCTTACGCGTTCGTCAAGGAGGGCTCGCTGTACATTCCGACCGCGTTCTATTCATACTCGGGCGAGGCACTGGACAAGAAGACCCCGCTGCTGCGCTCCATGGACGTAGTGTCCGACGCTGCCGTCCGTATTCTCCGCCTGTTCGGCAACGAGACGACAAAGCGCGTTGTCGCGACAGTCGGCGCGGAGCAGGAGTATTTCCTCGTAAACAAGGAGACATACGATAAGAGAAAAGACCTCATATTCACGGGCAGAACGCTGTTCGGTGCGCCCGCTCCCAAGGGTCAGGAGCTTGAGGATCACTATTTCGGTATGATAAAGGAGCGCGTCGCGGACTATATGAAGGATCTCGACGAGCATCTCTGGAAGCTCGGCATCACCTCCAAGACCAAGCACAACGAGGTAGCGCCCTCACAGCACGAGAACGCGCCCATCTTCGCGCCCGCAAACCTCGCGACCGACCAGAACCAGCTCACTATGGAGCTGATGAAGAAGATCGCGCTGGAGCACGGTCTTGTGTGCCTGCTGCACGAGAAGCCGTTCGCGGGTATCAACGGCTCGGGCAAGCACGATAACTGGAGTCTGTCCACCGACGACGGTCAGAACCTGCTCAATCCCGGACGTTCGCCTATGCAGAACGCACAGTTCCTGACGTTCCTCGCGGCGATAATCAAGGCTGTCGACGAGTATTCCGATCTGCTGAGACTGTCTGTAGCGAGCCCCGGGAACGATCACCGTCTCGGCGCGAACGAAGCGCCTCCCGCTATCATTTCGATCTTCCTCGGCGAGGAGCTGCAAGCCGTTGTTGACGCGCTTGTAGAGGGCAAGGAGTACACCGGCGCGGGCAAGCAGATGTTCAACGTCGGCGTATCGTCGCTCCCCGAGTTCCCCAAGGACAGCACCGACAGAAACAGAACTTCTCCATTCGCGTTCACGGGCAACAAGTTCGAGTTCAGAATGGTCGGCTCCAACCTCAACATCGCGGGGCCCAACACGATACTCAACACCATCGTTGCGAATTCGCTCACCGAGTTTGCCGACGAGCTCGAGGGCGTTGAAGCCGATAAGTTCAACGAGACGCTCCACGACCTGCTCGTAAAGACCATCAAGGAGCACAAGCGCGTTATCTTCAACGGCAACGGCTACGGCGATGATTGGCCCGTTGAAGCCGAGAAGCGCGGACTGCTCAACCTCAAGTCCACCGTTGACGCTATCCCGACGCTTACTGCTAAAAAGAACGTCGACCTGTTTAAGAAGTTCGGCGTGTACAGCGAGGTAGAGCTGCACGCCAGACAGGAGATACTCCTCGAGAACTATTCCAAGGTCATCAATATAGAGGCGCTCACCGCAGCGGATATGGCAAAGACCGAGATACTCCCCGCGGTAATGAAGTTTGCCAAGGACGTATGCGATATCGCCGCGAGCAAGAAGGCGATGGGCATCGAGCCGACCGTCGAGCTAGAGATGGCAAAAAAGGTAAACGAGCTCACCGTGGCGCTGGGTGCGAAGGCTCACGCGCTCTCCGACGCCGTTGTCAAGGCGCAGGGCGTAGAGGGCGACGAGGCAAAGGCGCGCTGCTATCACGACGAGGTGTTCGCGGAAATGCAGAGCCTGCGCGCGGTAGCCGACGAGCTGGAGACTATCGTGGGCGAGGAGTACTGGCCGTATCCGACCTACGACGAGCTGCTGTTCAACGTATAATGCGGTCAAGGGTCGGCGGCTGTCGGCTTCTGACCGGATATCCCGCTCCCTTTTCTTTGGGGCTGTCGATTCGGCAGCCCCTTTTTCGGTAACATTATACAAATTATCACAGTAGGTTTTGGATAATAAGATGATTTTCAAAAAAGCACTTGACTTTTCGAGACCCTTAATATATATTGATATTGTGATACTTAATTCCGACTGAAAGTAGTATGAGACCCGAAAAGAGGTGTAAATATGTCTCCAAGAACAGGCAGACCAAAGATTGACAATCCCAAGGATATTGACGTAAAGGTGCGCTTTGACAAAGAAACAAATAAGAGACTGTTGGATTATTGTCAAAAGCATAATACTAACAGAGCGGCAGCAATACGCCAAGGGGTAGAACTTCTTTTGGAGCAAAAAGATAAGCTGTTGCCACCCAAGCAAGGAAAATAACAGCTTATACCAAACGACAGGAAAATCCTTTAAATATGGTGTGCCGTACCAAATTATTGAACAAAAAACAATAATTAAACGCTGTCAGACAACTGCATATTTTATGCAGTACCTTTCATTGCTTGCAGCATCTTCTTTACATGCAAAAAGAGCAATGAACAGGAAGATACCGGTAGAATCAACAGCAACATTTCTGGCAGCGGAAATTCCCAATGGTTTAGTAGCACCGGAATACAAAGGAACCCTTATGAATTTCGCTTTGTATGCGTCAAAATATATGGAAAGACCGCATATGCCAATTACATATTGCATTATTTCTTTGTGATGGAATGAGGTGAACTCGTGAAAAAAGCACTACTTTATTTAAGCGTTACTTCGGTCGCTTTTTTGGCTTTGTACTTATTTTACTTGCTTTGCACTCACGTTATCGAGCCCTTATTGCGAAAAACCGGACTGCAGTTTGATGAGTCGGGATTTTCATCATTGGGTAACATCGGAAATTTTATAATGGTTTTAATATACATATTGTCCGCCATGGCGATAGGCATTTTCATGGGAGTAATTTTTCACGGAAAGATACCGATCATATTTTATCTGTTCGGTTATTTTGTGTTGTTTACTTTGTTCTTGATTTATACCCCTAACAAATATCCTAGTAATGCTGAATTATTATCTTGGCTCAACTGGATAGATAATTTTTTTCAGAGAGACAGCAAATTTTTTGCGCCTTTGGCAGATACGATGACTTTTTTTGGGTTTGCGCTTGTTCCGTATGTGGTAACTAAACTAACAATGTTTATAATATCCATAATTTCTTTTTTGACCAACAAATATAAATCTTAAACGACATTTCTTCGTAATGGAAAGAGGTGGTCTCGTGAAAAAAGCATTCCTTTACTTAAGCGTTACTACGGCGGCTTTTTTAGTCTTGTATTTATTTGACTTGTTTTCCTGTAAAGTTATCGAGCCCTTGTTGCGAAAAACCGGACTGCAGTTCGATAAGTCGGGATTTTCATCATGGGGTAACATCGGAGATTTTATCATGGTTTTGATATGCATATTGTCTGCCATTGCGATAGGCGTTTTCATGGGAGTAATTTTTCACGGAAAGATACCGATCATATTTTATCTGTTCGG
>CAMWVP010000109.1 GCA_947177735.1 uncultured Clostridia bacterium
GGCGGCACGCCTTAAGGAGCGTGCATTATAGAAGTATTGCGGTGTCGAGCGAAAACGCTTGACACCGCAATTTTCTATGAAACGGCTTGACAAAGGCGGCACGCCTTAAGGAGCGTGCATTATAGAAGTATTGCGGTGTCGAGCGAAAATGCTTGACACCGCAATTTCCTATGAAACGGCTTGACAAAGGCGGCACGCCTTAGGGAGCCGCCTTACAGGAGGCATTTCGCGGTCGTGCGACGACCTTAACAGATCGTCAAAACACGGGGCGTAATGCCAAAGGCAGCTCGCCTTTTGATAACGCTCTTTATTATTCGGTCACTTCTTCATACCAAGTTACCCATACGACGTGGATACTCGGAAACACGTTTGAGACGCGCCCGCGCAGCGTGACCGTATCGCCGAACGCGTGGCTGTCGGCGAATTCGTCGCCCATCTCGCTCTCATAAGGGGTGAAATTCACCTCGCCCTTTCCCTCGTTTTCCTCGTTGGCGACTATCTCCATATTGTTCGCGGAATAGCCGTGATAGCGCGTGATGAGCTTTCCCGTGACCTCGACATAATCTCCGACCTTGACGTATCCCGCGCCGTCCGCGAGCTCCTGAGCCGTGTACACGGTGTAGTCGGCGGTCTTTGCAGCCTCCGCCCATTCCGCTTCCTGCCGCGACTGCTCCTCCGAACGCGCTTCGTAGGACGATATCCTCGCTTCCTCGCTTTCACGGTAAACGCGTTCATCATGCAGTATCACGGCAGAAATGATCGATATGCCGAGCACGATGATCCCTATAATGACAAGCGAAATTACCGCGGTTCTCCGGCGGCGGAGCGTATCTTTGTGCTCGGCGGCTTTGATTTCTCCGAAAACGGTACGCGCGCCGCACATTCCGCAGAACCTCGCCCCCGGCGCTATCTTCTCACCGCAGCAGCCGCAAACCCTCACCTTTTCCGTAAACGTGATAAGATCGAACGCCAGCTTTGCTCCGCAAGACGGACAGGTGTTGCTTTTGAGGTCAACGGCGACGTTCCCGCAGTAGTCGCATTGGAGCTGCCTGCGGTTTTTGATCTGCTCTCCGCAGGCGGAGCAGTAACGCTCGTTATCAAAGCACTGATTTCCGCATTTTTCACAAATCTGCATAACCGTCCTCCAACGAAACTAACCTGAAAAGTTCTGTATCTCCGGATGTTGTCTTACAATTCTTCTATTATTTTGACTTTCAAAGAACGTTTGGTAAGAAACTCCGCATTTTTATCCATTGTTGTTTCCGGGTGCTGATATATATCAACATCTACTGTTACCGGCTCATCAATAATATACAAGAAGCCTTTTTCAATACCATTGTGGGAAATGACCCCATTGTCATCATATGACAGCATTGTCGGCTGATGTGAAAATGCTTCAGCCAATCCCCTCCATTGCGTAATGGTACTGCCTTCATTTAATAAATCAAATATCACATTTGAACCATGATACCATATTCCATCGGGCTTAAGTTCTAACTTCATTTCATTACTCCTTTTCGTCAAGCGACAGCTCGGAGAAGCAGGAAGCCGCATTGTATTGCCTTTCTTCCTCTGGAATGGAAACACGCCCTGTCATTTCCGCGCCGTTATCTTATTTTTTATCCGCAGACACGCTTCGATATGCATTATCCAATGCCGCGAGAACGGCATCCGAACTAGTCCGCATACGTCCTTGCCGCACCAGTAGTCCACCAGCCAGAACGCGTTTTCGTCGCCGCTGACAACGTTCAGAGCGAGCAGACGTTCGCGGTCGCTGTCGGTGACTTTGCGCTTCATATCCGCGAATGAAAGGCTTTTCAGCAGCTCGTCCGTGCTTTGCTTCACCTGGCTGAAATAATCGTACAGCGCGTTCAGATCGAGCTTTTCCGAAAAGTCGGCGATCTGCTGTTTAACGAGCTCGTTTCCCGTGGTAATGATCGGCGAACCCGTCCGCTTTGCGAAATCACCCGCGAAAAAGACCTGCTCATCGCCCATTATCAGCGTATGCGCGACAATGTCCTCGATTCGGGCAATGTGCCATATCGAGTAAGCGATGGTCTTTGAGTGATAGCCGTCGGCGTTGATAAAAGGAATGGCGCTGAAATCCTCCGTGTGAAGCTCCGTTTTAAGCCCGGATAATACCTCGGACAGCTCCCCGCGCAGTCTTAGCAGCGCCTTTATACCGTTATCGAACGTTTCGCGTTTTTTCAGCGCGGTCTGAACCTGCTTGTTAAGCTCCGACCACTCTTTATTCATTCTTGCCCTCGGCGGTGCGTACCTGCACGAAATGCCAAGCGTCGCGGCACATATCCTCGATACCGAGTTCAGCTTTCCAGCCGAGCTCCTTTTCCGCGAGCGACGGGTCTGAGAAGCAGGAAGCCGCGTCGCCGGGACGTCTCGGACCCACTGTGTAGCCGAGGTCGATATTGTTGACTTTCTGGAACGTGTTCAGCACCTCGAAAACCGAGTAACCGTTGCCCGTGCCGAGATTGTAAGCGGGGCAGCCGTTTTCGAGCTCACGCGCCTTTTTGACCGCCGCGACATGACCCTTAGCAAGATCGACAACGTGAATGTAATCGCGTATGCATGAGCCGTCGGGAGTGGGATAATCATCTCCCGCGACTTGAAGCGTATCGCGCTTTCCCGTTGCCTTGTCGAGCACGATGGGCATAAGATTGTTGGGGATGCCGTTGGGATCCTCGCCGATGAGCCCGCTCTTATGCGCGCCTACGGGGTTGAAGTAGCGGAGAAGTATCATAGTCCACGAGTTGTCCGACGCGTATATCTCGCGGCAGAGATTCTCGATGATAAGCTTTGTTGAGCCGTAAGGATTGATCGCGGAAAGAGGGAAGTCCTCATAAACGGGAACCCGCTCGGGAATCCCGTACACGGTCGCCGAGGAGCTGAAAACGAACTTCGTGCAGCCGTACTTTTTCATCATTTCGAGAATGTTGAACGTTCCGCGCAGATTGTTGGAGTAGTACATCAGCGGCTTTTTGACGCTCTCGGGAACGCACTTGTAGCCCGCGAAATGTATTACCTGCTCTATATCGTTTTCGTCAAAAATGCGCTCCACAGCGGGCATATCCAGCATATCCGCCTCATAGAACTTAAAGTCCTTGCCCGTGATCTTTTTGATGCCGTCAAGCGCCTTGGGGTTGGAATTGTAAAAATTATCCATCACGATAATTTCCTCGCCGCACTCCAGCAGCTCAACGCAGGTGTGGGAGCCGATAAACCCCGCACCGCCGGTAACCAGAATAGCCATAACAGCAACCTCCCGTAAACCTTGGGAACCGCTGATCAAACGGCTTTTCCCGCCCGAGGCGGGAAAGAGCCGATAAAACCGTGCCTCGCAAAATGAAAAACGGATCAAATCAGCGTTTCCCTTAGTATAAATAAAAAATATCAGACTGTAGTAAAAGTCCTTTTTACAAAAAACAGCCTTGGTTTTATGCGGTTCTCCCCGCCGCAGACGGGGGGAACCGCGGTTTTATATACAGACTGAAAAAACTATATAGTAATTATAACACATTTCATTTCTTTTGTCAATACGCTTTTCGGCATTATTCACAAAGATCTTTAAAAAAATACTTTAATTCTCATATTTCCGCAACCTTTGAGAAGTTTGCGCGGTATTACGGGTATACCGACAAAATACCCCTTGCAATTCGCGGAGATTTGTGGTATAATGTAATTTGAATTATTATGCGGTGAATAATTGACGGATATTTAGCATATAGAAAGGCATAAAGAAAGGACGCGTCGGGAACAGAACCCGCGCGAGGGTATATTGAGATGGCAAAACAGAAAGTAGCCGTACTGTTCGGCGGAGCGTCGAGCGAGCATGAGATTTCGCTCCTTTCGGCATACTCCGTGCTGACGAACATACCGAAGGAGAAATACGACGTTCTCTGCGTCGGCATAACAAAAAAAGGTCACTGGATGTATTATCCGGGCGAATACGAGTACATTAAGACGGGGGAGTGGGAGAACGATCCCGATTGCTGCACGGCAGTGCTCAGCCCCGACGCGATGCACAAGGGGATCATCGTCATTGGCGACAACGACGTGTTCCTGCGCAAGGTGGACGTGGTGTTCCCCGTGCTGCACGGAGCGAACGGCGAGGACGGCACCGTGCAGGGCATCTGTCAGCTCGCGGGGCTGCCCTGCGTGGGCTGCGATATGACAGGCTCCGCCGTGTGCATGGATAAGTCCATAACCCACACCGTCCTCGAGGCGGCGGGCATAAAGACCGCCGAATACAGGCTCATCTGCCGCGAGTCGCTGAGTGATATGGATAAGACCTGTGAGGATATCGAGAACGCTCTCGGTTATCCCGTCTACGTCAAGCCTTCGAGCGCGGGCTCGTCGGTGGGCGTCTCGAGAGCCGAGAACCGCAGCGAGCTTAAAGAGGGCTTAAAGGTCGCGTTCGCGCACGGTCACAAGGTGCTCGCCGAGCGCGAGATCATCGGCAAGGAGGTCGAGTGCGCCGTGCTCGGCAACGGCGTCCGGCTGCTGGCCTCGGTGCCGGGGCAGATAACTCCCGCGGAGAAGTTCTACGACTACGACGCGAAATACAAGCTCGGCACGTCCGTGCTGGATATCCCGGCGAAGATAACCGACGAGCAGATGCACCGCCTGCGCGACATCGCCAAGCGCGCGTACAGAGCCTGCGGCTGCGGAGGATTGTCGAGAGTGGACTTCTTCGTTACCGAGGACGACATCATACTTAACGAGATAAACACCATGCCCGGCTTCACGCCGATAAGTATGTACCCGAAGTTAATGGAGAATATGGGCGTACCTTATCCCGCGCTGCTTGACAGGCTGATACAGCTTGCCGTCGAGGGTAACTAACATCGACTTAATGGCGGTTTTCCCCGCTTTCGGCGGGGAAAACCGCGCTGAGATAGATCTTGACAGGGATCGGTATAAAAAACAGGGGAGATATAAAAATGGACAATTGTTCGATATTTTTGAACATAAAACAGACCTCGGACGGGATAACGGACGAATCGGAGCTGTTTACCCGCGGCGAGTTCCGTTATCACAACGGCTCGTACTACATCGACTACGACGAGAGCGAAGCGACGGGCTACCAGGGCAGCCACGCGCAGCTCAAGATCGACGAGAAGATGATGACGATGACAAGGACGGGCTCGACGTTCTCGGGGCTTGTTTTCGAGGACGGCGTGCGCCATTTCTGTCACTACGGCACCGAGTTCGGCGAGTGTATGGTCGGGATAACCACACACGAGCTGCACAACAGCCTCAGCGAAAAGGGCGGCAATATACGTCTCAAGTATTCGATAGATATAAATTCGGGGCTGATGACCGAAAACGAGATAAGCATCAGCGTAAAGATGTAATACTAATTGTCGATCTACGTATAGACATCTTTGTGCCAATCTCGCACCTATCGCTGCGTCAAATCTCCTTGGCGTACATAAAGTACGCCTGCGTCGATTTTTCTTGCGCTAGGCGCAATCTTGTCACAAATCTTGTCTATACTTCGATCAACAATTAGTAAAAAAATTCGGGAGGACAACTATGTATTACAATGCAGTTAAGGAAGCAAAATCGGGAGTTAAGGAGCTGATCCTCGATGCGCTCGGACGGCTCGTCGGAGCGGGGAAGATATCCGCGGAGCCGCTGCCCGCGTTTCAGGTTACCGTGCCGCAGGACAGCGCTCACGGCGACTTTTCGGCGAACGCCGCGCTCGTCGGCGCAAAGGCCCTCAAAACCAATCCCCGCGCCCTCGCGCAGATGATAGCCGACGAGGTAACTCTCGACGGTACGGGCTTCGACAAGATAGAGGTCGCGGGACCCGGGTTTCTGAATTTCTACCTCGGCAGCAAGTGGTTCTCGGGCGTTGTCACGAACACGTTGAAGCTCGGCGGCGACTACGGAAAGACCGACCTCGGCGCGGGCAAGCGCGTACTCGTCGAGTTCGTTTCGGCTAACCCCACGGGACCCATGCACATCGGCAACGCGCGCGGCGGCGCTATCGGCGACTGCCTCGCGTCGCTGCTGCAGGAGGCGGGCTACACCGCCGACCGCGAGTTCTATATCAACGACGCGGGCAACCAGATAAGCAAGTTCGGCAAGTCGCTCTCGCTGCGCTATCAGCAGATATGCGGCGAGGACGGACAAAAGGTCGTCAAGGAGCTCGGCAGCGACATGGACAAGCTTACCGCCGCGATATACGGCGATACCGAAACGTTCCCCATGCCCGAGGACGTATACCTCGGAATGGACATAATCGAGCACGCCAAGAACTTTTACGATATAAACGGCGGCAAATTCGCCGATTCCTCAGAGGAGGACAGACAGAAGGCGCTCGTTGAGTACGCGCTCCCGATAAACGAGGCGCGTCTCGAGACCGACCTGCTCAAGTACCGTATCAAGTACGACAACTGGTTCAAGGAGAGCAGTCTGCACAACAGCGGCGCGGTCTCCGAAGTTATCGAGCACCTCAAGGCGGGCGGTCACACCTACGAGCAGGACGGCGCGCTGTGGCTCCGCGCGACCGACTTCGGCGGCGAGCAGGATTTCGTGCTCGTGCGCTCGAACGGCTTCCCGACCTACATCGTGCCCGATATCGCGTACCATTACAATAAGCTCGTAACGCGCGGCTACGACAAGGCGATAGACGTCCTCGGCGCCGATCACCACGGCTATGTCAAGCGTATGCGTATCTGCTTACAGGCTATGGGTATCGACGAAAAGCGCCTTGACGTGGTGATGTGTCAGATGGTCAACCTCGTGCGCGACGGCGAGGTCGTAAAGCTCTCCAAGCGCTCGGGCAAGGCGATAACACTCAGCACGCTGCTCGACGAGGTACCGATAGACAACGCGCGCTTCTTCTTCAATCTCCGTGACACAAATACTCATCTCGACTTCGACCTCGACTTGGCGGTAGAGGAAAGCTCCAAGAACCCCGTTTTTTACGTGCAGTACGCCCACGCGAGAATTTGCCGCGTGCTGGAGAAAATGGCGGACGACGGCGCGAAGTACGAGGGCGGCGCGGTGAGCTTCACCGAGGAGGCCGAGCTCGCGCTTATCCGCAAGCTCGCGGCGCTCCCCGAGCTGATAAATGAAGCCGCGGAGGAATACAGCCCGTTTAAACTGACAAAATATGTATATGAGCTCGCTCAGATATTCCATAAATTCTATGACAGCTGTCCGATAAAGGACGCCGAGACGTCCGTGAAGCTGTCGAGACTCGCTCTGTGCGGCGCGGTGAAAACCGTTATCAATAATGTTCTTACTTTGTTAAAGATAGACGCGCCCGAAAAAATGTAACATAAGAAGCTGCCGATTAAATGGCTTTTTCCCCGCCGAAGGCGGGGAAAAAGCCGAAGAAAAACTTGTTTCGCAAAAAAGCTGGTTCAAATCGGCGATTCCGTAATTTACACTATAAATCATAACTATCGGAGGAACAAATGTTTAAGCAAGAGAAAAAATACTATCAAAAGGCATTTCTTGTCGCGCTGGCGATGTCGGGGCTGATGTTCTTGCCGTTCATTATCATCGACGGCGGCTACTTCATCTTCTACGGCGACTACAACGCTCAGCAGATACCCTTCTTCAAGATGTGTGTACAAGCCGTACACAACGGTCTGCCCGCGTGGGACTGGCATACCGACCTCGGCGCGAACTTCGTCGGGAGCTACACATATTACACTCTCGGCAGCCCGTTTTTCTGGTTTATGACCCTGTTTCCCGCCGAGTGGTCGCAATACCTTATGGCGCCGCTTCTCTGCGTGAAGATAGCGCTCTTCTCGCTGTTCGCGTTCATCTATATACGGCGCTTCGTCACAAAGCCGCAGACCGCGCTCATCGGCGGCATACTCTACGCGTTCTCGAGCTTTAACCTGTACAATATTTTCTTTCAGTTCCAGGACGCGATCATCTGGTTCCCGCTGCTGCTTATAGCTCTCGAGGAAGCCGTGATAAACAAGCGCCGCGCCGTATTCGCGCTGGCGGTCGCGTTAAACGCCCTCGCGAATTACTTCTTCTTTATCGGCGAGTGCGTGTTTCTGGTCATCTACTTCCTGGCAAGATACGGTATGGACAAGCGTTTCACGCTCAACCTTAAAGGCTTTCTCTGCCTCGCGTTTGAAAGCGTGGTCGGAGTTATGATAGCGGGAGTGCTGTTCATTCCGTCTATATATCAGGTGCTTGACGTTCCGCGGTCGACGAATATGCTGACCGACTGGAACTTCCTGTTCTACAGCAGGGAACAGCGTTACGGACTGATATTGGAGAGCCTGTTCTTCCCGCCCGAGGTAGCCGCCCGCAACGCGATGTTCACCGAAGCGGACGCGAAGTGGTCGAGCGTCGCGCTTTACCTGCCGCTGTTCGGTATGGCGGGAGTGCTCTCGTTCGTCAAGGGCGCGAAAGGACACTGGGCGCGCGTTCTGCTGCCCGTTTGCCTGCTCTTTGCGATGGTGCCGGGGCTCAACGCGTCGTTCACCATGTTCAACAACAACTTCTACACGCGCTGGTTCTATATGCCCGAGCTGATATGCTGTCTCGCGACGGTGTATACTCTCGAGCATGACGAACTCGATCTGAAGCTCGGATTGCGGGCGAGCGCGGTCTGCGTCGCGGTAATGGGCAGTCTGGCTCTGCTGTCGCCGTTCACGCGCAAGAGCGTCAGCGACGACGGCGAGGAGGTAAGCACTCTCGTTCTGCGCTTTATGAACACGGAGGATGGCAGCTCCGGCAAGACGAGCCCCGCGGTCTGGGTAGCGCTGGCGCTGGCGGTGCTCTTCCTTGTTGTGCTGTGGATAGTGATCCGTATGCGCAAAATGCTTTCGTGGCGCGAGTTTATGTACCGCACGACAGCCCTTACCGTTTTCAGCTCGCTCGTCCTCGGCTACTACTTCCTCGGTTACGGCAGGATCATCGGTCCGAAGATAGGGGATTACAACCGTATGGCGAACGCCGAGTTCAACATCGACGATCCCGAATTTTACCGCATCGAGGGCATAGACGAGACCAACAACGTCAATATGCTGTGGGGTATGAGCTCGCTGAAAAGCTTCACGAGCATAGTTCCGGGCTCGACATTCGAGCTCTACGACCTGCTCAAGGTCATGAAAAACCGCGGCACGCGCTCGGTCAACTCCGCTCCCGAAAACAAGTACTACGCCCTAAGAGCGCTCACCCGCGTGAAGTATATTATGATACCCGACGATCTGAGCGAGAAAAACCGCAAGGAGGCGCTCGACGCTCTGAAAATATACGAGTATATGGACAAGCAGGGCAACTACGATATCTACAAGACCGATTACGCGCTGCCGATGGGCTTCTCCTACGATAAATACTATATCGACACCGACATCGAGGGCACCGACTGTATCGACAACCTGATGATACGCGGCGTCGTCCTCACCGAGGAGCAGAGCAAAAAGTATTCGGATATACTCACCGCCGCCTCCGCGTACAATTGGGGCAGCGACGGCTTCTCGATAAACTCGACCTTCGCGCAGTTCAAGGAGGACGCGCTCGAACGTATAAATTCCGGCGTAAAGCAGTTCAGCATCAACAATAAGGGCTTCACCGCGATGAGCGATTACGACAGCGAGAAGCTCGTGGTGTTCAGCGTGCCGTGGTGCAAGGGCTGGTCAGCGACGGTAAACGGGATCCCCGTTGAGGTCGACAAGGTGAACGCGGGATTCTGCGGGATCCGTGTTCCGGGCGGCATCTGTGAGATATCGTTCACCTACGAGACGCCCGGACTGAAGATCGGCGTAATTGCGAGCGTTGCGGGAGTGGTGCTGCTCGCGGCGTACTATCTGCTGCTCGTTGTGTACAAGCGCGAGCGCGGAAATTCCTACGCCCACCTGTACGACAGCGATCAGGTCGACGGCGTTAAGGCACACAGCTCTTATATCGCGCAGCTCACCGACAGGATATCGACAAGTCCCGAGCGCGGCAGAAAGACGCGGGGAATAGCGTTCCCCGGGACGAGCGAACAAGAGCACGACAACAAAGAGGGGGATAAATAATGCATTTAGAGGAAAAGACATTAACGAGCGAACAGAAATTCGACGGCAAGATCGTCAAGCTGTTCGTCGACAGGGTAGAGCTCGAAAACGGCGACACGGCGACACGCGAGGTGATAAAGCACCCCGGCGGAGTTTGCGTCGTGCCGCTCGACGAGGACGGGAACGTGCTGTTCGTTCGGCAGTTCCGCTATCCGCATAAGCAGGTGCTGCTCGAGATACCCGCGGGCAAGCTCGAGTACGGCGAGGATCACCGCGCCTGCGGTCTGCGCGAGCTCAAGGAAGAAACGGGCTGTACCTGCGACGAGTTCGATTACCTCGGCAGCCTTATCCCCACGCCCGCCTACGACGGCGAGATCATTCATATGTACCTCGCCCGCGGGCTGCACTACGGCACACAGAAGCTCGACGCGGACGAGTTTCTCGACGTAGAAAAAATACCGCTTGAAAAAGCGGCGGAAATGATAATGAACAACGAGCTCCAGGACGCGAAAACGCAGGTAGCTATCCTGAAAACGCGCCTGCTGCTGAGCGCTCACTGAATATAGTCGTTGTAGGCGGTGAGTATCTTCTTCTCGATCTCCTCGCGGATATTCGAGGAGATGGGATGGATTATGTCGCGGAATATCCCGCTGTCCTCGCGGCGGCTCGGCATAGCCACGAACATCCTCTCGTCACCCTGGACGAGCTTGATATCGTGGATCGCTATGGCGTTGTCGATGGTGATCGAGACCACCGCGCGAAGCCTGCCCTCGTGCATGGTTTTTCTGATCTTAATGTCGCTTATCTCCATTTTTTCCCTCCGTTGAGCAGGGCATTGACTGCCATTGGCAATGTTTGCCCTTTAGAATTTTGACAATACTATTTTTGGAAATTACACGGGGGATTATTCATAAAAAAGCGGAGAAAAGCATATATTTTTTGGAATAGTTAAAGGGGGTAACGCTTTGGAAAATTTTCTTACGGGCAAAAAACATATACATTTTATAGGCATTGGCGGCAGCGGTATGTATCCGCTCGCGCAGATACTGCACACAAAGGGGTACTACCTCACGGGCTCCGATAACAACGAGACCTCGACCCTTGATGCCGTGCGGAAAATGGGCATACCCGTGACCCTCGGACAGCGCGCAGAGAATATCGAGGGCGCGGATCTCATCGTGTTCTCCGCGGCGATAATGGAGGACAATCCCGAGC
>CAMWVP010000110.1 GCA_947177735.1 uncultured Clostridia bacterium
GCACCGAGGTTAGTGTAATAATTAAAGACAAGAAAACCGACCAAGCAATTACAAATAAACCCCACCGAGGTTAGTGCAATAATTAAAAGAAACGAAACCGACTAAGCAATTACAAATAATCTCCACCGAAGTTAGTGTGATAACAAAAGGAAACAAGACCGACCAAGCAATAACAAAAAACCACTATTAAAAAAGGCGGCTTTCCCCGCCGACGGCGGGGAGAACCGCATAAAAAACAAGGCAGTTTTTTATTAAAATGGACTTATTTTACAATCTAAAGAGAAATATTATGTTTCACTTTACCACCTAAAAGCGCTAAAAATATTTTTAATTACCCCCTTGCAAAAAAGGAAGCAATGTGTTACAATATAGAAGAATGAAAAAATTTATGCGCGGCATACGACCGTGCAGGGCAGGGCGCGGAGCGCCTGCTTTGATAAAGGAGAGAAACAGAAATGTCAATGACGTTCAACAGAAAGTTACCTATCCCCAAAGAGGTCAAGGAGATGTATCCTATTTCCGAGGAAATAAAAACGGTCAAGGAGGCTCGCGACAAGCAGATCGCGGACGTGTTCACGGGCAAGAGCGACAAGTTTTTGCTTATCATCGGTCCGTGCTCGGCGGATAACGAGGACTCCGTAATGGACTATATCAACCGCCTCGCAAAGGTACAGGAGCAGGTAAAGGACAAGATACTTATCATACCGCGTATTTACACGGGAAAGCCCCGCACCAACGGCACGGGCTACAAGGGACTTATCCACCAGCCCGACCCCACCAAGGGAGAGGATATGCTGGAGGGTATCGTGCAGGTAAGAAAGCTGCATACCCGCGCTATCGCCGAGACGCACCTCACCTGTGCGGACGAAATGCTGTACCCCGAGAATTACCGTTACTTGAGCGATCTGCTGTCCTATGTCGCGGTCGGCGCGCGCTCGGTTGAGGATCAGCACCACCGTCTCGTGGCGAGCGGTATGGAGTGCCCCGTCGGCATGAAGAACCCGACCTCGGGAACGCTGTCGGTAATGTTCAACTCCATTCAGGCGGCACAGGCGAAGCATACCTTTATTTACCGCGGCTGGGAGGTAGTGTCGGACGGCAATCCGTTTACGCACGCTATCCTGCGCGGCGCTCAGAACAAGCACGACCAGACTATCCCGAATTATCATTACGAGGATCTGAAGCTCTGCTGCGATATGTACATGGAGAAAGGCTTGGAGAACCCCGCGATCATCGTGGACACCAACCACTCCAACAGCGGCAAGAAGTACCTCGAGCAGGTGCGCATTTCCAACGAGATACTCCACTCTATGCGCCACTCCAAGGAGATACGCGATATCGTCAAGGGTCTGATGATCGAGAGCTATATCGAGGACGGCAGCCAGAAGATCGAGGAGGGCACCTACGGAAAGTCTATAACCGACCCGTGCCTCGGCTGGGAGAAGTCCGAGAAGCTCATTCTCGAGATCGCCGATCAGCTGTAATGGAAAATTCGGGCTTTAAATATTACAAAAAGATACTTGCCGGTACTTTCCGTGCCGCAAAACCGTGGCATATTGTTTTCGCGATATTGATGTGGGTGGTCGCATTCAACGGATTTCACGGATTAGACCCGAAAAGGATCGTTGTCGGCGCGGTTTGCGGCGTGATCTTCTGGGTGCTGTGGTTTTTGATCGGCGCACTGGTCATCACGCTTAAACAGCTCAAGCTGTACAAGGTATTGGATCAATACGGCTACGGCATGGAGTTTCTGCGCGCCTACGAAAATGAGCGTATTACGGGAAAGCCGTTTCGTCTGCAATACGCGGCGGAATATGCTCTTATTTTTGCGCGGATGGGGCAGCCCGCGGACGCCGTGACGTATCTTGACAGCGTGGCTATCCCGTCGAACGCCCCCGTTCACGAAAAAATTCACTTCTTTTTCGCGTATGTGGTGTCGGCGCTTAAAGCCGATAACTTGGCTGCCGCGGAAAACAAATGGCGCGAGTTTCAGGAGCTTATCAACAAGGCGCAGAACGACCCTGTTTACAACGAAAGCAGCTATATGCTGTATCTCGCGCTGATCTACATTGACTGCTACGCGGGCAGGCAGGGCGATCTGTCGCGCGTCCGGAGAGCTTACGATCAGACGGTCGCTTATATGAATACCGGTCATTATAAGCGTTATCCGCTCCCCACGCCCGACTTCGAGATCGTAATGCTGCTGGAGCTTAAGCTCTTGGGCAGAACGGACGAGTTCAACGCGCTCTATCCTCGGGTAAGGCAAAAGGTGGAGACCTGGGATCCGCTGCTGCTTGTGCAAAAGAAAGTGGTTTTCGAAGATCTGGAAAAGGTTTGCAGGGGCGAGCTGCCGCTGTAACATAAGGAGGGATCACCATGAGACGACTTTTCGTGATACTGATGATTTTGGGGCTGCTGCGCGGGTGTTCTTACGAGCCCGTCGGCGGGATATTTGATATCCCCGTCGTCGAGCCCGAGCATTCTACCTCGTACACCATCGACCTCAGCATGACGCGCTCCCCGCAGGTTTTGTCGGTGACCGTGGAGAACGCCGATGATCCGTATATCAGCAATATGCTGGACGTTCACATGCTGCATACGGGCGTTGTCGGGCTGTTCGGCTGCCCCGTCGAGGTGGAGGGAGTGACGGAGAACTCGCGGCTCATCTTCCGCTACGATCCCGAAAATATGAAGCAGGTGCCCGCGCGCAACCTTATAGGGCTGTACTATAATGAGGAGAACAGCTACGAGGAGCTCGAGCCGACGCTCAACGAGGCAAACCACACGGTGACGTTCGATATCGACGGCGACGGTGCGTATATGCTCGTCGACCTGTACGAGTGGTACCGCGCGTGGGGCGTTGATCTTCCCGAATACGCTCACCAGATCGACTTAAAGTATGAGGGCGGCAAATACCCAAGCTACTATCCCTCGTTTTATGCCCACCTGCCGACAGGATTGACCCTCAGCTTTTCTTCCGATTTAGAACGCAAGATCGACGGTACGGGTCTGATAGCCAAGGACTTCTTCCGTTCCACGGACAATAGCGTAATATCCGTCAACGCCGTAACGGTACGCGGCGAAAACGCGTGGAATCACGCGCTGGAAAGCGCGGAAAATTTAAAGGTCGGCGACGGTATTGCCGATGTGCTTATACCGGGCTCGTTCAACGAGATATTCCGCAGCTCCGACAGGATAGTTTTGCTTATGGAATCCGCGGCCGACGACGAAGCGAGCTGTATCGCTGTTATCTACGATTATGTGAGCGATAAGGAATACGTTTGCGTTGAAGCTTCGGTCTCAAGGGCTAATGAAGACGAGTATAAAGGCGAAATGCTTCATTTCGTGCAGGTTATCTCTTTTTGGAAATCCGGTGATCCGTGGTATGATCATGTGTGATTTTTAATGGGTGATTAGTATAAATTACACTTGACAAATCCGTGCAAATATGCTATAATACCGGTGAGCCGCTGATTAATCGGTACAGGTTCTTAAGTGGGGGTGAAAAAATGCCGAGTGAAATGGAACTTAAAGCAAAACTTATCGACGATTACGAGCTGCTGATAACACTCCGCAAATCGGCAGTGAAAGAAAACGCCGTCGAAACGGTAAAGCTCATCGATGAAAAGATCGGCTATCTAAAGCTGAAATTACAGCCGATGGAACTGCCCAACGATCCGACAAAGGAATAAAAACTTAATATTTTCAAAGCGTTGACGGGAATTTAGCAGAGGTGATATTATGCCAAGTGAAATGGAGCTTAAGGCAAAGCTTATCGACGACTACGAGCTGCTGATAACACTGCGGGAGATAGCCGTTGAGGAAAATGCTGTAAAAACGATAAAAGCGATCGACAAAAAAATCGACTTTCTCAAACTGAAACTTCAGCCGATGGAACTGCCCAATGATCCGACAAAGGAATAAAAACTTAATATTTTAAAGCGTTGACGGGAAAGCAGTAGCAAAGCGCAACACCCTCACAGAGAGCCGCCGGTTGTCCCCGGCTGCGGCGCGTCCGTGCGCCGCTCTTGGGGCAACGGCGCAAACATCCGTGTTTGCGCCGGTCGGTGTAAGGCGGCAGGGAACGTTTTGTGAATTACCTCCCCGAGCGGCTGTGCGAACGGTTTTCCTATTAGCACGCACGGGTAAGCCCGTTAAAGCTGTTCAAAGGCCTAATCACCACGAGTGGTGATTGCGCAAATTGAGGTGGTACCGCGCTTTATCTGAATTTTGGCGCCCTCTCCGAGCTTCGGCTCGGGGAGGGCTTTATTTTATTGAAAGAGGGTGTTATCCGTGAGATGTGAACATCTCATCGGCTATGCGTGGACTTTCTAAAAAATTTAGGAGGTTTGTATGATAAGAATTGCGGATATAAACGACCGCGAGCGGCTGACGGAGCTGTTTATGCAGCTTCACCGTCACCATGTTGAGATTAAGCCCGAAACGTTCGGAATGCCCGAGCGCGGATGGTTCTCGGACAGGATAGCCGGGATACTGAACGACGGCGGGCAGACCGTTCTCGTACACGAGAGCGGCGGCAAGCTCGACGGCTACGCGGTCGTGAAGATAATGGACGTGAACACCGAGGAGAAGATTCCGCGGCGAATGTGCTATATCGACTGCTTTGCGGTCGCGGAGGATTCTCGGCGGCAGGGCGTGGGCACGGAGCTTTTCGGCGCGGTGAAAGCGTTCGGAAAAGAGCGCGGCTGCACGAGCGTACAGCTCGGGGTGACCGCATGCAATACGGGCGCGGTCGCGTTTTATGAGAAAATGGGGCTTGCGCCCCGAACGATACAAATGGAAATGAGGATTTAAACATGGAACTTTACGACGAACTTATTGCAAGAGGACTTATCGCCCAAGTAACCAACGAGGACGAGATACGCAAGATGATAAACGCGGGCAAAGCCACGTTCTACATCGGCTTCGACCCGACGGCGGATTCGCTGCACGTGGGTCACTTTATGGCGCTGTGCCTTATGAAGCGGCTGCAAATGGCGGGCAACAAGCCGATTGCGCTGCTCGGCGGCGGCACGGGAATGATCGGCGATCCGTCGGGAAAATCCGATATGCGCAAAATGCTCACAAAAGAGGACATCGACCACAATATCGCGTGCTTCAAAAAGCAGATGAGCCGCTTTATCGACTTCGCGGACGACAAGGCGATAATGGTGAACAACGCGGACTGGCTGCTCGATCTAAACTACATCGACGTGCTCCGCGAGGTCGGCGCTTGCTTCTCGGTCAACAAAATGCTGACCTTCGAGTGCTACAAGCAGCGTATGGAGCGCGGTCTGACGTTCCTCGAGTTCAACTACATGATAATGCAGAGCTACGACTTCTACAAGCTGTACACGGATTACGGCTGCAATATGCAGTTCGGTGGCGACGACCAGTGGGCGAATATGCTTGGCGGCACGGAACTTATCCGCAAGAAGCTCGGCAAGGACGCTCACGCGATGACCATCACGCTGCTGCTCAACTCCGAGGGCAAGAAGATGGGCAAGACCGAAAAGGGCGCGGTCTGGCTCGACGCCGAAAAGACATCGCCGTTCGACTTCTTCCAGTACTGGAGAAACGTCGACGACGCGGACGTTATCAAGTGTCTGAAAATGCTCACGTTCCTGCCTATCGAGGAGATACTCGAAATGGAGAAATGGGAGGGCGCTCAGCTCAACAAGGCTAAGGAGATACTCGCGTTCGAGCTTACCAAGCTGGTTCACGGCGAGGAGGAAGCGCAGAAGGCACTCGACGGCGCAAAGGCGCTGTTCTCGGGAGCAGGCAACACCGACAATATGCCGACGGCTTCCGTTGAGGCTCCAGACGGCAAGCTCGGGATCCTTGATCTGCTCGTGAATACCAAGCTTGCGCCGTCCAAGCGCGAGGCGAGAAATCTCATCTCGGGAAAGGGTATCGCGGTGGACGACATGGTAATCGACGACCCCAACGCGCAGATAGACCTCGCGAAAGAGGTCATCGTCCGCAAGGGCAAAAAGGTGTTCTTAAAGGTCACAAAGGCGTAATAAAAACAGCTCTGGTTTTATGCGGTTTTCCCCCGCCGGAGGCGGGGGAAAATCCGTTTGATCAGTGGGTCTCTTATGCGTTTCTCCCCGCCGCAGGCGGGGAGAAACGCGGGTTTATATAAAAAGGCGGCTGTTTGTCATTGGCAAACAGCCGCTGTTTTTACTTTGCAAGGCACTCTTTAAGGAACTTCATAAGCTCGCCGTACTCCTCGAACGCGGGGAGGTCGGGGTAGTCCTTCTTGATCTGCTCGGTGGAACGGAACAGGAATCCGAACTTCGACGCCTGTATCATTCCGAGGTCGTTGAACGAATCGCCGCCCGCGATAGTCTCAAAGCCGATAGACTGCAATGCCTTGACGGTGGTGAGCTTGGACTTCTCGCAGCGCATTTTGTAGCCCGTGATCTCGCCGTTATCCGCGACTTCAAGCGAGTTGCAGAAGATGGTCGGCAGCCCGAGCTTCTGCATAAGCGGACCCGCGAACTGCGAAAACGTATCGCTGATGATAATTACCTGCGAGAGCGATCTCAGCTCGTCGAGGAACTCCTTTGCGCCGGGCATGGGGTCGATCTTCGCGATGGTGTCCTGAATCTCCTTTAAGCCGAGACCGTGCTCCTTAAGTATGCCGAGACGCCACTTCATCAGCTTGTCGTAATCGGGTTCGTCGCGCGTGGTGCGCTTCAATTCGGGGATACCGCTCTCCTGCGAGAAAGCGATCCATATCTCGGGGACGAGCACGCCCTCGAGGTCTAAACAGGTTATATACATAACTATTTCTCCTTTTCGGATTTAATTTTTTATGCGCGGTATTCTCCCGTCCGCGACGGGAGAATACCGCCTGACCGAATATTTCCTATTTATTTTATCACATTCGGACGGGTTTGTCAATACAAATGACTTGCCGCGGAGAAATTTTTCCGTAAAATCTATTGACAAGCTATGGCGTTTGGTGTATAATAAATTTATAAATGCTATGATGAGCGCGCGAAAGCGCCGTATGGGAACAAAGCCCTTTCAGAGAGCCGACGGTCGGTGAAAGTCGGTAGAGCTTCTCTCGTATGATCCGCTCGGAGCAGACTTCCCGAACCGCCGCTAGTGCAACTAGGCGTATTAAGGAGGTACGGAGTTCCACCGTTAAAGGGAAGTGCATTGACGGATGTACAGAGGCAATAGATGTTTTATCTCCTAATATCCGTTAGGGGATTTTTGTTTTTATGGCTCCTGTGCAGAGAATAATTAGGAGGAATAAAAAATGCTTACACTGGACACTATCTACAAGGCATCGCACGTGCTGAAGGAGGTCATAAGGACGACCGACCTCATCAAGGCGCCGAAGATCAATCCCGACGCGGACGTTTACCTCAAGACCGAGAATTTGCAGGTAACGGGCTCGTTCAAGGTTCGCGGCGCGTATTACAAGATATCCACGCTTTCGCCCGAGGAGCGCGAAAAGGGCGTTATCGCGTGCTCGGCGGGCAATCACGCGCAGGGCGTGGCGCTCGCGGCTACCAAGGCGGGGATAAAGTCGCTGATCTGTCTGCCCGACGGCGCGCCTATCTCAAAGGTAGAGGCGACAAAGGGCTACGGCGCGGAGGTATGCCTTGTGCCGGGAGTTTACGACGACGCGTACAATAAGGCGCTTCAGCTCCGCGACGAAAAGGGATACACGTTCATTCACCCGTTCGACGACGAGAATGTTATCGCGGGTCAGGGAACTATCGGTCTGGAGCTTCTCGAGCAGCTCCCCGATATGGACGCGGTGGTCGTGCCTATCGGCGGCGGCGGACTTATCTCGGGCGTTGCGTTCGCGATAAAGCAGCTCAACCCTAAGATCAAGGTATACGGCGTTCAGGCGGCGGGCGCTCCGTCAATGTACAAATCGGTCAAGGACGGCAAGATCGAGCGTCTTGAGAGCGTTTCCACCATCGCGGACGGTATCGCGGTAAAGGAGCCGGGCGAGAATACATTCGAGCTGGTAAGCAAGTACGTCGACGAGATAGTCACAGTCACCGAGGACGAGATCTCCGGCGCTATCCTCTCCCTCATCGAGCAGCAGAAGCTGATAGCCGAGGGCGCGGGCGCGGTCTCCGTGGCGGCTGTGATGTTCGACAAGATACCCGTCAAGGGCAAGAAGGTGGTTTGTCTGGTATCGGGAGGCAATATCGACGTTACCATTCTGAGCCGTGTTATTCGCCGCGGTCTCGTAAAGAGCGGACGCGCGTCGCTGCTGACTATCGAGCTTGTGGACAAGCCCGGACAGCTCGTCGGAGTGTCGAAGATAATCGCCGATCTGGGCGGCAACGTCACCGCTGTTCACCACGAACGCGCCGACGCTAACGACAATGTAAACGGCTGCTTCCTGCGCATACAGCTCGAAACGCGTAACTTCGAGCACCTCGAGCAGATCAGGAGCGCGCTGAAGAACGCGGGCTTTAAGGTAGTGGATAACGCGTAATGCTGTTCGTTCAGGAGATCGATCTCGTCTATACCAAAGCCGTGCGGTACGGAAATTTTGCCAACGCGCGCAAAGCCGTAAAGTTCCTGCCCGTGGAATTTGACAAATCGGATATTTCGGACGAGATTTTGTTCCACAAGGTCGGACTGTATCAGTCGCCCGACGGTATGGAGCGGCGGAGCAAAACGAAAATTCTCGGTGAAAACGCGCTGTTTACGGGAAAGTTCGCGCCCGATCATTTCGGTGAGCGTATCTTCGTGAAACGCGCGGAAAACGGTTATGAGATACTCTACACCGACAAGAAACAGCGCGGCTGGATAAAGAGCAAGTTCACGCTGACCGAGGGCAAGAGCGGGCGGATAGTCTACAACGACAGGTCAAGCTTTTGGGACTGCCCCGTGTGGCATTACTACTTGATAACGTTCAACTTCGTCTGCGCAGACAAGGCGGACTTCAAGCCGAAGATATTCTTCCGCAAGGAACCCGATTTCACGTTCGGTGATATGAAGCCGCTGCGGTACAGCGGATATTAAGGAGCAATATGCGTTATTGTACTAAAGAGCTGTATTGGATCATGCAAAAGACCCATTTTCACATTCTTTTGAAAGTGAATAAGAAAGCCGAAACGTTCAGCGAGGATTTTTACCGCGAGCTTTACGCCAAAAAGCTCGCCGAGCGCCTTGAGATTGACAAAGGCTGTTCAGAAGTGAAAGCCGACAGAATTATTGTTGAGTGGAATTATGAGAACAAAGAGGATTTTGAGCGGGCGCTGCGGGAATACAAGCCACCGGTTTTCGACCCCGAACAGACTAAACGTCAATTCGCGGCGCAGCACAGAAGCACGATCAAGCTGCTGCGGGAGTCGCTTCCAAAGGATATCCTTGACAAAACGGCGGACGTGAGGGTATTGGCGCTTGATACTGCTTCCGCTGAGGTCAGACGGCTTATCACGGCGTTCTGCAAGGAAAACGAGCGCATACTGCACCGTGCCTTCAAGGAGCTTGACAAAGCGGAAAAGCGCGATTTCGGCAGCGAGGAGAATATGCCGGAGTTCTGCCGCGAGAGCCTGCACGACTGCACGGTGATGTCCTGCCGCATGAAGGGCAAGGATCTTGTTTTGGATATCGACTACAGCGGCGGATTCACAAACGCCGTAAAAGTGATCTTCAAAAACGCCGAGGTCGTCGAACGCGAGGGAAGATTGGGCGGCGCGGTCTGGATCCTCGACGAGGTCTACAAGTGCGAACGCGGCTTGGAGATACACGCGCTGTTGTGGAAAAACAGCGGTGATCTGAGGTATCTTACGGTGCGTTGCGGGGACGCAATTATCATTCATGACGACGACAGTGAATGACCTTTGAAAGGAGCGTTTATGGAGCTTGGCGACCTGCTTTTAAACGGCACAAACCGCGTTGAGATAATACCTCCCGATGAGCCGTGCGCGGCGATAAACGCGGAGTATTATCAGGCGGACGACTCGACCGCGTTCGGGATGCTGATAACGCAAAGCGGAGGAGTTTGTGCGGACGGCGTTGTTCGGCTGCTCGGCAGCAACTGCGACCCCGAATACCGGGATATAAGTATGTTTAACGTTAAATTCGGCGGAGGCGGTTATATAATTTTCGGCGACGATATATTCGGCGGCATTTTCGCGCTGAATATCGGTCTGCTCTTCGACTGCGTAGGCAACGTCATCTATTTCGCGCCCGATACGCTTGAGTTTGAGGACTTGGAGATAAAGCCGTCGGGGCTGTTCGAGTTCCTGAAAAACGGCGATATCCACAGCTTTTACGGGCAGTTTTCCTCGGAGGAATACGAGGAGCTTCGCGCAATGAACGTCGGGTTCAATAAGGTGCTGCATATACTTCCGCCGCAGTGGAGCGCGGAATTCAAGACCGAGAAGCACGACGTTCGCGCGATCGATATTTACGAGCATTACAGGCTGAATTTTGCACAGCCTTAATCTGAAAGGAGAAATCACTATGAAAGACATTCACACAGACAAGGCGCCGCAGGCGATAGGACCGTACACACAGGCGAAGATAAGCGGCAATATGCTGTTTACCTCGGGGCAGATACCGATCGATCCTGCGACGGGAAACCTCGTTGAGGGCGGCATTGAGGAGCAGACAAAGCGCGTCTGCGAGAATCTGAAAGCCGTACTCGAGGCGGCGGGCACGTCGCTCGACAAGGTGGTCAAGACCAACTGCTTCCTTAAGGATATCGGCGATTTCGCGGCGTTCAACGCTGTGTACGCGGAGTATTTCACGGGCAAGCCCGCGCGTTCGTGTGTGGGCGGATTGCAGATACCCAAGGGCGCTCTGGTCGAGGTCGAGCTCATAGCGGAGCTTTGATCGAAAAAGTCATTAAGAAGTATAAACCCCGAAGCGGTTTTTGGTAACTGCTTCGGGGCATTCTCACTTTTATTTGTTGTTTTGTGCTCGGGTTTGTTTCTTTTTGTTATTGCACTAACTTCGGTTGGGTTTATTTGTAATTGCTTGGTCGGTTTACTTGTCTTTAATTATTAGACTAACCTCGGTGC
>CAMWVP010000111.1 GCA_947177735.1 uncultured Clostridia bacterium
TTCCCGAGGTGTATATGATATTCATTTCGGACTTTGACCCGTTTGATATGGGCAGAGTGCATTATACGGTGACCTCATACATAGAGGACAGCAACCGTGTATATAATAACGGTGTTCATATCCACTATTTCAATACGAAAGTCAAAGATGAAACGTTTTTATCGGAGCTGATGCAGTACCTTGCCGACAGCGATCCCGACCGCGACCAATTTGGTGCGCTGTCACAGCAGGTGAACTATCACAAGGTCAAGAATGAGGAGGTAGGTTTTATGTGTAAGGCTGTTGAAGAATATGCCGCTACTAAGAAAAATGAGGGCAAAATTGAGGGCAAGATCGAAGGCAAGATCGAAACCATCAAAAATATGCTTAAAGAGAGCATTCCGCTTGAAATGGCGCTTAAATGCGCGGAGCTTGACAGAGCTACCTATGAAAAATATTCCGGCAATGTGCAGTGACTGCTTTGGGGCGCTCATGAAAACTTTCCGGGGAAAACTTTGTAAAATAAACCCGGAAAAACAATAAAAATCATCAAACCGACGATTCATTCAGAAAACCGCCGATTTGATCTGTTTTTTATCTTGCGAGACACGGTTTTATCGGCTATTTCCCGCCTGCGGCGGGAAATAGCCGTTTAATCAGCGGTTTCTCAGTATGTGAAAATAGAATCTGTCACGAAAATCCCCTTGAAAAATCTCCCGAAATGTGCTACAATAACTTTTGTGAATTTGATAATCCAATTAAATGACGAAAAGAGAGATAACATTGAAAAATACAATCGGCTTTATTGACGGTGTAAAGGACGGCGTTCCGATAGCGCTCGGGTACCTGTCCGTATCGTTCACGTTCGGCATAACCGCCGTCAATATGGGTATTCCCCCGATAACCGCGATCCTCATCTCGCTCACCAACGTCACGAGCGCGGGGCAGGTGGCGGGGATCGGCATAATCGCCACCCACGGCGGCTTCGCCGAAATGGCGCTCGCGCAGCTCATCATCAATATGCGCTACGCTCTGATGAGCCTTTCGCTCTCGCAGAAGCTCGACGAGAAATACACGCTCTTCCACCGAATAGTGACCTCGTTCTGCGTGACCGACGAGGTGTTCGCGGTCGCGTCGGGCAAGAGCGGAGATATCCCCGCACGGTATATGTACGGGCTTATCACCCTGCCCTATCTGTTCTGGTCGGGAGGTACGGCGGTCGGCGCGTTCCTCGGCTCAATACTGCCCGATATGATAAAATCCGCGCTCGGCATCGCCATTTACGGTATGTTCATCGCGATCTTCCTGCCGCCCTCCAAGAAAAGCCAAGGCGTAATGTGCGTTGTGATAATGGCGGCGGCGCTGAGCTGGTTTATCTATTATCTGCCCGCACTGGACTTCATTTCAAGCGGCATCTCGATAATCATCTGCACGGTGATCGCGGCGGCTCTGGGGGCGCTTATCTTCCCGCGGAAGGAGGCTGCCGAGAATGAGTGAGGCATTGTATCTGTTCATAAGCGTCGCGGTAATGGCGCTTGTGACCTATCTTATCAGAATGCTGCCGCTGAGCCTGTTCCGCAAGAAAATAAAGTCGCGGTTCGTGCTGGATTTCCTGTACTACGTGCCATACGCGGTGCTCGCGGCAATGACTATCCCGGCGGTGTTTTACAGCTCGAACAGTATTATCAGCGCGGCGGCGGGCTTTCTCGTCGCGGCGGTGCTCGCGTTCTTCGAGCGCGGACTGCTCACCGTGGCGGTGTGCGCCTGCGGAGGAGTGTTCCTGACGGAGCTTGCCATGCGGCTGCTCGGCGGATAATGTAAAAGGGAGGAAACCTATGAAACTGATGTTCGCGTCCGATATCCACGGCTCAGCGCTGTGGTGCGGGAAAATGCTGGAAGCGTTCGAGGAGGAGAAGCCCGCGAAGCTCTGCCTGCTCGGGGATATCCTGTACCACGGGCCGCGCAACGACCTCCCCGAGGGTCACGCGCCCAAGGAGGTCATCAAGCTGCTGAACCCGTATAAGAACGCGCTCTTATGCGTTCGCGGAAACTGCGACACCGAGGTCGATCAGATGGTGCTCGAATTCCCCGTATTGCAGGAAAGCGCGGTGATCCTCGCGGACAGGCGTGAGATGTTCCTCTCGCACGGTCATCATCACTCTCCGCAGAGCCTGCCGCCGCTCCCCGAGGGCGCTGTTCTGATAAACGGACACATCCATATCCCGCGCGCGGAGCTTGTCGGCGGAATACACTGCCTGAACTGCGGCTCGGTCGCGCTGCCGAAGGAAAACACTCCGCACTCGTATATTGTTTATGAGGACGGCGTTTTCGTCTGGAAAGCGCTTGACGGTGGTGAATTTATGCGGTATGAGCTATAAGGAGGTCACATGAAAAAGTTTTTAGCGATAGTCACCACGGCTGCAATGCTCCTGCTGTGCGGCTGTCAGGACAATTCGGAGAGCGCGGAGAACAGCTCCCTGACAAGCTCGACCGTTGAGAGCTCGTCAAGCACCTCAAGCTCGTCAAGTTCAACAAGCTCTTCATCTTCCGAAAGCACATCAAGCTCCACGACTTCGACAAGCTCCACGAGCACGGAGAGCAGCAGTTCTTCGAGCACGGAAAGCACTTCTTCGAGCACCGAGAGCTCCGAAAGCTCGTCAAACTCAAGCTCCGATAACAGTTCATCAAGTACCTCATCAAGCACCACGAGCTCGACAAGCTCATCGAGCAGCAGCACGTCAAGCTCCGAGAGCTCCGCTTCCTCGACGACCGAAAGCTCGTCAAGCGCTCCCGTTTCGACCACGACCGACCCCGGCATCGACGGCTTGAGCACTATGGAGATAGTACATAAAATGGGCTTCGGGATAAATCTCGGCAACACCCTCGAAGCCTGCGGGGACTGGATAAACCCGGGCTCCGTCAGGAACTACGAGACCGCGTGGGGAAGCCCCGTCGTGACCCGTGAGATGATAAACGGCTACGCGGACGCGGGCTTCGGCGTGCTGAGGATACCCGTGGCGTGGTCGAATATTATGAGCAAGGACGGCAACTACACCATCTCGCCCGAGTATATAGCGCGCGTGAAGGAGGTCGTCGGCTGGGCGCTGGATACGGGAATGTTCGTTATCATCAACATTCACTACGACGGCGGCTGGGTAAACAAATTCCCCGAGAACAAGGACGAGAGCATGAAGCGCTATAAAGCGATGTGGACGCAGATCGCCGACGAGTTCAAGGATTACGGGGAGTATCTGATGTTCGAGTCGCAGAACGAGGAGCTCGGCTGGGAGAGCCTCTGGAACAGATGGAGCGGCTCGAACGGCGCGGACAAACAGGCGTCCTACGACCTCGTCAACGAGGTAAATCAGGCGTTCGTGGACGTGGTTCGCGGCTCGGGCGGAAACAATCCGAGCCGTCACCTGCTGATCTCGGGCTACAACACCGATATCGCCCTGACCTGCGACGAGCTGTTCAAGATGCCGAACGACCCCGCGGGGAGAATGGCGGTGAGCGTGCACTACTACGACCCGTCCAACCTGACCATCATCGAGGAGGACACGGATTGGGCAAAAGCGCGGACGGATTGGGGCAGCGCCGCCGACATCGCGGGGCTGGAGAGAAACGTCGCGCTGCTGAAAAAACGCTTTATCGACAACGGCGTGCCCGTTATCGTCGGGGAGTACGGCTGCTTCGGCAAGAACAAGACGCGCGAGGTCATCGAAAGCTACCTCACGGACGTTTCCTCGCGTATGTACGCGATAGGCGCCTGCCCGGTACTCTGGGACACTCCCGGCAACGAGTACGACCGCACGGCGTGCAAGTTCAAGGATCCCGAGTTCATAGCAAGGCTTATCGAGCCCGCGAGCTGAAAAATAACACGCCGCCCTTTAACAGGGCGGCGTATTTGTTTATTTAAGTTTGCGCGTTTTCCCCGCCGGAGGCGGGGAAAACAGCGATTAAATCGATATTTCCTTAACCTCAAAGCTCACGAGCTTTCCGTCGATAAAGCTGCTCATTGCCGTATCGCAGAACATCGAGATATCCGTGACCGTCACGCTGACTCTCGCGGACGTTCCGTCGGTCGGCACTCCGCTTATGTCAACGCCGTCGTTGATGTTGCCTAGGCGTATGGTCGGATACTCCGAGGCGTAATGAAAGCCGCTCACATCCCACTGCCACACCGCCGTATCAAACACATCGTCCTTATAATTGTGGTGGAAGTTCAGCAAGGGCAGCGCCATGCTCTCCTTGTCGGGCACGAAGATAACCTCGCCCTCCTCGACGCCGTACTCGCTCACGCAGACGCGCATATAGCCCGTCATCGTCACCGTGCCGTCAAACGCGACATCGCACCTGCGGAGCATTCCCAATATCGACATTCCCTCGGCGAGTATCTGCTCGGTTGTCATCACGCCCTCCTTGTCCTCGTAGCCGATACGCGAGAACAGCGTGGAGGCGCTTTTCACCGTCAATTCGCCGAGCTTATCCCCGACCCTTACGCGCTCATACGGCGTGTCGGTATAGCGCGGCGCGTCGAGCAGAAGCGTCTCGGGATCGTACTTGTCCGCGTCGTCAACGCTGTTCAGGCAGACGGTCGGCTTTGCGAGGAACGCAAAGCCGTCACAGATTATCTCCTCCCAGCCCGTGTCCTCGAGAACCTCGGGAGCGACGGGGTTCCCGTCACTGTCCGTCGCCGAGGTGACCTCGGAAACGGTTATCTGCGCCCCGTCCGCGCCGTACAATGGGAACGGCAGCTCGGCAGAGACCGCCGAAGGCTCGGAATCCTCGGGTGTCGGTTCGCTCGAGCTTGGAGTTGAGTCGGGACTTGAAATCGGACTTGAAATCGGACTTGAAATTGGACTTGAAACCGGGTCTGAAACCGGATTTGAATCGGGAGCGCTCAACGGCGGCTCATTCCCGGAGGCGCAGCCCGCGAGCATCGCCGCTGCCAATAAGATCGATACGATCGTGAACTTTTTCATAGTATGTGTCTCCTTTGGTATTATTTGGATAGCTTATCCGTATATAATACGAAACGAAACAGAAAAAGGTTTCACTTTTTCGCAAAAAAAGCGGTGCCGGACGTTTTCGCCCGACACCGCGTGTTTTTGAAGCGGCTGAACTACCCTTTATCCGGCAGATCTCCGTCGCCGCCCATAAGCCTTGTCATCTCCTCCAGCCGCTCCAACGGGAACGGCGGCAGCGCGATCGGCTTCATAGCGAGCGCCATGAGCTTTACGGGGTTGTCGTCCGCCGCGATGCGGTTCGACGACAGCGCGCCGCATATCCGGCAGCGGTGAATGACCGCCCACTCTCCGTTTTTCCTCACCCACACCGCGATGGGCTCCATAACGCCGCCGCAGTCCGCGGAGCGGTCGCCCGGCTCGTTGTCGAGATGTTGGCTCGACAGGCAGTTCGGGCAGTGGTTGCGGTGGTCGCTCCCCGCGCCTGTCGGAGTGACGAACCGTCCGCATACCTTGCAGGTGAACGTATCGGTGCAGGGGTGATTCTTGTAATAGCCTTTTTCAAACGATCTTTTCTTGTTTTCCCTGTTCATGGGATATCCTCCTGAAAGCGTAGAACGAGTTCTGTAATCGCCGTTTCGGAGGAATGTGGGATCTTCCGCAAACCTCCGGGGTTATGCGGCAAGCTCCTCTCTATTGTTATTCTTCATCATGAACTTCTCCTTTCGCGGAATGTATTTGCGGCTCTAGTGTACTGACTCACTCAAAATTAACATATCCGCTTGCCCTTTTTCCCATACGCTTCGTTGTCGCCTGTTGCCCTCTGTTGGCGGCATCAGGTGCGACGAAGTCGCTTCGGCTGCCTTTTGAGGCAACTGCGCAAACATCCTGTTTGCGTCCTCGACTTGCGCGAATGACCTTCGGTCACCCTAGCAAGCCTTCGTCCTCCGCCTCGCGTATGGAAAAAAAGCTGCGCGTCTATTGCTAATTTTGAGTGGGACAGCACACTGGCCGCCAAGGTAATTATATCACACTCCGCGCCCGTTGTCAAGACCTTTCCCTACGCACCTCAAGCAGCAGTATCGCGCACATCGCGAGCACGCATAACGACAGGAGAGCGTTTCCCGTGAACGGCTCGACGGCGCTGCCGGGAGCGAGGGTCTGAACGTCGGGCGGAGGCAGGAGCCTTTCGAGCGGCAGCGCCGCCAGCGCGCTCAGCGCAGCGGCGGGGAGCCTTGAGATCAGGAACCTTTTCAGCGATATACCGCCCGACAACGCACCCACCTGCATTATCACGCACGCTCCCCCGAGGCTCAGCAGCGCCGCACAGAGCGGAAACGCGCCGACAGTCGGAACTATCGCCTTAACGCGCGTTACCTCGAGCATTGCCGAAAAGACCGCGGCGGCGTTCTCGCCGAGACCGCTGAAAAGCCGCTCCATAAGCGCGTTCACACCCAGCCTGCCGAGCAGCGCGGTGACAGCGGAGAAGCCCGTTATCATCGCGCATACCGTGAACATCACGCGCGCTCCCGACGTGACCGAGGAGATGAACGTTCCCGAGCCGAGATCGGGAACCTCCGCGCCCCTTTTCAGATCAA
This sequence comes from uncultured Clostridia bacterium, assembly GCA_947177735.1. Classification (GTDB taxonomy): domain Bacteria; phylum Bacillota; class Clostridia; order Oscillospirales; family Ruminococcaceae; genus CAG-115. The sequence continues at coordinate 6,542 of CAMWVP010000111.1, forward strand.
TCGCGCCGCGCGAGCGCACTATCAGCGCCATAATGAGCGACGACGCAAAGCACGCCGCGAACAGCGCAAGCCCCGCCGCCGCGCTCCCGAACACGCGCACGCCGACTATCCCGACGATGAACGCGGGGCCGCTCCCGAAGCAGCAGCAGAGCATTCTCGACGCGCCGTCCTCCGAGAGCCTGCCCTCGCGTACAAGCTCCGCGAGCAGGTTTGCGCCCACGGGATAGCCGCCGACGTTCGCGAGGACGAACACCGCGCACAGTTCCTCGTCCATGCGCAGGAGCTTGGAGAGCGGCAGCGTGAGCGGTCTCAGCGCCACGCGGTACAATCCGCTCCGCTGAAGATATGCCGCCAGCACCGTGAACGCGAACAGTGACGGCACTATCACCTCAAGGCAGTCTCCGACCGCCGCGCCGACTGCCGCCGAGACGGTCTGCGGCTCCGTTATCAGAAAAACCGCCGCTATGACCGCTAATATTGACAAGAAATATTTCATTTGTACACCTATCTTTTACAGCCGCTCGTCCTTGTTCACGCCCGCAACTCCCCCGACCGCCGCGAACGCTGTGCAGAGCAGCAGCTTTACAATGAACATAACGCTCCACGAATTTGAAAAGACCGCGGATATCACCAGCAGCGGCAGCACGAACGCCAAACCGCACAGCGCTCCCGTTTTCAGCCCGTCGCGGCGCTTTATGACCCCCGCCGTCCGACCGCTCAAAAAGCTGCCAATAATGAGCGCGACCACCGCAGCGCTGCCTGCCGTCTTTGCCGCCGCGTCCGTCAGCGACAGCACCCCCGCCGCCAGCATACTCACTGCCAGCGCCCCGATATATCCCACGACCATTCCCGCCGCATACGGCATCAGCCGCGGCTCTCGTTTTCGTTTCCGCATCACATCGCCCCCGAACTATTCTATGCGCGGTATGGACGGGTTAGAAGTATTGACTTTTTTCAACTCCGACACCGGAAACCATCAAATCGGCAAAATAACTACTAAATTAGTATTGACATACGAAAGAACTTATGGTATAATATTTTCAGCGAATATCGAAATAACATCACTGAAGGGACTTGAATTATGAAAAAGTTAAAATTATTGTCACTTGCGCTCTGCGCAACTTTGCTTATCGGTTCGACGACCGCTTCGGCGTCAAACGAAAAGCTTCCCGCCGAAGGATTTACCCTTTATTCGTATTGCCCCGAGACCGGAGAAGAAAAATACATTGAGTGTGACACATCTTATGTTGACGATTTGATTAACAGCGGAGCAACGGTTATATCGACTCCGTCTTCTTTAGGTGAAACCAACATAACAGGAGAATATTTGGATCACGGTACTTCTCCGAATTATGTCATTCCCGGTGATACCAGATACAAAATCACCAACACCACAAAAAAACCGTATAGCTCTATATGTTTACTCGAAATATTTTGGACAAACGGCGAGCATGGTTTCGGTACCGGATGCTTGGTTGGTCCCGATTTGGTTTTGACAGCTGCGCACAATACTTTCAAAAGAGCACGCGGAGGAAAGACAACAAGGATCAATATTTTTCCCGGATACAACGGCGACTTAAATGTCCCTTATAATAAGGTATATGGTGAATACATGGCTAAAGATATATACTCTCCCCCGTCATGGTACAGCTATGAAAAAACAGTTGATGATTGGGCTATTATAAAAATCGGCGACCCCTCCGGAAACCCTACAACAATCGGAAATACAACCGGGTATTTAGGATTTGATTACATTTCGGAAGGAGGGCTTACGGGCGTTGCGGCTTTTGTTACAGGTTATCCCGGTGACAAAAAAACATCGGATATAGGTCGAACCATGTGGCGCGGCGGAGGATATATCACAAGGTCTCCGCAAGATCCCGTAGACAAGAAATATTATTTAATATATTACGATTGTGACACTGATCAAGGAAATAGCGGCTCTCCCGTGACAAATTCCTCAGATAGAATAATCGGTATACATGTTGAAGAAAGTAGGGAAACAGAAGAAAATGTGGGTGTAAGGGTGACAAAAGACTGGATCACCGCATATCATGGAATTATTGCCTCTTATGGATGGTGAGTTTATGAGATTTTATAAATATTTATTATTAGCGTCTGTATTTCTGTCTGTTCTTTTGACCGCCTGTCAGAGAAACGAAAACACCCCTTTGGATAACAATGCTCAAAACGATCCCGATGACGGGTTTGAGGAGATCGTGATCGACCTACCAAACGGAGAAACGACCACACTCTGCGTGTATCATTTGAAGCCGACCGATTACGATCCTGAAGAAGAAGAGCGGCTGCGCGACGAATGGTGGGACAAAATCGAAGAGCAAAAAGCAAAGTACGGCGATATGCTGCCGTTGGAATACGAGGATTGGATGCCCGAAGGCAGATACGGCATCATGTCGGATATGGGTTACATGATAAGCTATGCGACCTACTGGAACACGGCGGACGACGCGAAACGTAAAGAGGATATCTATATCGATTACGACGGTAACCGCCACATAAGCATTGATTCTTTGAATACGGAGGACGCGGAAATAGTTTTCGAGGACGGCACGCCCGCCTCCGAGGACGACTTAACCCCCGGAACGGCAATGCTCGTCCAATATGACCGTGCTCAGGAATCATATCCCGGGCATATATACTGCACCAAAATAATTATACTGCAATAAGTATCAAGGGCTGCCCCGACCGGCAGCCCTAAAATATTGACTTTTTACCAAGTAAACCATAAAATCGGCAAAACAACTACTAAAATAGTATTGACTTTTTAAAGAACTTATGGTATAATATTTTTAGCAAATACCGAAATAACATTATTGAAAGTTCTTGAGTTATGAAAAAGGTAAAATTATTGGCATTTATGTGTATGTTTGTTTTTCTGACTGCCTGTCAAAAAAACGAAAATGCCGCTTTGGACAGCGATATACAAACTTATCCCGATGACGGGTTTGAGGAGATCGTGATCGACCTTTCGAACGGAGAAACGATGACACTCCTGCGGTATGAATTGGAGCCGACCGATCCCGAAGAAGATGAGCGCCTGCGAAACGAATGGTGGAACAAAATCGAAGAGCAAAAAGCAAAGTACGGCGATATGCTGCCGTTGGAATACGAGGATTGGATGCCCGAGGGAGTATACGGCATTATGACGGATATGGGTTATATGCTCAGTTATATAGATAGAATTGAGAACGGAAAAAGAGTTGTCTACATCGATGAGGACGGTAAACGGCACAAAGACATCTCCAGCCTTAGAACGGACGACGCGGAAATAGTTTTCGAGGACGGCACACCCGCCTCCGAGGACGACTTAACCCCCGGAACGGCAATGCTCGTCCAATACGATACCGCTCTCGAATCATGGCCCGAAGTAATATACTGCACCAAAATAATTATTCTGCAATAAGTATCAAGGGCTGCCCCGATCGGCAGCCCTAAAATATTGACTTTTTACCAAGTAAACCATAAAATCGGCAAACAACTACTAAAATAGTATTGACATTTGAAAAAACATATGGTATAATGTTTTCAGCAAAGAGAAATATTCGTTTTTGAAAAGTATAGTCAAGTCAAACCGATTTATTGAACGCAATGAACGGAGGATATTCAATGAAAAAAAGAATTTTTTTGGCAGCCTTTGCTTTGCTGCTGATAACCGGCTGCTCAACGGTTTCTGAGCCTTCCGCGGACGGCACCGAAGCATCGCAGCAAACCTCGCGATCTCAATATGAAGATGAAAAGCTTGCGCCGATTGCCGTATTAGACACTACTCACTCCGATGAACTTGAACAAATATTCGATGAATGGCATAAACAAATTGATGAACAGATAATAAAATATGCCGATATGCTGCCATCGGAGTATGAGGAGGGTATACCCGATGAAATGATCTACGGCATTATGACGGAAATAGACCGTTTGATGATAAGTCATATGACATATTACCATACAGACGAGCACAAGAGAGCCATCTATACCGATAAGAACGGCGAGCGGCACATAAGCTGTGACCGCCTTAAAACAAACGACGCGGAGATAGTTTTCGAGGACGGCACGCCCGCCTCCGAGGACGACTTAACCCCCGGAACGGCAGTGCACGTTCAATACGAAGTCATTCTCGAAACATTCCCCGGGCAAATGATCTGCACCAAAATAATTATACTGCAATAAATAAGCAAGGGCTGCCCCGACCGGCAGCCCTAACTATTGACTTATTAAAGAACTTATGGTATAATTTTTTTAGAGCGTGTTCACATTAACCGAAATGTTCGGATTTCGTAGCGGATTTTTCGCAGAACGAGGCG
>CAMWVP010000112.1 GCA_947177735.1 uncultured Clostridia bacterium
TAAATTAACCCCTTTACTTTTTAATATATTGAACAACATTTTATTTTTTATTGTTGTTCAAATAAAAAATTTCCTTTTTTGTGTGGTTCCCCCCGCGTTTGGGGGGGAAAACCACACAAAAAGCTTTGAAATTCGGAAAGATTTATTTGGCAGAGCAATAAAAGGGGTACATATGAAATTATTGGAAAAAATGACAAAAAAAGACGGCGCGGACAAGCGCCGTGAAACGTTCGCGCAGCGCTGCTCCGCGCTTACGTCGCGTCTCTCCGATATCCGCGCGAACTTTGACAACGTGATCGACCCGCATGCCATCGACGCCCTGATATACGAGGAAAACGCCGTACTAGTCCGTCTAGAGCAGCTCTATCGCGAGGCACGCGCCGAGGGTATATCCGTTGAGCCGCACGAGCGCGGTAAAATCGACGAATTTTGATTTTTTTTGCTTGGACTGAATAATAGGCAATTTTTCGCGTAAAATATGACTGCGGCAGGAAAACCGCAATAAATAAATGTGAAAATTGTTCACAGGAGGAACTAATCATGTCCAATCAGAATAATCAGAACCAGAATCAGCAGAACCAGTCTAACCAGAATCAGCAGAACCAGTCCAATCAGTCTAACCAGAACAAGCGCTGATATGAGCCGGGGAAACCCGGCTTTACATATTTAGGGAGCTGCCGATTACAGCCTCATTTTACGCGTTTTTCCCCGCCGATAGCGGGGAAAAACGCGATTAAATCGGTATTTCTTTATGCGGACAGGTATTTAATCCAGCCACTCTTTGTTCAAAAACTTGACTCTCTTGCTCACGTACTCGCAGATATTCGCCGCCTGGTCGACTTTCCACGCGTCTTCTCCGAGATCGTTCGCGAGCAGCGCCGTATGTTCGCGGACGGCAAGCACCGTATCGATAATCGCGCCGCTTTCGCTCAAGTCTCTCCACTTCTCCTTCACGATATCCGCGAACCATTCCTGCTTCATTGCGGTGATGAACCATACGTTGGAGCGGTCGCTCTCCATTATCGGCTCCTGGAACGCGCACGCGTAGAAGCCGCTCGACGGCTCCTCGGTGTACCCCCAGTTAAAATCCCAGGGCGCGAGGAACGTCAGGCGCGGATAAATGCTGTTCTCGCTGAAATCGACCGCCATATAAAAGCTTCCCTCGCCCACGTCATAATCCTGCACGAGCTCCTCAAGTATCAGCATATTCGCCAGCGACCGCGTGTCTATGACCGCCTCGACCGCCTCCCGCGGCGTAGCGTAAACGCCCACCGCGGAAACGGCGCGGAAATTCTCGTCAAGCATCATCGGTTTCCCTTCGGCAGCCTCGAACAGTATCGTGAAAACGCCGTTCAGATATCGCTCGATGAATTTCCGCTGCTCCTGCGTGGTGGTATCGCTGCGTATCGAGTAGCACTTTGTGGCGAATCCGCGCGACTGTCCAAGTATGTCGGTGAACTCGCGCTTATTGTGCTTGATAGCAAAAAACGGATGCTCCTTTTCGTCGGGATAGTTGTCCATCTCGAGCAGATATCCGATCTCGAGCGGGCTTTCCTCTCCGGTCGGCTCGGCAACGTCGACGCGCCCCTTAGCCGCCTGATTCTGCTCGCAGAGCAGATAGACGCCGCGGCTCTGCCCGTTGACATAGAGGTTGACATAAGCGCAGTCGGAGCTGTAATACTTACCGTCAAATATCGCCCTCGCGAGGTTTAAGCCCATATAATCGGGCGCGAGATTCCAGAACGACCGCAGCAGCACCCAGCTTTTGTACTCCCTGCCGTTGTGCAGCCCGAGCATATTCTGCTTTTTGTCGAACTTTATGCGATACGGCAATTCATCTCCCTGACTTGCGGTCGAATTTCCGCGCACCTTGACGCCGCCCACTGCCGACAGCTCAAAGCTCTCGCCGCAGTTGAACACGTCGATAACCGCGTCGAGATACCTGTTTTTGGATAGTATCGGCTCGCTCATATAGGTGGTGATGTTTATCGCGGGAAAGTCCTTTTGCGCGGATATCTCCGCGTACAGCTTCTTCAGGCTGTCCGCTTTCTCCGCGTGGTAGCCTAGTGCGGGATTAGCCTCGGGCTGCTCGATCGGCTTATCAACGGGTACGCTCTCGGGCTTGCTGCTCTCCGGTTTACTGCTCTCTGGTTTACTGCTCTCGGGCAGACTTTCGGATATGCTTTCCGAGCTGCTCTCGGAATGAGGCTCGCTGCCTGAGCTCGGCTCACTCTCGGAGTGCGGTTCACTGTCGGTTGACATTTCGCTGTCGCCCGACTGCTCGGGCGGCTCTTCAACGGACGTGCTCTCGGGCTTGCTGCTCTCGCTGCTTTCGGGCAGACTTTCGGGTATACTTTCCGAGCTGCTCTCGGAATGAGGCTCACTGTCGGATTGCAGTTCGCTTTCGGTTGACATTTCGCTGTTGCTCGACGGTTCGGAGCTCGTCTCTACCGATGTTGAGCACGCGCAGAGCGATATCGTCATAACTGCCGCAAGAAAAGCGGCAAGGACGTTTCTTAGCTTCATAATCTTTCCTTTCACGGGCGCCGATGTTCTATCTCCATTATAAAGCATAAAATCGCTTTTGTCAATGCATATGGATAATGAAATAATTGCATGCGTATCGTGAAATGCTACACAAAAACAATGTCAGGCATATTTGCCTGACATTGTAATATATTCATCGCTTGTTATTCTGCGCCGTACACCGATGACTCAGCAAAACACGTATGATTATCGAAGTCGAACGTCGCCGTGTACCCGTACTCGGTATCGGCGAAGGTCGAGCCCTCAATATACTCAAAGCTCTTGGAGATGCGCGCGTCCTCCGTCCAATCCGCCTGAGCCGCCTCGCCCGATATTCCGATAGGCCACAGCCCGCCTCCGACGGAGATACCGTTTTCGTCAAGCGGAGCCGCGGACGAGGTATATGTCTCCATATCCCCCTCCGTGAACCATGCCGCGAACTCGCCGCTCTCCTCGTCATAGTTATAATACTGCATTATCAGATAGCGCCCGCTGTCGGTCTTGTACACCCTAGTACTGCCCTCGAACAGGCATTCTCCGGGCAGCTGCTTGGAATTATCCGTAAACAGCGTCGTAGCCAGAGTTCCGAGGACGCGCCGCCCTTGGTCGTCGGTGATGTACAGATAGATATTCTCGGCCATCCACACGTCATACCAGCCATCGCCGCTGTAGAGGTAATTGTCTTCACCGGGGCGTTTTATGACGTTGTACATTATCAGCGAGACTTTCATACCGTCCGCTTCGCCGACAGAAACTATTGCCGTCTCTCCGCACTCGGGATACGGGGCGTACTCCAGCTTATCGGGATCGAAGCCCGTCATATTCTTCGGGTCAACGTCCGCGTCCGTCGGGTAGGTCACCTTTACGCTGCCGTAAAGACCAACGGTCATCTCATATCCGTACTCCGGGTCGGTAAACGTCGCCCCCTCCTTATGGGTGAAATCCTTTGAAGCCTGATAACCGTATCTCCAGCCGCCTATGCGCTTGATGCCCGTTATGTTATCGGAGCTCAGCCCGTAGTCGGCTATCCAATACTCGTCCTTGCGGGAGTTGCCGCTTTCCGTGTCAACATGCCAGAACGACGCTATAAGCGCTCCCGTCCGCGCGTCGCAGTCGGTATACTGCATTACGATATACGCCTCGCTGTCCGTATCACTTATTTTGTACAGCCGTGTCGCGCCGTCAAAAACGCAGTTCTCGTGCAGGAAGCTCGCCCCGCCACCTCTGTGAGGAGTGACCGACTCTTCGGCGACCTTTCTCCCCTCGCTGTCTTCGGCGTAGAGCACGATATCCTTCGCGCCCCAGTAGTCGGTATAGTCGAAGTCGTTCGCGCTGTAAGCCGTTCCGGGCAGCTTTGTTATATCGTGCATCACCAAAGATACCTTTATCCCGTCAAGCTCGGCAGTCGAAACGACCGCGCTTTCGCCTATCGAGGGAGAGGTATTGTACACAACGCTCCCCGGATCCCAGCCTCGTACATAGTCGGGATCTCGGTTAATGGCAACGCTCGGACGTGACGGGCTTCCATTTGAAGAATCCGCGGAGCTCCCCGACGGGCTTGAAGCGTCCTGCGAGCTCGTCTCCTCCGAGCTGCCCGCGGAATTGGGAGTGAAGAACGGCGACAGGTTGAAGTACCGCACGGTGCCCGCCACCGCGAAAACTACCGCCAGACACGCCGCCGCGCCGATGAAGTACTTCAGCACCGACCGCCGCTTGTACGGCACGTAGATCGTATCCATGCGCGAAATGTCAAGCGTGCTGTCGATAAGGCGCTCGTCTATCCCACCCATTGCGTCCAGAAACTCGTCCTTCGTCATACCTCGAACCCCCTTTTCACCAGATGAGCCTTAAGCTTTTTCCGCACTCTCGTAAGCGTGACCGTGACGTTGCTCTCCGTCATACCGAAGCGCCGCGCCAGATCCGTGATGCTTACGCAGCCCCAATAGCGCCTTATAAACAGCTGCCGCTGATTTTCGGGCAGCTTGTACAGAAACGCGTTTATCTCCCCGATAAGCTCCCTGCGCTCCGCTTCGCCCTCGACCGAACTGTTGCCCGAAACGAAATCGTCCAACTCCTCAAACGACATTTTCTCCGCACCTCCCCCGCGCTTTACGGCTCCGGACATACGCAGTCTCATAAGCGCCAGATTGCGCGTTATCGCCGCCGAAAACGCGCACAGCGACTTCGGCTCCGCGGGCGGGATGGCCTCCCAGACCCTCATATAAGTATCGTTTACGCACTCCTCCGCCTCCGTAAAATCGCCTAGGATATTCTGCGCAACGCGCTTGAACAGGCTGCCGTACTTCCTTGAAAGCTCGGTCACGGACGTTTCGTCGCGGCTTTTGAACAGCCCGATAATTTTTTCGTCCTCCATCAGCACACCTCCCGATCATCATACTAATACCCATTTAATCTCGGGAAATCTTTGCCGAAATCCGACACCGCTTTCGCCAAATCTTTTCCCTCGTTTAAACGGGTATTAGTATCAAATTTGCCTTTCTGTAAAATAAGATGCGATACAAGGAAAAATACTACAGCTTTTTCGACAAATTTTCGTAAATGTGCGCCAATCCTTTAGCCAGAAGCCAAGGCTCACAGACGTGAGGATACAGGCAGAACGGCTCGGCGAGCTCAGCTCCCCCGCCCGTAAGGATAAGCGAAACGGGCTTTCCGAGCTGCGCTTCAACGCGGGCGGCGATCCCGTCGGTCATCGCCGCCGCGCCGATCACCGCACCCGACAGCATACACTCGGCGGTGTTCCTGCCGATGAGCCGTTCGGGAGCGTTCAGCTCTATCGGCGGCAGCTGCGCGGCGCGTTCCGCGAGCGCGTTCACGGAGGTCGCGATACCCGACGCTATCATCCCTCCGAGAAACACCGCGCCCTCTCCGATAACGTTGAACGTAGTCGCCGTGCCGAAGTCAACGGTGACAGCGGGGAGCGGGTACCGATACGCAGCCCACGCGCTGTCGGCGATCCTGTCGAGACCTATTTTTTTCGGCTCGTCAACGTCAAACCGCAGCGCTCCGCAGTCACGGGAATTTATAGCGGTAACGGGCGACCCGATAACGCGCTCGACGGCATCGCAAACGCGCCCGGTAAGCTCGGGCACTACCGACGACAGCACGGCGCCCTCAAACGCGCCGCGCCCGTCAAGCAGCCGCTCAACGGGCGTGTAAAGATTTTCCGGGTCGCGTGACGGCAGCTTGTCCGAGAAAACGACCTCGTAGTCGTCTCCGCGGCGCTCGAGAGCTGTCAGCGCAACGGTGGTGTTGCCGATATCAACAGTCAGTATCATGCTCTCCTCCGCTCTATCTCGTCAAGCAGCTCCGCAGCCGCGTCCGCTTTGCTCATAAGCGGCAGCTCGTTCACGCTGTCGGCGGTGATTATCGTGATGACATTGGTATCCGTACCGAAGCCCGCGCCCTCCGTTTTCAGGTTATTTGCCGCGATCATATCCAAGCCCTTTTTCATAAGCTTTTCGCGCGAGTTTTCGAGCAGAGCTTCCGTTTCCATTGAAAAACCGCAAACAAACAGCCCGGAATGTCGATTTTCGTTTACCCATTTCAGAATATCGTCCGTGCGCTCAAGCGGCAGAGAAAGCTCACCGTCATGCTTTTTCAGCTTGTTATCCGAAACGGTTTTCGGGCGGTAATCCGCAACGGCAGCCGCCTTGATAAGAATATCGGTACCCGGCAGTTCCTCTTGAACCGCCGCGAGCATATCCGCCGCCGAGACAACGTGACGGACGTTCACGAACGGCGGAGGCGGAACCGTCGCCGCGCCGCTTATCAGCGTGACCTCCGCACCGCGCAGCATTGCCTCGCGCGCTATCGCGCAGCCCATTTTCCCGGTGCTGTGATTGGTTAGGAAACGCACGGGGTCGAGAGCCTCGCGCGTCGCCCCCGCGGTCACCGTAACGCGAACGCCGTCAAGCGTTTTTTCTCGCGCGATATGCCGCAGAACGTGCTGCACCAGCGTATCCTGCGGCGGCAGCTTTCCCTTGCCCAAAGCGCCGCACGCAAGTCGTCCGCTGTCGGGCTCGATTATCTCAAAGCCGTATTTTTTCAGCGTTTCGATATTGTCCTGCGTTATCTGATTTTCGAGCATTGCGGTGTTCATTGCCGGCGCGACGAGCTTCGGGCATTTCGCCGCGAGAACAGTCGTCGTCAGCATATCGTCGGCTATTCCGTGCGCTAATTTCGCGATAACGTTCGCGGTCGCTGGCGCTATCAGAATAATATCCGCAGCCTTTGCAATCGAGATATGCAAGACGTCAAAATCAAAGTCCCGCGCGAACGTATCCACTATGCACCGCTTCTTTGTAAGCGTTTCAAACGTCAGCGGCGTGATAAATTCGGTCGCGTTCTTCGTCATGATAACATCGACCTCCGCGCCCGTTTTCACGAGCATACTCACCGTGTCCGCCATCTTATAGGCGGCGATCCCGCCCGTGATGCCGACCAATACGCGTTTACCCTTTAAATTATCCATAATTACCGCTCCATATCCTCAAGCCGACCATGCTTTTCATAGCTCGTAACGCGCACCGGCTTGTTATCCTCGTCCACAAAAACCACCGTCGGTCTGTGCGCTTTAGCCTCCTCGGGGGTCATCTGCGCGTACGCCATAATTATCACCTTATCGCCGACGGAAACGCACCGCGCCGCCGCTCCGTTAAGGCATATCATACCGCTGCCGCGTTCGCCCGAGATAACGTAGGTCTCTAAACGATTTCCGTTGTTCACGTCGGCGACCTGCACCTTTTCGTACTCGACAAGTCCCGCCGCGTCCATCAAATCCTCGTCGACGGTTATAGAGCCGACGTAATCCGGCTCGGCCTGCACGACTTTGGCACGGTGTATCTTTCCTTTCAGCATTTCTATCGTCATTTCAAGCCTCCCGCGATGAAGTTGTCGATAAGGCGCGTTTTGCCGATATATACCGCCATTGCTACAAGAGTGCCGTCCGTTATCACTTCAACGGGCTGCATAGTCACTCCGTCCACCGCCGAAACGTAATCTATCCTCGCAAGCGGCTCGGCGGATATCAGCGCGGTCATCTCGTCAACGACCCGCTTTGCGTCGACAACGCCCGACCCGACCAGCTCCTCGCCGCGGAAAACAGCCTTTGACAGCACAAGCGCCGCCGTTCTTTCCTCGGGAGAGAGGTAGGTGTTGCGCGAGGACTTCGCCAGACCGTCGCTCTCGCGGACGATAGGGCAGCCGACTATCTCAATGCCGTAGGACAGCTCGCGCACCATTCTGCGGATAACGGCGAGCTGCTGAGCGTCCTTCTGACCGAAAAAAGCGCGGTCGGGCTGAACGATGTTGAACAGCTTGGAAACGACCGTGCACACGCCGCGGAAATGGATAGGGCGCGTTTTGCCGCAAAGCTGCTTGGGCATTTCGTCCTGTATCTCAACATAGGTCGCGGCGTTAGGTACGTACATCTCCTCCACCGACGGGTAGAACACCATATCGCACCCATGCTCCTCCAGCAGATTACAGTCGTGCTCGAAATCGCGCGGATACGCCTCCAAGTCCTCGTTCGGCGCGAACTGTGTGGGGTTGACGAAATCGGATGCGACCACCCTGTCACACATCGCTCGAGCCCTGTCGACTAGGCTCGCGTGACCCTCGTGGAGATATCCCATAGTCGGCACCAGCCCAACGCTGAGCCCCTCGCGCCGCCATTCCGCGACCTGTTCGCGAACCTCCCGAACCGTTTTAGCTATTATCATTTTAAGCCCTCCCCGCTGTATTCACCGTCGAGCATTGCCAGAAACTCGTCAGAGCAGTCGCTTTTCGCGTAGGTATGCTCCTCCTCGGGGAACGTTCCCGCCTTTACCGCTCTGTCATACTGCCCGAACGTCTCCTTCATCTGTTCGCCTATCTCCGCGAAACGCCTTACGAACTTCGGCACAAAGTCTCCCGACATACCGAACATATCCTGATACACCAGCACCTGCCCGTCGCAGCCCGCGCCCGCGCCGATACCTATCGTTATCATCTTGGTTTTCTTGGTTATCAGAGCCGCGAGCTTCGGCGGAACGCATTCCAGCACGACCATAAACGCGCCCGCTTTCTCCACCGCCAGAGCATCCTCGAGAACGCGCCGCGCCTCCGTTTCGCCCTTGCCCTGTACCTTAAATCCGCCGTAGCTGTTGACGGACTGCGGGGTCATTCCGATGTGCGCGCACACGGGTATGCCGCAGGCGACTATCGCCGCGATCTGCGGACACACAGACTTTCCGCCCTCGAGCTTGACGGCGTTTGCGCGGCATTCCTTCATCAGCCGTCCCGCGTTCTCCACCGCCTGCTCGACCGACGTCTGATAGCTCATAAACGGCATATCCACCACCACGAACGTATCCCTGCACGCTCTGCCGACGCTGCGGCCGTACACTATCATCTCGTCCATAGTCACGGGCAGCGTGTCCTCGTAGCCCTGCATCGTCATTCCGAGGCTGTCGCCGACGAGTATCGAGTTCACGCCCGCCGCCTCCGCTATCCGCGCCGTGGAATAGTCGTAGCAGGTGACCTGCGATATCTTCTCGCCGCGCGCTTTCATCTCCATCAGACTTGCAATATTATTACGCTTCATTTCATTCTCCTTTTGCACAAATTCGTTGTCTGTGACAAAAAATACACCCGCCGAGCTCCTCCGAAAATATCGGAGAGCATAGCGGATGTATCAAAATCCATATGCGCAAAGCTGCCGCAATCAAGCGGCATTCTGCCTGTCCGTATATCATATTTCCCCGACGGCGCAAAACCGCAAGAGTCCGCGTCGTCTGCCGCCCGGGCTTTTCCCGAACGGGGTATGTGATATGAATCGGTACAGTTTCCAAAATATGGAATACCATCCGCGCTGATCACATTTCAACAAATACAGTATATCACAAGCGGCTCAATTTGTCAAGCGGTCAACCCCACATTCCCTGCTGTGTCGCGTTGGAATAGATCATTTTCGTGACGGGCGTTATGCCTTTCGCCTCAAACAGACCGCTCACCGTCGTGAATTTGTAGCCCTCCTCCTTGAGTATCGGAATTAGCTCGTCGATAGCCTCAACGGTCATGTGGTTGCCCTGTGCGTCGTGCATGAGGATAATGTCGCCGTCCTTGACGTTCCGCTTTATTGCCATTACGCGCATTTCGGCGGTAACCTTGTCGTCCCAGTCGTTGCAGCCGAGACCAGAGATAAACGGCACGTCGATGTTCTCCCACATCTCATCGCCGACCGCGATGTAGGGCGGACGGAAAAAACCGGTATGCTCGCCCGTTATTTCCAGCACCTTTTCGTCAACGTAGTCGTATTCGGCTTTGATCTCCTCGGCGGTCATCTTGTCCATGTAGCCGTGAGACTTGCTGTGGTTGTTTATCTCGCAGCCGAGGTCGTAGGCGCGCTTTACGGATTTCGCGCTCTCGTCGTCGATATTGTTTCCGATGAGGAAGAATGAAGCTACGACCTGATGCTTTTCAAGCACGTCAAGCACCTCGTTGGTGGTTTCCGTATTCGGACCGTCGTCAAATGTCAGCGCGATGACCTTATCCCAATCGTAATCGGGCTCGGCGTTTATCGGTGTCACCGCGGGCTCGGAGGGTTCGGAGACCTCGGGCTGCTCCGGTTCGGAAACCGTGCTGTCTGTGCCGTCTGTGCTGTTCTCGGAAGCGCTGTCGGTAGACGGCGTATCGGTGCTTTCGGGAGCGGGGCTGCTCACGGGCGCAGGGGTGCTCTCCGGAGAACTAACGGTGTTGTTCCCCGAACATCCTCCCAACATTCCCGCTGTCAGCAAAATGGCGGAGAACCTTATAATCTTCTTTATCATAATTGCATCACCTTTCGTTTTTATTTAATTATAACTTATTTTAAGTAATTTGTCAATGATATTGATGCTCCAATTAAACATTTCCGATTTTGTGTGGTTTTCCCCGCCGGAGGCGGGGAAAAC
>CAMWVP010000113.1 GCA_947177735.1 uncultured Clostridia bacterium
AAATATAACTGATCGCGGAATCATTTCCCGCAAAGAACTGTCTTTTGGCTGCCGGAGAGATTCTGAGCCAATCTCCTGCCTTTAACTCTATGGTTTCGCCGTCTATAACGGCTTTTCCGGAACCCGAAAGAATTGCGTAGATCTCCTCGTTCTGCTTATGATAATGCGCAAAAGGGACACATGCGCCTGCGGGCAGATTATTAACGCTGATCTCTGCGCCTGTCAAAGCGAGCTTATCGTGAAGCTCTGTTCTTGCGTCATTTGTAACGCTTATCTTGCTGAAATTACCCATAAAATAACCTCCATTAAATAATGCAATGATGTAACCTGCTTGATTACAACTATATAATACCATATATATGTTGTAATGTCAATAGTTACAGCTTAACTTTGTATATTTGTACAATTCGAGCAGGCTTTTATTGTAACTGTTGACATTACAACGAAAATGTGATACAATGTAATTATGATTACGAGGGAGGTTTTCTGATGCAGTTTTCATCAAGATTAACAATTGCAACACACATTTTATTGTGTATTGAAACGTTTAAGGACGAATATAAGATCACGTCAAATTTTCTTGCCGGAAGCATAAATACAAATCCCGTTATCATCAGAAATATATTGGGTTTGTTGTCATCTGCGGGAATTGTCGAAATAAAAGCCGGAGTAGGCGGCGCTTCTCTGGCAAGATCATCGGATGATATAACCTTATTGGATATTTTTAAAGCAGTCGAAAAAGAAGAATCACTTTTTCATTTTCACGATAATCCTAACTTGCAGTGTCCCATTGGTCGAAGCGTTCATAGTGTAATGGATGGAAAACTTGAAAATATTCAATCCGCAATGGAGAATGAAATGTCTAAAATTACCTTGAGCCAATTAGTTAAGGAAACAAAGGATCAAATAAAGCCTTGAAAAAACAAAATGATTAAAACACATATTTCAACAAGTGTTTTTAGTATTCGCAAAAGTAATCGGCAGCTAACCGGACAAAGCTGTTTTTGCGTTATAATAAACATTAAAGTATAAGGTATCTCTCGTATTGGCTTTCCACGAAAGCGCAAGAGCCGCACCTGCTATACGTAGCGTTACATAATCGACATTTCCCGTAAATTCTGCTTGGATCGAGTTAGCTGCGCCGAAATATTTTGCAAAACGTATTGACAAACAGTGACAAATATGTTACAATAAAGTAAAATATACGTTCAGAACGGAGAGACCAAATGAAGATAATGGCAGTGGACTACGGAGACAGCAGAACGGGGCTCGCGATGTGCGACGAGACCGAGACGTTAGCCTCGCCGCTGGAGACGGTGTACGAGCACCATTTCGACAGGTGCGTTGAGCGCGTGGCTAAGATTGCGGTCGAGAAAAAGGCGGCGATGATCGTTGTCGGAGACCCCTTGAATATGAACGGCACGCGCGGCGAACGCTCGCAGCTATGCAACGAGTTCGCGCGGCTGCTGCGGGAGCTTGTCGACGTAGAGGTGATCATGTGGGACGAGCGCTCCTCCACCAACACCGCGATAGGCTATATGAACGAGATAAACAAGCGCGGCAAGAAACGCCGTCAGCTGCTCGACCAAGCTGCCGCCGCGGTGATACTGGACAGCTACCTAGACTATCGGAAGCGCCATAATTGACGGGGGAAAGCAATGTACAGAGTTTCATTTACGGGCTACCGTCCCGAGAAATTGCCGTTTTTCGGCGAGGATGACCCTATGTGTACGGATTTGAAGGAGCGGCTTTCCGAACGTATCGGAAAGCTCATCGCGGACGGCGCGGAGGAGTTTTACACGGGTATGGCGTTGGGCGTGGATACGTGGGTTGCCGAGGCGGTGCTCGAGCACAAAAAGGCTCACTCCGGGGTAAAGCTCATCGCGGCGGTGCCTTGTCCGGAGCAGTCAAACAGCTGGAGCGCCGAAGATAAGGCGCGCTACCAAGCCATTCTCGCGCAGTGCGACAAGGTTATGACCATCTCGCCGCATTATACAAGAGACTGTATGTATAAGCGCAATCGGGCGCTAGTGGATATGTGCGACGTGCTTGTCGCGGTCTATGACGGGAAAAAGGGCGGCACGCAGTACACCGTGAACTACGCGCAGAGCAAAGGGCGTCGTGTTATCACCGAGCCTCCGATGTGACCGCTCGGGGCAATTGCGGGCTCTGCGGGAAATTCCCAAAAAACCTGTTGACAAATCGGGGATATTGTGCTATAATGACAAGTGTGAATATTTGTAAAGCTATGACAAGAAACAGTAAGCACGGAGAACTGTTCAGAGAGGCGGCGCAACGCTGAGAGCCGTCCTTTTCCCATGCCAAACCCGTCTTGGAGCGCGCCGCGAAAGCGTTGATTAAGCGGCGACGGTTTCTCCCGTTACGAGATGTGAGCGGCAATGTCGTTCTGTAAGTCGCGCGAATCGACGTTAACGTCGACTCTCGAATTTGGGTGGTAACGCGGGTATAATTACTCGTCCCTTGTATTGTATTGCAAGGGGCGTTTTTGTTTGGAAATACTGTTTGACAAACTATAATCGACGGAGGTTGTGTAAAGTGAAAATACGAATGTTTGAACAAGAGGACGCAGCGGAATTGGAACGGGTAATTGCCAAAACCTTAAGAATTTCCAACAGTCGGGATTACTCAAACGAATATATTGAAGCATTTATATTGTCACATTCGGCGGACGCTCTGATTGAACGCTCAAAACAAGGTCATATGTATGTGGCTTGTGATGAATTGCGAATTGTCGGTTGCGGAACTATTGCGGGATATTGGGGAAGCCTGACCGAAAGCATTTTGCTTACGATTTTCGTTTTGCCCGAATATCAGGGCAGGGGGATAGGCAGACAGATAATTGAAACGCTTGAACAAGACGAGTACTTTTTAAGAGCAAAGCGAATTGAAATTCCCGCCTCAATTACAGCAGTGGAATTTTACAGAAAAATGGGATATGAATATAAAAACGGAATAGCGGAAATAGATGAAAAACAAGTTTGCAGGCTGGAAAAATTCAGATAAATACCGCACATATTGAATTAAATCATAGAATTTGAGCGAGTGCAAAACACGCACGATGTGACCGCTCGCGGCAATTGCGGGCTCTGCGGAAAATTCCCAAAAAACCTGTTGACAAATCGGGGATATTGTGCTATAATGACAAGTGTGAATATTTGTAAAGCTATGACAAGAAACAGTAAGCACAGGGAACTGTTCAGAGAGGCGGCGTAACGCTGAGAGCCGTTCTTTTCCCATGCCGAACCCGTCTTGGAGCGCGCCGCGAAAGCGTTGATTAAGCGGCGACGGTATCTCCCGTTACGAGAGGTGAGCTGCGCGGATCGACGTTAACGTCGACTCTCGAATTTGGGTGGTAACGCGGGTATAATTACTCGTCCCTTAACTATTGAAGTTAAGGGACTTTTTTTATTTTTGGAGGTTCGAGAGCAGGGCAATAAGAAGTAATTCGTAACGGTAAATCGGGATTTATGGGGTTAACTTATGACGAATAGAATATCCGTAACAGGAATCATAACCTGTGTTTTATATTTTGTGTCAGTGGGATTATTTCTTATCACAAAATCGGAAGCGGCATTGACAGTATGGGAACTAATGACCATTTTTAGTGCACCTGTGGTTCTTTTTGTTTTATTGGAACTCAGCAGTCTCTTATTGATTACGTCGATTTATAAAAAGGCTATGCTTGTATTTATGTCTTGCACATGTGCATTGACCGGAGCGGCTCATATTGTAAATATAACGGTTACGAGAAGGCTTATAAACGAAGGTGTTAATGTTCCGGTCTATTTTCGGATAGGTTATTGGCCGTCTGTAGAAATGGCTATTGACTACTTAGCGTGGGGATTTTTTACAGGTCTTGCTTTTTTATGTATTGGTTTGTCCGGTAAAGGCGATGTCAAACTTAAGCGTATTATGAAATTAACTGCTTTGCTCTGCGGCATTCTGTGTCTTATCGGATTTTTTGGAGCAGTATTTATAAACGAGAATATATGGTATATTGCACCAATTGGATACGGAATTGGAACAATGGTTATTTGCATACAAATGTTTAGATTTAATGCGGATAATTGCTAAATGACGGTTATCGTTCATCTGATTTTCAGACTTTCACCGTGTCATAACGGTAAACCTAAATATATCAAAGAATAAAACTCGCGGAGGGGCACATGGATCATCTGGTAAAGTTAGAAAGCGCGGTAACGGGGTTTTGTGTAAAAAACCGTTATATTTATTGTATATGCCAAAAAGCGGTTTATAAGATTGACAAAGAATCCGGAACAATTGTATACAGCAAAGAAATATTTGAAAAAGACGGATTGGCAAGGATCTTGATCGCCGATGAAAACCGGATCTTTATAAGTGATTTCTGCACTTTATATATTCTGAATGAAGAGGATTTTGAGGTTATCGGCAAATGGAAGATTGGCGAGGACTTAAGCTCGGATATTTGCGGAATGACCGCGGATGAAAAGAAGATATATTGTTCTGTTCGGAACGGAAAGATCGTAACCGTCGATAAATGTTCATTCGGCATAAACGAGTATACGGTCTCCTATTCCAGTATGTGGAGCTTAAAAATACACAATAATTATTTATTGTGCGGAACGGTAGACGGACAATTGCTTGCATTGTGCAGAGATACGATGTCGATCAATAAAAAGCTGATCTTAAGCAAGCAAAATATCAGAAGTCTGTATGTAGACGGTACAATATTATATGCCGCCTGTCAGGATAAAAAGCTTTTTAAGATAGACCCGACGAACTTTGAACTGATCGGAACCGCCAAAAATGCACATAAGAAAATGTTTGACTGCGCCGGAACATACGGCGATATGTTAGTGACGGTTTCTTATCCCTGCGGTGAGATCGCTTTATGGGATACGGATACGTTGGAAAAAAGAAAAGAGATCAAAACTCCGTTAAGTCTTAGCGGTAACGCTTATATTGAAGGGAGTAAATTATATATAACTTCCCGAAATATTAACGGGGTCGGTTTGATTTCTTTAGATTGATTTTTAGACTTTCACCGTGTCATAACGGTAAAATAAAGGAGGACTAAATATGAAATTAGACAAGCTTATCGGCGACAGATTTAAAGAGCGCCCGTCCGACTGCCAGATCGACAGCCACGCGCTGATGGTTCGCGGAGGGTATATCAAGTATGTGGCGAACGGAATTTTCTCGAATTACCCGCCGCTCAAGCGCGTTACCCGCAAGATTGAGCAGATAATCCGCGAGGAAATGGACGCTATCGACGGACAGGAGGTAATGTTCCCCGTCGTTATGCCCGCGAGCCTTTGGGAGGAGAGCGGACGCTACACTTCTATCGGCAGCGAAATGGTGCGGTTCACCGACCGCGGCAGGCAGCCCCTCGTCCTCGGTATGACCCATGAGGAGGCGGCGGTGCAGCTCGTCCGCGAGTACGCCAACACCTACACCAAGTATCCGTTTATGATCTATCAGATACAGACCAAGTTCCGTGACGAGGCTCGTCCGCGCGGCGGTCTTATCCGCGTGCGCGAGTTCACCATGAAGGACGCGTATTCGTTCCACACTTCACAAGAGGACTTGGAGGAGTACTACAAGCGCGCTCACAAGGCTTACGAGAACGTGTACAGACGCTGCGGTGCGCCGAATGTTATCTCGGTAAAATCCGACAGCGGAATGATGGGCGGCTCCGTATCGCACGAGTTTATGTTGCTCACGCCTATCGGTGAGGACAGTATCGCGATATGCAAGCACTGCGGCTACACCGCGAATGTCGAGGCAGCGCCGTCGATCATAACGAACGTCCGCGACGACATTTCCGAGGCGCTCACCGAGGTGAATACCCCCGATTGTCACACTATCGAGGAGGTCTGCAATTTCCTGAAAGCGCCCGTTGAAAAGTCGCTGAAAGCCGTTATTTACCAGAAAAACACCGACGACAGCTTTGTAGTGGTATTCCTGCGCGGCGATCTGGACGTGAACGAGACAAAGCTCACAAACTACCTCGGCTGCGATATCCACCCCGCTGTTATCGACGACGAATGCGGCTTGAAGGCGGGCTTTATCGGTCCCGTGAACCTTACCGTAAACGGCGAGCATACCGTGCTGTTCGACAGCTCGCTCAAGGGAGCGAACAACCTCGTTTGCGGCGCTAACAAGGTGGATTATCACATGACCGGTCTGGATATGGAGCGCGACTGCCCGAACGTCGAGTACCGCGACTTCGCTAAGATAATCGACGGCGGCGTTTGCCCCGAGTGCGGCGAAAAGACCGTCGGCATTTCGCGCGGTATTGAGGTCGGCAATATCTTCCAACTCGGCACGAAGTACTCAAAGTCAATGGGAATGACGTTCCTCGACAAGGACGGCAAGGAGCAGACCCCGATAATGGGCTGCTACGGGATCGGCGTGGGCAGACTTGCAGCGTCCGTCTGCGAGGCTTCTCACGACGATTACGGGCCTATCTGGCCTATGGCTATAGCGCCGTGGCAGGTTCACCTCTGCGCCGTCAGAGCCGATGATGAGCGCGTAAAGGCTGCCGCGGACAAGCTCTATGACGATCTGCAAGCCGCGGGCGTCGAGGTGATCTACGACGACAGAAACGTCCGCGCGGGCGTTATGTTCTCCGACGCGGATTTGCTCGGAGTTCCGCTGCGCGTTGTCGTAAGCCCGAGAAATCTCGACGAGGGGATATTCGAGCTGTCAAGCCGCGACAAGACCCTCTCCGAGAAGCTCAAGCCCGAGAGCGCGGTCGAGCGGCTCAAGGCGCTTATTTCCGAGATGATCACAAAATAATAACAAAAACGGGAGCTTTGCGGCTCCCGTTTTTTTATAAGCGCCCCGAATAAATTGCATTAATGTCGGTTTTTTACAAGACAAAGATCGCTTCCCGTAGTATAATCGGACGGGGCAGTATGCTCAAAAAATAACGGAGGAATGATGTAAAATGAATGAAAAAATCATCGAAAGAGCAGGAGAAATTATTTCGGGGAGAGCGTGCGGTTCGCAGAATTTCTGCACCCTTGCTTTTGTGGATCCGGACGGCTATCCGCATACCACGACTATCTCGATCTCAAAGTCGGAGGGTATACGGTGGCTGACGTTCTGCACCGGAACAGGCGCAAAAGCGGACATAATAAACCACTGCAACAAAGCAAGCGTATGCATCAACTCGTCGGAGTACCATATTGCGCTGACGGGTACTATCGAACAGATAACAGCCCCTGACGTAAAAAAGGAAATGTGGTACGACGGGCTGAAAAATCATTTCAGCGGCTGTGACGACCCCAATTACTGCGTGTTGAAATTCACGACAGAGCGGTACAATCTTTTTATCGATTGGCAGGACGCAATCGGAGATTTGCGTAACGGTTGAGTATAAACCGAATAAAGCAAGAACGTAGCAAGAAAAAAGCGCTACCCCCTTCGAGTCTCTTCTCAGAGGGGGCATTTTCGTGCGATAGCTTTTAGTCTTTCGACAAGTCTATTTTGTCTCAAACAATTTCGGGTAGTCGGTTCTGCCGTCAACTATACGATATACCATGACACAGTTATTTTTTACTTTATATAAGCACAGATAATTTTCGCAAATCAAGCGCCTGTAACCTTCGTCTGCAAGTGGCGGCTCATCACATATTCTTCCGAGGTAAGGGTTGCGTTTCAAAAGTTCCAGGTTTTTCCGTATTTTATCGGTTATTTTTCTCGCGGAATTTACACCCGACAACAAGCTGTGCTTGTAAGCAATATTTTTTAGGTCCGCCTTGGCGGTTCGAAGAATTTCAAGCTTTATCATTATATATCTTCTCCAACTCGTCCCAGACTTCCTCTATCGTATACGTCGGCGCTCCGGCTTGATATTCCCGTTCCGCTTCGTCAAGCGCTGCCTTCAGACGCACAAGCTCCTCGCGGCGCTCGAACGCCTCGATACTCATTAGCACCAGATCGCCCTCGCCGTTTTTGGTGATGTAGATAGGCTCCTGCTTTTCATGAGCGAGATTGGATATTGACGGGTAATCGTTCCTTAATGTCGTTGAAGATTTGATGATCATAAAAACACCTCCTATATTTATTCTGATATTATTATACCATAATTCTCTGAGAATTGCAATAGGTCAAAAAATATTTCCGTACCCCCTTGACAAAATTTGATATATATGTTATAATCTCATTAAGATATCAAAATGATATCAACAGAAAATGAAAGGGTGTGTTTTTATGGAGAAGAACGCTGAAAAGACTTATACCTACGAGGAAAAGGAGCTTCACCCCGCGAGCGGCTGGGCTGTGCTGTTTGTTACGCTTTTACTTATGCTCGGGGCGCTGGCGCTGATCATATGGGGCGCGACCAAATCCACGGACGAGGCTCCCGCGGCGGCGCTGATAATCGGTATCATATGGCTGGCTATCGGGTGGTTCCCGCTTATCGGGTTGAAGGTAATGCGCCCGAACGAAGCGCTTGTGCTGACTCTGTTCGGCAAGTATGTCGGCACGCTGAAAAAGGAGGGCTTCTTCTTCATCAACCCGTTCAGCACTCCCGTCGGCGGTGGAAAGCTCTCGCTGAAAACGATGACCCACAATAACGAAAAGCAGAAAATAAACGATCTCTCGGGCAACCCGATAGAGGTGGGTATCGTGGTTACATGGCGCGTTGTGAATACGGCTAAGGCGGTGTTCAACGTGCAGAATTACGGCGCGTTTTTGTCGATACAGGCGGACACCACGCTGCGCGACGTTGCGAGATGTTACCCCTACGACAGCACGGACAGCGACGAGAAAACTCTGCGCGGCTCGTCCACCGAGGTCTCGGAGCGCCTTAAGGAGCTGCTCCAGGAGCGTGTACAGATCGCGGGTCTGGAGATAATCGAGGCGCGTATCGCTCATCTGGCTTACGCTCAGGAGATCGCCGCGGCAATGCTCCAGAGACAGCAGGCGACCGCGATAATCGAGGCTCGTCAGAAGATAGTCGACGGCGCTGTGGGAATGGTCGAGATGGCGCTCAAGAAGCTCAACGAAAGCAATATCTGCGAGCTTGACGAGGAACGCAAGGCGCAGATGGTCTCCAATCTGCTGGTAGTTCTCTGCGGCAACAAGGACGCTCAGCCTATCGTCAACAGCGGTTCTATCTATTGACCGATGTTTAGTGTGTGGTATTGGGGGTGGCTGTATGTTTACTTCGTCAACTATTGTATCATTGTTTGTTGGTGGTTTACTGGCTTTAATTATCCCTTTGGCGGCGGCGGTAATCTTTAAGTTGAAGAACCGCGAAACATGGCTGCCGGGCGTGTTTATCGGCGCCGGGACGTTCATTGTGTTCGCGATGATACTCGAGCGGCTGCTGCATCTCGTGATGATGCCGCTGGTGCAGGGCAATGTTTTGCTGACCTGTGTTTACGGCGCTCTGGCGGCGGGTATTTTCGAGGAAACGGGGCGGTTCGTCGCGTACAAGACGCTTATGAGAAAGCATTACTCGACCAAAAACGCCGTTTATATGGGCATCGGTCACGGCGGCTTTGAGGCAATACTTCTCCTAGGAATAAACTTTATATCGTTTGCGTTCTCTGCGCTTGCGGTGAACGCTGTCGGTACGGAGCAATTCATACAGATGAGCACAAACGGGAACGCAGAGCTTGCCGAAACGCTGCGGCTCCAGCTTGAGAGCATAGCCGATATCGGCGTTGTGACCACAGTACAGGCGCTGTACGAACGCATTGTCGCAATGACGTTCCATGTGTGTATGTCGGTAGTCGTGTACAAGGCGGTATCGCAGCGCGGCAAGGTTTGGCTGTATCCGACGGCGGTGGCGCTTCACGCGCTGCTGGACGCCCCCGCGGCAATGTATCAGACGGGCGTGATCACGAGCATTCCCGCAACTCATGCGATAATGACCGTGTTCGCCGCGGCGGTGGTTTTCGGAACGGTAATGCTGGCGAAAAAGCTGCCCGATAAGGCGGTTCAATAAGGGGTGAATCATATTTGAGCGACGAGGAAAAGAAGAATACCAAAAAGCAGATACCGCTTCGGCTTTCGTCGTCGCTGTACGCGGAGCTTATGAAGTGGGCTGAGGACGACTTCCGCTCGGTCAACGGACAGATCGAGTATCTGCTTACCGAGTGCGTGAAGTATCGCAAGAAGCACGGCGATAAGGACGGTGACGGCAATGGGTGATAACGTGATCATAGCCGTTGTCGACATGCTGCTGCCGCTGACTATGTTGGGGCTTGGGCTGATGATTTGGCTGACGAAGCCGGGCTACGGCGACATGTTCGGATATCGGACAACGTGGTCTCTGAAAAGCAAGGAAACTTGGGCGCGCGCACAGGGGATATTCGGGCGGCTCTGCACGAAAACC
>CAMWVP010000114.1 GCA_947177735.1 uncultured Clostridia bacterium
TGTAAATGATATTTCATTTAACTAAATACTAAACGGAGGAAGTTCATGAAATTTAGAAAGATATTATGCGGAGTTACCGCCGCGCTTATGCTCGGTTCGCTTTTGGCGGTTACGGCAAGCGCCGACGACAAAACCGCGGCGGTGAAGAAGCTGCTCTCGGTAAACCTTAGCGATATTGACGGCGCAGATGATTTTTTCAATTTCGGAAACGAGATCTACGGTTATAACAATGCGGATGATCCGAATGTGGAAAACGACGTTGACGGTATAATACGCATTGATTTGGAAAAATGGCGCGAAACCGGCAAATTCGCGTATTCCGATGTGGAGACCGATTTTGATATGACCGATGTTGTTCCGAGTTTTTCTGCCGGCTACGGTTTCCGAGGCGAAGGCAGATATATGCAATTCCACTACCCGGAAGAAGCGTTTGTTGTAAAGCTCGATAAGGATAACAACAAAATGACCACGGCTTACAGCATTGAAGAAGGCAGTATGAAGCGCAGCACTCTCCCCGACGGGTATACCTTTGCCGCAGAATACGGTAAAACGTCGCTTAGATATGCGGTATACGATTCGAGTGGCAATAAAACGGAGAATACGATAGTGTTTGCCGAGAACGAAGAAGATACGTGGTGGAGCAGTTGGTCGGTTTGCACCGATTTTGTGACGGGTAAATATATAGCGTATGTTTTAAGCGTCGAAAAAAACTATACCGATCAGTGGTTAAAGGTATACGGCGTAAAGAAAGAGGGCGCGCACGAGCTTGTTTACTCCCAAGATTATCAGATAATAAATGAAGCCGAACTCCGTGCAGGCTCAAACTTTGCGTCATGGACGGTCGATTTACCGGTTGTGAGATATATGTCGTATGTTTATTCCGCGGAGGACGGAAAGCTGTATAATTTTGACAAGGATTATTCCGTCAACGGAATGGGGTTTGCCGGTCTTGAAGGCAAGCTTTACGGAACAAAATCCGTAGGATATTTCAACAAAGAGGAAAACAAGGGCAATGTTGAGGACGGAGCGTATGCGCTTGTTGATCTTACGGATACCTCCAAGCCGATTTCAAAGACTTACAAGTCTATGGGTACATTTGACGGTGAAATATACCTTGTTGAGGATTTTGACGGCAAGTGGGGCTATATTGACAGCAACGGAAAAGAGCTTGCGTTCTTTGACGATGCGAGCGAATTTATCGGCGACTATGCCCCCGTGGTTTCAAACGGCAAGGGCTATCTTATCGACCGGAGCATGAAACAGATATCCGATATTATTTCGGCGAAAGAGTGCCGCACTGCGGATGATGGTCTGTACTACTTTTACACGGACAGAGATACCCTGCTTGTCACATATTCAAATGAAACGGTTTCCGCTCCCGAAATAAGCGAGCCCGCAATCTCGACAGGCGGCTATGTAGAGCCCGCAAGCGGCGCCCCCTCGACCTCCGCAAGCGAGCCCGTTGCGGACAGCAACCCCTCGA
This sequence comes from uncultured Clostridia bacterium, assembly GCA_947177735.1. Taxonomy (GTDB): domain Bacteria; phylum Bacillota; class Clostridia; order Oscillospirales; family Ruminococcaceae; genus CAG-115. Next base: position 1,484 of record CAMWVP010000114.1, read on the forward strand.
CCGGCATAGCGCTTTCGTTTTTCCCGATAGCCGCAGCGCTCAGCGCGGTCATAGTAATAAAAAAGAAAAAGTAATGTTAAGCATGCTCCGACGTAAATTTTCCAAGTTTTTTGAAGAGGCTGCGCAGATACCTGTGCAGCCTCAGGCTGTATAAAAACCCCACTTCCTCACCGGAAATGGGGTTTTTATACAGTCCGGGAGCCTTGCTCACCGCAAGACTCTCTGTTTTTACGTTATTTTATTGATAAAGTCGGCAAGCGCGGCTTGCTGGTCGTCCGACAGGCGCTTGACAGCACTTTCCAGAAACGGGTTGATATCGTCGTTCTCATGAAAGAACTCCTCGAGTGTTACTCCCAGAGCATCGCAGAAAAAAGAAAGCGTTTCTACGGTAGGGTTGCGCTGTCCGAGTTCTATCTCGCGCAGATGGCTTTGCGAAATTCCCGCGAGGTTGGCAAGCTTGTTTGTGGTTATCCCACGTTTCTCGCGCAGGAATATAAGTCTTTGTGCAACATTCATAATGTCAAGCCCCCTTTGTTACATATTATAAACGATATTGTGTTAATAAATTACGCTTATACACTTGACAAACCATATTTATTATGATATAATATTATCGTGATAGAGATAACTTTTATTAAAAATGGAGGTCAATTATGAACATTAAAAAAACAGTCGCTTCCTTTCTGGCGGCGGCAATGGTGCTTGTCACCGCGTCCGGTGTGGCGGTAACATCAAGCGCTGCTACGCTTGTGCCGTCCGAAAATCCCGGACCGGGGCTTTCCAGCGCTGAGAGCCTTTGGTTTTTAACTATTTACAATTCTTCAGGCTCTCTCAACATCAATTATAATATCGATTATTCGAAGGTCTCCAAATTTTCCGTTACCTTTACGGTTGCGGAAGAAGACCGCGATCAATGGAGCGGCCGTGTCGGCGGCACACTTGTCATGCTTGCGGATAGCGACGATTTCCCGGAGTATGAGACCGATGAAAACGGAGACACCGTATACGAGACGGACGAGAACGGCGATATAGTTTATAAAACCGATTATGAGACCGGCGAGTTTTTGCTTGATGAAAACGGCAATAAAATTCCAAAGGAAAAAACACACCCTTTAAGAGAAAAATACGGCGCACAGTTTCAGGGCTATTGGGGATTGACCGACGAAGAGCTCGGACTTGACACGGCAAGCGGCTCCGACTCTCTTTCCGCCGAAAAGGTAGGAGATTATACGTACAAGGTCACCTCCGAGGTGTTTGCCAATCCTCTTGCTAACGGCGATGCCCAAAGCATTAACAATATGCAGCTGTGGTTTATAGATTGGTCCGGTAGCGAAGAACGTATCCGCATTACAAATGTTGACGTTATGGACAGCTCCGACAACGTCCTTATCAGCTTTGACGGCGACGGAAAGACCAACACGGATAATACCGCCGCCACCGGAGCATTGGAGACGGTCAAAGATCCTGCCGCTACGTTGATAGAAACCAATTCGGAGCACTGGTATGTTCTCGGCTACGAAACAAGGAAATTATTTGAACAAAATCCCGAGGTCAAATTTGATATTGACTACTCCAAGATTGCAAAGCTGTCCGCCACCCTTACGGTTGTGGAAGAGGACAGGGATATTTTCGACGGTCAATGTGCCGGTGCTCTCGCGCTGTTAATATTGAACGAAGATATTCAAGTGGACAAACAACTGTGGGATAAATATTTCTGGCAGGGACATGAATGGTGGGGAGTAAAGGACGACGCTCTCGGTATCGATACACAGGCTACCGAAAAAGATATCGTGTCCGAAAAGGTCGGCGACTATACATATAAGATCACTTCAAAGGTGTTTGATAATCCGCTCGCGAACGGCGATACGCAGGAGATCGAACATATGATGTTCGCCGTTCAGGAATGGGGCTTCAACAAAGCGAAAATGAGGGTCGTACAGCTTGACGTTCTGGACAGCTCCGACAACGTTCTTTTGAGCTATGACGCAAACGGAAACGGAACTATCCCCGTCGATCCCGAGCCCGACGCCGACAAACCGATCGAGCCGCTCCCCGACACAAGCGAGCCCGACACAAGCGACTCTCCGTCAACCCCCGATACGTCGGACGCGTCGTCCGAGCCCGAAGATACAAGCAGCACTCCCGCGGGTACGGTCGAGTTCGTTCCGTCTCCCGTTGTTGACGAAACGCTTGACGAGGAGACAGCGCAAGTCATCTCCGAGATAAAGGTCTACGCGCCCGAGACTGCGTTTGAGGCGGGCACCACGCTCACCGTTAAAAAGGATGATTCCATTGACGGCGAAAATTTGTTCGCGCTCGATATCACGTTTACGCTTAACGGCTCGTCCGTTCAGCCCAAGGACGGCGCGTCTGTGACCGTATCCGTTCCCGTACCGCCGAAATTCAAAAATGTAAGCGAAAATCTGTTAAAGGTCTACCACTTCATCAATGGCAGATACACGAAGGTTGAAGCTACCGTTTCAAACGGTATGGTAACGTTTGAAACGACACATTTCAGTACGTATGTTATCTCGCCCGACGATCTCGATATCGGCAATTCCGCCGAAAGCGGAACCTCCGTGCCCGAAACTCCCGACGTCTCCAACAGCAATCCCGAAACGGGTATAGCCATCTCCGCGCTCCCGATAGTTATGGCGCTCAGCGCGGTCATCGCAATTAAAAAGAAAAAGTAATAGCACACTCTAATGTAAATCTTCCAAGCATTTTGAAGAGGCTGCGCAGCTACCTGCGCGGCCTCTTCCGTATTTAAATTTACTTTATGATTACTGAGATAGTTTGAAAACATATGTCAATTGCGGAAAATACCGCAAAAAAGTTTGTACACTTTTAACAAAAATCGAGTATTTATATTGCAAAAAATTGCTTGAAATGCTATAATTTCTTATAGAGAATATCTCTAAGGAACCACCGATAAAACAGTGCCCAACAAGATGAAAAACGGAATAAATCAGCATTTCCCTAAAATAAGGAGTTGATCATATGGCAAATCAGAAATACAACCGCCAGAAAACCTCAATAAGGACGCAGATGATAATGATCGTAAGTCTCGTGCTCACGCTTCTCATCATCGGCACGGTGTCGGCGGGTATCGTCTCGGGGTACAGGGGAATACAAAACACCGTAAACTCCGATCTGGTAACGATTCGGCAATTCTCCGATCATACGTTTTCTGTCGCTCTCGAGCAGGTCAAGGAGGATGCGCTCAAGCCCGCTGCGGAGTATGACAGAACGGCAGCGCTCGGTATCAACAATGGTCTTAAGTACGCCGACAGAATGCTTGAGGGAACGATCTTCCGCGAGTGCGGATTGGTCATGAGGGGCGGCGATCTGCGTACCTCATATGATATTTTCGACGATAGCGTGCTGAATCTGGACTGTGTACTTAAGGTTATAAACGGCACCGATGAAAATCAGGGTCCGGAGATTTCTTCGACTGTTGACTTCAACGGTCAGATGCGGTTCGTTGTTGCCGTTCCCTGCAAGTCGGGCGCGTTCCTGTTGACTATTGAAAGCACCTATTTTAGCGACCTCATCGCCGATAAGCATATCGGTACTACGGGAAATATTTTCCTTATCGACAAAGACGGCAAAATGATCGCCAATGCCGATCAGTCGGTGGTAAATTCGCAGATCAATTACATACGTATGTCCGAGAGCGACAGCGCTTATCAGCCGGAAGCCGATATGCTCCGCAAGATGACGAGCGGCGAGACGGGCGTTGATATGTTCCGTTACAACGGCGTCCGCAACATATGCGCTTACGGCACAGTCGCGGGTTCGGACGGCTGGGCATACGGCGTTACCGCTCCCGAATCCGAGATGATGTCGGCGGTAGGGCTTATCATAATGGCGCTCGTTATATGCTCGGTGGTTTTCCTCGTTGGCGGTATCGCCGCGGTGTCCGTGTACGCGGTCAGAATGACGAAGCCGATAACCAAGATGTCCAGGCGTATGGTGCTTATGGCGCGCGGCGACTTGTACACGCCTATCGAAGTCGTACAGCGCTCCGACGAGATCGGTGTGCTCGCTTACGAGTTCGGCGGAACGCTCTCGTCGCTGAAGTCTTATATCCGCGATATCGACGAGGTTCTTCACGAAATGTCACAAGGCAATATGCTCGCGGTGCCGCAGATAATGTATGACGGCGATTTCTGCACTATCGAGAAGTCGCTCAAGAAGATACAAAAGTCTCTCAATCACACGTTCAGCGAGATAAACAAGTCCTCCGCTCTTGTCGCAGAGGAAGCCAATCAGGTCTCCGAGGGTGCTCAGTCGCTGGCTGACGGCGCGTCCGAGCAGTCTGCCGTCGTAGCGGGGCTGCTGGAAACGCTCGACAGCATTTCCGCGACCTCCGCCGAGAACACCAGAACCACCGATAACGCCGCGAGAAACGCGGTCAAGGCGGGCGAACAGGTCAAGACCTGCAACGAGAGAATGCAGAGCGCTGCTGACGCCATGGACGAGATAACCGACTCCGCAAAGCGCATCGAGAAGATAATCGGGACGATAGAGGATATCGCCTACCAGACCAATATACTCGCGCTGAACGCCGAGATCGAGGCGGCTGCGGCGGGTCCCGCGGGCAAAGGCTTCGCGGTCGTAGCGGACGAGGTGCGCAACCTCGCGAACAAGTCCGATACGGCTGCAAAGGCAACCAAGCAGCTTATCGAGAAATCGCTCGAATCCGTTGACCGCGGTTCCGAGATAGTAGGTTCCGTCTCCGAGCAGCTCAACGAGTCCACCGCGATAGTGCTTCAGGCGGTCGAAGATATGAAAACCGTCAATGCCGCAATGCGGACGGAGGAGGAGAATATACATAACATATCCGTGAGCATCGAGCAGATCAACCGCGTAGTCCGTGCGAACAGCGAGACCTCGGCGGACAGCGCCCGCACCAGTCACGCGTTGTCCGTACAGTCGGAAAAGCTTATGACGCTTATGAAGAACTTCAAATGCGGCGAGACGCCGGGCGCGGAGGATTAATGCGGCGGTTCTTACCGCAGTGGATTATAAGTACGCGGTGTCGGGTAAAAACCGGCACCGCATTTTTATAAATCGTCCGTTTTTTTGCAGCGTTTTTAAATTTCCGTCGTATATACAGGTGAGAGGGCAAAAAACGATTGCTGCGCAGCATTTCGCTTGGAGGACTGACATGCATACAAAGGAGAAACAGCTCGCCGTAAAGCTGAAAAATGGCGATACGGCGGCGCTTAAAGAGATCATCGACTGCTATACGGGGTACGCCCGCACCGTTATCCGCAATTTCTCGCGCGGTACGTTATCCGAGCAGGACATTGACGAGCTGTGCTCGGACGTGTTCTTTTCGCTGTGGCAGCACCGCGGGTCCCTTGACTTGAATATCGGTTTCCGCTCCTACCTTTCGGCAGCGGCGAGGAACGCGGTCAAGGATCGTTTCAAATCCGCAAAGCCGCCCTGCGAGGATATCTCGGAGCTCGAGATACCGAGCGGCTTTATGGTGGAGGACGCCGCCGATATGCATGAAATGCTGCGCTGTCTTGATAATGGACTTTCAACGCTGCCCGAAAAGGAAAGCGAGATATTCGCGAGGTACTACTTCTACGGAGAAGGCACTCCCGAAATAGCGCGGAAAATGAATATTTCCGAAAGCACTGTCCGCTCCGGGCTCTCCCGAACTCGAACCAAGCTTAAAGAATATCTGACGAAAAGGGGTTTTGATCATGCTTGAAGAATTGCTGAAAAAATGCTTTGACGAGGAAACGACCGCGGACAAAAGCGCCGAGAATATCAAGACCGCCGTTTTGTCGCGAATTGAGGAGGAAAAACCCATGAAACACTTTAATATTAAGCCTTTGCTTATTGCAGCGGCGATCACCGCGACCGCTGCGGCTTCGGTCGCGACCGCCAACGCGGCGACCGACGGCGCGGTTATGGACGGTATTGCCAAGACATTCAGCTTCATCTGGAACGGTGAGGAGATAACGGGTACGATAACGGAATACGAGGTCGGCGACGACGGGGAAGCGACAAGAGTCGAGATTGACCTGCCCGATGGCGTTGTCGGCAACAATATGGCGATAGTACTTGAGGGTGAAGACGGCGAGGCGCAGATCATTGCCGACGGCGATATCGTCTATGCGGAGCCGATAGGAGAAGACGTTGATCTTACGTCCTTTGACAAGGCAACGGCGAAGCCATATTTGTATTATAAATTTTAAAAGGAATTATTCCCATAATGAATTCCCCCGAGTAACTTCGGGGGAATTTTTATCAGCTCACCGCTGCGTAGCGCTCGCTCTCGATCACGCTGTTCATTACTATTTCGGGAGATATCTCGCCGCCCGCGACCATGTCGAAGATAGCGGGAGAGAAGCCCGAAACCAGCGCCGCGCCCGTGTCGCTCATCTTCACGGGGAAGTTCTCGTGAAAGCCGTTGACATTCCAGAAAACCACCTCGGGCAGCTTGTAGCCGTGCTCGGCGTAAAGTGCCCTCATTGTGTCGAAGAGCGTTCTGTCATTGCCGCCCGCAACGCAGTAGTCAAACTCCATATCGGAAATTATGTACATACGCTCGGGCATTTCGCTCTGCTCTACGTTGTTGTTGACCGCCGCCGAGAGTATCAGACGGAAAGTCGCCTCGAGGTTGGTATTCGCCACCTCGTTGAACGTCGCGCAGAAGCGGGTCTTTTCAACGATATCCGCGCCCTTGATCTCCACCAGTCGGGGAGTCTCAGAGAACGTGATGAAGTTATTCGCGAACGCGCCCTTGTTGTGCTCCGCGAAATAGATGCCCAGCGACAGCGCCGCGTCAATGGGTCTTACGCCGCCGCGGGGAGACCATGTCATAGAGCCCGAGCCGTCCACCACCGCGATAGCGTTGCCGCCCTCGCCGTAAACGGGGAGATTTCTCCATGTGGTGTCGAGCACCAGCTTCTCCTGCTCGGAGATCTCCGCGAAAAGACACGCGCGTACAATGTCGTAGGGGTACAGCGCGCCCGCGTTGAGCTTCGCCTCGCCGCGGTTTACGGCGTTCAGGTACTCGGTGTAGCGCTCGTTGTCGTTGCGCAGGAATGCCTGTCTGTACTTGAACATCGCGCAGGAGGGCTGCTTGCTGTAGTCGAACGTATAGTCGCGCTCGCGCAGACGGTTCTCGAGAATGTCCGAGTACCTGCGGAGCTTTGAGAGCGTCTGACGGTACTGCTTCTCCGTGTAGCCGAGACGCTTTGCGAGAGTTCTCGCGTTCGCTCTCGCGGCAGCGGAGGAGGTATTGACGGAGGGCAGCCACTTTGCGAGCAGCGACACCTGACCGCCGTTCTCCATCGCCGAGATGTCGGCGGTGAGCTGATTTCGGATGACCTCGACAGCCTTGCCCTCGCATTGAGTGCCGAGCAGTGAAACAAGGTCGTCGTATCTGCCGTACTCCGCGAACAGAGGGATATTTCTCTCAACGGCAGCGGGAGCGTAAGCCGCCAGCGCCTTTACAGCCGCGCGGAAGAAACGGCGCTCGCCGAGACCGCCTCTCGCGTCACGCGCGAAGAAAACGATCTTCAGGGTCTTTACGGGATCCTCCGCGTAAGCGCGGACTACCGCCGTCGCGATCTGCTCCTCCGAAGCCGAACGCATAGCGCCCGCGCGGAAGAAGAGATCAAGGCAGAACGAGCCCGAGGTGCGGTTTGTCACCGCGCCGTTCAGCGTGTAGGTCTTATTCATTTCGTTGTTGATAAAATTAAGCATTTCAATTCTCCTTTCAAGACAGCTTTTCTGCAAGCACCTTTAAGGCATCTGCCTTAGCGCAAGGCGTGGATTCGAACCCGCATTGGCCGTCTTTGGAATGCTGTTGCTGTCTTACCTGAATATTAAATTAAAGCGACAGGATGTCGCAGGGTGCAAGACAGCGTTTTCCCTCAACGGATCACTCCGAAGCGGCGGGATTTGAACCCGCAGTAACCAATCTTATTTGTTGCTGTTGCTGTCTTAAACTCGGCGCATTTTTTAACGGCGGTAAACAAGAGCAAGCTCCTGTCCCATCTCCGTTCCCCTGAATAATGCGGTTAACGCCGAAATAATGTGTTCATCATTACACGGCGCGTTTGGCGATGCTCTACCGGCTGAGCTACAAGGCAAACGCCTCGGCGGGAGTCGAACCCGCGACACTCATAAATCACTGCTGTCTGCGCCGTTTCTCGGCCCGGTTTTCATACGGGACCCAAGGGCGAAAGCCCGATGAGCACCCCGCGTCACCAAAATGCTGCACGAGCCGAATTGCCGTTTGATCATTGATCTGCAAGGCACATTTTAAATCATTATGGTTATGATGTTTAAACTTACTGCTGCCTGTGCCTTATTTATTGCAAGGCGCGACGATAGCTTTTAAGGCATTCCTCAGCTGCTGTTTGCGCCTTAATATCGTACACGGTGCCGCAAATGATTTCTCGGATAATTCCGAAAAAGCACCGTTTCGGTATCATTTGCGGTTCCTCTGCTGCTGTACGCACCGTATTATTTGTGTACACGACTCGTGCTACGAGGGTTTAAAGGCCCCTGCCATTTTTGCTGTACGAGCCGTAGCTTGTTATCCGTTCAGCTTCCTTGCAAGCTCAGGAGGTAAGCCGTATGCTTTCCATTGTTCTTCCTATCACGACTCCGTGCTAACCCATATTTCCGCCCCCTGCAATTTTTTATTTGAGATCAGGGGTGTGGTCTCAGTAATTA
>CAMWVP010000115.1 GCA_947177735.1 uncultured Clostridia bacterium
CCCAAATCCAATATGGTTAAATTTGTTAATCCGGATAACGACATTATATCGCTGACCTGATTGCGACCCAAATCCAATGTGGATAAATTTGTTAGTCCGAACAGCGGCGTTATATCGCTGATTTGATTATAGTCCAGATCCAAGGTGATCAAATTTGTTAATCCGTATAGCGGCGCTATATCGCTGATTTGATTGCTACCCAACAGCAATGCGGTCAAATTTGTAAGCTGCGCTATCTGTTTTACTATATTTTTTAGCACATCGTCCGTTATATCGCTTTGAGTCAAATCCAGTTTCGTCGTAGTAGCAATATCATACTCAACCCCCAAAATCGTCACCGAACCCATAGACCCGTAAACCGGAAGCCCTGGGGCGCTTGGCTCCAAATATGACTGCGTACTTGTGGTGCTTTGCTGTTCGTCGCTCGTGCTTGTGCTACTCTGCTCCGGCTCGAAGATGTCCGATGTTTCGCTGACGCTCCCGTTCGCGGAATCGGAATTATCCACCGTGCCTTTGCTCTCCAGCAAAACAATCACGGCAGCGAACAACCCGACAATCACGACCATCAGCACAATAATGATCACGAGAAGATTTTTTGAAGCTTTCGCCGTCGCGGCTTTATCCGAATTTTGTTGCGCAGAGCGTAATGGTTTTGTTTCATCCTCATCAAGCAAATGAACGGGAGTACACTCGGGCAGATTGCCGAGTATAGACGGTTTTGACCGATCAACCTTTTTTTGCTGCACAGAGCGTGACCGTTTTGTTTCCTCCTCATCAAGCAGATGAACAGGAGTACACTCGGGCAGGTTGTCGGGTATAGACGGGTTTGACAGATCAACCTTATGTTCCTCATGTGGTTTTTTCAATGAAACAGCCATTTAAATACCCTCCATTTTATGCGCCGCACTCCAAGCAAAACAGGGAATTATCGGGAAGTTCTTCTCCGCACTTACTGCAAATCATATAGGTTCTCCTTTACTTCTTCAGCTTAGCCTCCGCCTTAAGCCGCAGATCGCGCTCCAGAATGGTCTTCCTGATACGAATATTTTTCGGAGTTACCTCGACAAGCTCATCGTCCTGAATGAACTCGAGGCTTTCCTCCAGGCTCATCTGCTTGTACGGGATAAGCTTCAGGGCGTCGTCGGAGCCGGAAGCGCGCGTGTTGGTGAGGTGCTTCTTCTTGCAGACGTTTACCACGATATCGCCCGCTTTCGGAGAAACGCCGACGATCATTCCCTCGTACACGGGAACGCCCGCGTCGATAAACAACGTGCCGCGCTCCTGAGCGTTGAACAGACCGTAGGTGACCGCCGTGCCTGTCTCCCAAGCAACGAGCGAGCCCACCGTCCTGCGCGGGATATCGCCGAAATACGGCTTGTAACCGTCGAACACCGCGTTCATAACTCCCTCGCCCTTTGTGTCGGTAAGGAACTCGCTGCGGTAGCCGAACAGTCCGCGCGACGGGATAAGATATTCAAGGCGCGTGCGCGAGCCTACCGGGTGCATACCGATCATCTCGCCCTTGCGTTGCCCCATCTTCTCCATCACGGAGCCGACCGCGCTCTCGGGAACGTCTATAACAAGGCACTCCACGGGCTCGCACTTCTGCCCGTCTATCTCCTTGTACAGCACGCGCGGAGTGGAAACGGAGAGCTCGTAGCCCTCGCGGCGCATAGTCTCGATAAGTATCGACAGGTGCATTTCGCCGCGTCCCGCGACGTTCATAGCGTCGGTGGTGTCACTGTCGGTAACGCGTAGCGAAACGTCCTTTAACGTCTCTTTTATCAGGCGCTCGCGAATCTGACGAGATGTCACGAACTTGCCCTCGCGACCCGCGAACGGAGACGAATTGACCGAGAACGTCATCTCGACAGTCGGTTCGGATATTTTCACGAACGGCAGCGGCTCGGGATTGGAAACGGCGGTGATCGTCTGTCCTATCGTGATACCCTCGATACCCGAAATGCACACGATATCGCCGACGGAAGCGGTCTCGCACGGGGTCTTGTTCAATCCCTCGAATTGATACAGCGATACGACCTTTGCCTTGAACGGCGCCGCCGTGTTGTGGTAATCGCAGACCATGACCTCCTGGTTCTGCTTGATAACGCCGCGCTCGATACGTCCGACGGCAATTCTGCCCACATAGTCGTTATAGTCGATGGACGATACCAGAAGCTGTAAATCGCCCTCGTCGTCGCCCTCGGGCGGGTCGATGTGCTCCAAAATCTTGTCGAACAGCGGCTTGAAGTCCGTGCCCATATTGTCGGGGTCGTAGGACGAGCAACCCAATCTTCCCGAGCAGAACACAACGGGGCTGTCAAGCTGCTCCTCGGTAGCGTCAAGATCGAGCAGCAGCTCCAGAACCTCGTCGACTACCTCGTGATTGCGCGCGTCGGGACGGTCGGTCTTGTTCACCACGACGATTATCTTGTGCCCGAGCTCAAGCGCCTTTTGCAGCACGAAGCGCGTCTGCGGCATAGTTCCCTCAAAGCTGTCGACCAGCAGCAGAACGCCGTTTACCATTTTCAGTATACGCTCCACCTCGCCCGAAAAATCCGCGTGTCCGGGGGTGTCGACAATGTTTATCTTCACGCCGTTGTACATACACGAGGTGTTCTTCGCCAGTATCGTGATACCGCGTTCGCGCTCGAGGTCGTTGTTGTCCATAACGCGATCCGCGACTGTCTGGTTCTCGCGGAACGCTCCGCCCTGCTTGAGCATTTCGTCAACGAGCGTGGTCTTTCCGTGATCGACATGGGCTATAATCGCAATGTTTCTAAGGTCTTCTCTTTTCATTTTGCTCACTCTTTTCATTACACATAAATTTTTTTCAAATGACATTATACACCTTTTTTCGCACAACTACAATACATTATGTGAAAAAACGTGTTTTTAATCGCGCCGCATAGAAATTAACGGTTGAATATTATGCACATTGCACAACTACAAATTCTCCGAGATATAGTCGAGCAGCGGTTTTCGCGTTATCAGCTCTCTGTTTTCGGCATACCACTCATACGACTGTCGAAGGCTCTCGTCAAGCGGCTTGAGGGTCGGCATAAGCTCCGTCATAGCCGAAACGTCCAGTTTGTAATCGTAGTCGTAGAACGGGAAATAGCTTCGCTGCGGTATTGCGCCGTCAACGTACACGAACACGGGGCGGCGCTCCAATACGGCATAACAGCGCCTCACCCAATTATGCGCGGTCATGCTCTCGGGATAGCCGACATTAAAGATACGCTGCGCGGGCTTTTTCTCAAGCATTACCTCGACAAATCTGCACAAGTCCTCGACGTCGAAAAATTGTAGCGGCAATCCACCGTCATTAGGCAGATAGAACGGAAGCGACCTCTCCGCGCACTCGAACACAAACGCTTCCCGATACAGATTGTTCATACGTCCGCAGAGATACGGCGGACGCAGTATGTACGCATCGGGAACGCGCTCCGTAAGCGCCCTCTCGGCGGCTATCTTGTCCGTGCCGTACTTGCCCCAGATACCGTTCGCGCCGATCTCTTGGCTCTCGTTGAACGGTTTCGGCAATGTCTCGGGATAAACTGCCGAGGAGCTTATCATGATATAGCTCCCGAATTCCCCGAGACTGTCCAGCAGATTCCGGATATCGGTCTCATTGTACGCGCACACATCTATCACCGCGTCAAAGCTGTACCCTTTAAGCGTATCGCCGAGCGCGTGCCTGTCCGCCTTGATAAGCGTTACCCCGTCCGACTGCGGACGTGTGCCGCGGTTGAGGACAAACACCTCGTGACCCTTTGCCGCGAAATATTCCGCTGTAAAGCGGCTAACGAAAATCGTACCGCCCGTAACTAAAATTTTCATCTTTTTCTCCCTTTTTTTGGCTTGCCGCGCCGTCTGTTGCTCCCCGCGCTCTGCGGTTCGATACATTGTGTCTTGGCACGTTGTGTTTTGACAGATTGTGCCTTATTGGACGGCGCTATCAGGCAGTCCTTGCCGTAACCGATAAGGTCTGTACGCTTGGCGATACGCAGCGCCTTTTCGACCAGATCGCGGTTCTGCGGCTTGAAGTACTGTAACAAAGCGCGCTGCATAGCTTTTTCCTCGGCAGTCCTCGGCACAAATACGGGCTCCATCGTGTACGGGTCGAGCCCCGTATGGAACATCGCTGTGGAGATCGTGCCGGGGGTCGGGTAAAAGTCCTGCACCTGCTCGGGACGGATATTGTGCCGCTTCTCGAACACCGCCAGCTCGATAGCGTCTGCGAGCGTACAGCCCGGGTGAGAGCTCATCAGATACGGCACCAGATACTGCTCCTTGCCGCACTTTTTCGTCGACGCGTAGAACCGCCGCTCAAACTCCTCGTATACCTCGATATGCGGCTTGCCCATTTTGTCAAGAACCTTGTTGCTGGCGTGCTCCGGAGCGACCTTGAGCTGACCACTGACGTGGTTCGCAACAAGCTCGTCCAGGAACGCGTTGTTTTTCTCGAGGAGCATATAGTCGAACCGTATCCCCGAACGGATAAACACCTTTTTCACGCGCTTTATCGAACGCAGCCGCCTTAACAAGCGGATATAGTCCGAATGATCGGCGTTGATATTCCTGCACGGCGTGGGCGCAAGGCACTTTCTGCCCTTGCACAGCCCGTGCTCCTCCTGTTTGTCGCAGGACGGGTGACGGAAATTCGCGGTGGGTCCGCCCACGTCGTGGATATAGCCCTTGAAATTCGGCTTTTCGGAGAGCATAACAGCCTCATTGTACACCGAATCCTCGCTTCTCGTCACGACCTTTCGCCCCTGATGGAGCGCTATCGAGCAGAAGTTGCAGAAGCCGAAACAGCCGCGGTTATGCGTGATCGAGAACTCGATCTCCTGTATCGCGGGCACTCCGCCGTCCTTTTCGTAGACTGGGTGATACGCTCTCATATAAGGCAGCTCGTAGGCGTAGTCGAATTCAGCCTGCGTGACCGAGCGTTGCGGAGGGTTCTGGACGAGCATCATATTGCCGTGGCGCTGGACTATCGTTCGGCCGTAGACCTCGTCCTGTTCGTCGTACTGCTTGCGGCAGGACTTCGCGTAGGCTTTCTTGTTCTCGCGGACTATCTCATAGCTGTCGCACTGCACCGCGCCTAGCGGAGTGTTCTCGGGTTTGGTCAGGTAGCATATCCCGCGCAGATCGTGCATATCGGCAAGCCTCTGCCCCTGCTTGAACCGATTTAGCATTTCCGCGAGAGTGACCTCGCCCATGCCGTACATCAGAAAGTCCGCGCCGCTGTCCACCAGAATGGACGGCATAACGCTGTCGCTCCAGTAGTCGTAGTGCGCAAACCGCCGCAGGCTCGCCTCCAGACCTCCGATCTCAATCTCCGTATCGGGGTACAGCCTTTTCAGCGCCCGACAATACACCGTCACCGCCCTGTCGGGTCGTCTGCTGCCGCGTCCCGCAGACGACGCTCGTCCGCCGGGAGAATACGCGTCGTCGTTGCGCTTTTTCAGCGCGACGGTGTAGTTCGCTACCATGCTGTCGATATTCCCGCCCGTCACCATAAAGCAGTGCCGCGGCTTGCCAAGCTTCGTGAAATCCGCGTCGCTCATGGGCTGAGCAATAATTCCCACCGAGAACCCCGCCGCCTCTATCATTCGCGAGATTATCGCTATCCCGAAAGTCGGGTGGTCGATATAAGCGTCGCCCGTCACGCAGATAAAATCGAGCTGTTCAATTCCGCGTTCGTTCATATCCTCGCGGCTTATCGGTAAAAACGGCATATTACGTTCCCCTTTTGTTTTTTAATAATATCACATAAAGAAAGAGAAGAAGTGCGGCTTCACCGCCTTTCCCTTCCCCTCTTTTCAGATCATAGTTTTTTTGCAGTTCCGTGGTGTGCTGTTGCGTTCAGAATCGGCATTAGACGCGCAGCTTCCGAATGCAAACGGAATGCTTGTGCAGTTTCCCCAAAAGCCGAACGAAGCAGCAACGAAGCGCGAGAAAACGACATTCCGGTTTATTGATTTAAAGCAGCAGTACACTGAAATTGCTTAAAGTCCGAAAACCGACTTCAAGCGATTAGCGTCCGCGTATATCTTCTCCTTGTCCACCGTCGGGAACTCGCCGTTCTCGTACAGGATTTGCCCGTTGACCACCGTCATTGACACGTTCTGTTTGCTGCCCGAGTAAACGAGATTTTTTGCGATATTGTGAAGCGGCTGCATATTCGGCTGCTTCAGATCGATAACGGCGAAGTCGGCGCGCTTGCCAACCGCGAGGATGTCGCAGTCCGTCAGCCCCATAGCCAGAGCGCCGCCCTTGGTCGCCATCTCCAGCACCTCGAACGCGGGGCACGCCGCAGCGTCCTCCTCGCGAACCTTCTGCAAGCCCGCAACAAGGAACATCTCGCGGAACATATCAAGGCAGTTGTTGGAAGCCGCGCCGTCCGTGCCGATCGCGAAATTCTTCATTCCGTGACGGCGCATTTCGCATATCGGCGCGATACCGCTCGCAAGCTTGAGGTTTGACGCGGGATTGGTCACCATCCATAAACCCTTGTCGGCGAATATCTCCATGTCGCGCTCGTCGAACCACACGCAGTGGAAGCCGCCGCCGCCGTACTCGAACATCCCCAGCTTGTCAAACAGCTGCGTCGGTGTTATCCCGTAACGTTCGCGGCAGCCTTCGACCTCCGCTTTCGTCTCGCTGTTGTGAGCGTATAGCGGCGCTTTGAGCTTCTGCGACAGCGCCGCTAGCCCCTCAAGAGTTTCACGCTTTGTGGTGTACTCTGCGTGGAAGCCAAGTTGATACGATATCAGCTCGCCGCTGTTGTTGTAGGTGTTGAACTCCTCCTCGATGCCCTCGACGGTGCCGCCGAAGTCGTTGATAGAGCCGCAAAGCACGCTCCGGTAGCCCATATCGTTACAAGCCTTGACGTAAGCGGGCAGCTTCATATACATATCGAACGATGAAGTAATGCCGCTCGTCAGATACTCCATATTGGCGAGCTGAGTGTACACGTACACGGTCTCCTCGGTGAGCTTAGCTTCGCGCGGGAACACCTGATTATACAGCCAGTCGTTGAGCGGCAAATCGTCCGCGAGCGAGCGCAGGAACGTCATAGCCGAGTGCGTGTGCGCGTCCTTGAACCCGGGAATTATCAGGTTGCCGCCGAGATCGATCTCGCGGTCATAGCCGCCCGAAGTCCTCTCCGCTCCGACATACGTTATCTTGCAGCCGTCGGTGCACAGCTCGCCCTCGGTTATGTTTTCGTTCTCCATTGTGAGTATTTTCGCGTTGTAAAATCTAAATTTCATTTTGTCCTCCTGTTGTGAGCTTTCTCCCACGCGTCGGGTGAGGTGTAATAGGTGAATTTAAGGGTGCTGTGACCGAGCGCGGAAAGCCGTATGCCGCCGCGCGAAACACAGCGCCCCGACTTGGTAAAGTATGCGAAAACGGTACTGCCGACGGTGAGCGCCCAGACCACGTCGTTCCCCGAAACGGACGCGAAAAAGCCGTCCGCTTTCAGCACCGCGAGCAGGTCTCGGCAGTCGGCGTTATCGGGTAATTCATAGGTTTTCTTGTGCGGGAAAATGTCGTCGCCCGCGCAAACGCTATCCCTGTCAACCGTTATTTTCATTGTATAACCTCAAAAAATTTATTCTATGCGCGTCATTCCTAGTGTGCTGTCTCATTCAAAATTAGCAATAGACGCGCAGCAATTTTTTTCATACGCGAGGCGGAGGACGAAGGCTTGCTGACGCAAGTCGAGGACGACAACGAAGCGTATGGGAAAAAGGGCAAGCGGATATGTTAATTTTGAGTGGGACAGTACACTAGGGCGCGGCGGGCTTTGAGTTGGCGTAAACCGCAGTCACCGTTATAAGCATAATAATTCCGAACTGCAATGTTATCCAGAACGCCGCGAGAAAGCGGTTCATTGGCGAGTGCCTTGTGAACATAAAGCTCCATCCGTCGGTATACACGAAAAGATACTGCGACGGGATA
Organism: uncultured Clostridia bacterium; assembly: GCA_947177735.1. GTDB lineage: Bacteria > Bacillota > Clostridia > Oscillospirales > Ruminococcaceae > CAG-115. Next base: position 7,975 of record CAMWVP010000115.1, read on the forward strand.
TGATACACCGCAAACAGCGCGTACATAACAGGCAAAGCCGCTATCGCTCCTTTAACGCGCAGCCCGAATTTCTTAGCCGCAGCAAATGTCAGCGCCCAAACTATTACCCCTTGCAGCGCGACTAAGACCACAGCGCATATCCCCGAAAAAAACTCCGACATCTCGGGCGGTTTTATCAGAGGAGTAAGCACATACATCAACAGCGCCATATAGACCGTAATGGAAAGCCAAACTGCAAGCGGCAGAATAAACGGAATTGCCTTTTTTATTTTCATAACTATCTCCTCAGTTGAAGTAGACCAACTCTGTTTCGGCGGGTTCGGTCGGCTGAATGCTGTCCGCGAGGATAACGGGTCCCGTGCCCTTGTAGCACTGCTGCTTCTCGGCGGTGACGTTCCCCGTGACCTCTACCCAGTCGCCGTCCTTCCACTTGCTCTCGTCGGGAGACTTCACAAGTATGCCGACCACCTGAATATCGTCCGCGCAGCAGGTCATGGCGCGGCGCGAGATAACGAAGTACCCCTTGGGGATATTGCTCGCCCTGAACACCATTCCGCGCACACGGACATTCTTGTTCTTGTAGCGCGGCGCGTTGCTCATGATATCGATATACCAGAGACCGAAGTCGTCGTGAACGATCTCGATAGGGTCTACGTTCACGTCGAACGGCATTTCGTCATCGCCCTGGAAACCCTGCTCGACCGTTCCGTCAACGTACTCGAACATCATATCGATACGCGGATTGAGCGCCTTTATGGCTCTGCGAAGCCGCTTCTTGTCGACCTTGCTCGGTTCGCAGCGGTTGAATATCACGATATCCGACACCGCGATATCGTCCGAGATAAGCTGCCGCATATTGTTCATATACATATCGAACGTCGCATGGTTCACGAACATAAATATCTGGTAGAATATCCAGTTTTTGGGAGCCTTGACCGCCATATCGCGCAGGCTCCACATACCGTTGTACTCGAGCATAATGCGCGTCGGCTTATGCTTCTCGACAAGCGCGGTGAGGTTCTCGGGGTTGAAGTCCTCCTCGTCCTCGATATACTCCACCACCGATTTGGACGCCTTGATTATCCTCTCGTCAAACTCCACCTCGCCCTGCTCGCACGCGATAACAAGGGTTTTCTCGCCGCGGCTGAACTGCTTGTCGTTGAGCGTTTCCAGAATAAACGAGGTCTTGCCGCTCTCCAGAAAGCCTGTCATTAAATAAACGGGTATCTCATTCATAGTTTACACTCCAAACAATGTCTTTATCTTGTCCTCGGCGAGCTTCGAGCCGATAACGCACATTCTGCCCGTAACGTCTGCCGAACCGGTGCGCACCTCGTACTCCTCGGGCACGAAATCGAAATGATACCACACGCCGTCGCCAGCGACAATGCCCTTTGCCCTCAGCACAACGCCGAACTCCTCGTCGGAGAGCTTGGACAGGGCATTCTCAAGGTCCTCTTTGGTGAACTTTTTAGCAGTCTCGATACCCATAGACGTAAACACCTCGTCGGCATGGTGGTGGTGATGACCGTGTTCATGATCGTGATGACAACATTCGCCGTGCTCGTGGTCGTGGTCATGATGATGTCCGTGGCAGCATTCCCCGTCCTCGTGGTCGTGGTGATGATGTTCGTGTTCATCATGTTCGTGGTGATGACAGCAGCACTCGTCCTCATCATCGTGATGATGGTGATGATGTTCATGCTCGTCCTCTTCATGATCGTCATGATCGTGATGATGGTGCGAGTGGCCGCATACGGGGCAGATATCCTCGTCTTTAAGCAGCTCCTCGGCGAACTTGTTCTCCGTCTCCATAGCCGCCAGAATCTGCTTTCCGTCGATATCGTCCCAGTTTGTGGTGACGATAGTCGCGTGTTCGTTCAGCTCGCGTATCATTTGTACTGCCTCGGAGAGCTTCTCCTCGGAGAGCTTCTGAGTGCGCGAGAGGACAATAGTCTTGGCGGTCTCGACCTGGTTCTTGTAGAACTCGCCGAAGTTCTTCATATACATACGTATCTTGGACGCGTCCGCAACGGTCGTGTAGCTGTTCAGTACGATCTTGTCGCTGTCAATGCCCATAACCGCTTTGATAACGTCCGACAGCTTGCCGACGCCCGACGGCTCAATGAGTATCCTGTCGGGCGCGTACTCGTCGAGCACCAGTCTCTTATACACATCA
>CAMWVP010000116.1 GCA_947177735.1 uncultured Clostridia bacterium
GCCTCCGGCGGGGAAAACCGCGATTAAATCAGTATTTTCTTAAAAATTTTTTTATTGAATTACCCAACCTTTTGTAAAATCCGTGCACTATATATACGAGAACGCTTCCGGAGGCTTTCAAAATGGACAAACAAACAGCGGACAAGAAAATTTACGAATACCGCGACAGGATATTCGGCTTTGCGATGGAGAAAACGCGCAATGTCGACCAAGCGGACGAGCTTGCCTCGGATATCATCTGCGAGGTCTACCGTTCGTTTCTGCGCGGCGGCGATATCGTCAATATTGACGGCTACGTCTACCGTATCGCGCGGAACGTCTGGGCGAAGTACGTTCGGCGGCTCACCGAGAACAGGAGCTTCGAGGATATCGACAACGTCGTGATACCGTATTACGACAAGCGCGAGGACGAGAACTCCGAGGCTATCGAGGCTCTGCGCCGCGAGATCGGCTATCTTTCCGACAGACAGCGGATGATCGTGTATATGCACTATTACGCCGAGCTTCCCGTCGGCGAGATCGCAAAGCGGCTGAACATCTCCGCGGGCACCGTAAAATGGCACTTGTCCGACGCACGGACTAAACTGAAAGAGGGTATTACCATGACTATCAACGAACAGAATTTAGAGCTTAATCCCGTTAGATTCCCGGATATGGGACACTGGGGAAGCCCCGGCTCCACGGGCGAGACTATGGATATGTTCGACACGCGGCTTAAGCAGAATATCGCGTTCTCATGCTATTGGCAGCCGAAAACGCTTGAGGAGATCGCGCGGGAGGTCGGCGTGCCGCAGGTGTATGTTGCGGACGACCTTGAAAAGTTGGTCGATTACGCGTATATCGACAAGCTGGACAACTCGAAAAACCCGAAATACCGCACCAATATGCTGATAACCGACGAGAGTAAATGCGGAAATACAAACGCACTTATGAACAAGGCGGCGGACTATCTCTGCGAAAACTATTTCCCCGAGGTGTTCCGCAAGTTCGAGGACGCCCCCGACCACTGGGGATTCCGATGCGCCGACGGCGATCTCAACTTTATGAAGTACAATCTAGTCTTCGCCTGCATAATGGGCTTCGAGGACATTGAGACCGTTAATTGTGACGAGTTCTCGGTAAAGCGTCCCGATGGCGGCGACTTTATAGCTTATGCGACCGTTACCGACGACACGGCTCAGCAGCCGTGCGGAGAGTTTCCGTATTGGGCGTGCGGCTATATGAACCGCGCTTCAAGCTCGCGCACCGAGAACGGCGACCGCGAATTTTACGCGCTCTCCGTCGACTGCCGATATTCGGACAGAAACGGCTACTGGCGCGACAACCTCACATCGGATTGGGATACGCTCGTGAAGTTTATGAACGGCGGGAAAGATGCGCTTAATCCCGACGAATACAAACGCATTTGCGACAAAGGGTATATTCACGACGGAAAAGTGCAGCCCGTTATTTTCAAGGCGGAACTTGCCAAGGATGAATGGCTCTGCGGCTCTATAATGCGCTTTTTACAGAAAAAACTCCCCATGACCGAGGAGCTGAGAGAATTCGCAAAATCGCTTGACGACGAGCTTTTCGAGCTGCAAAAAAACGCTTATCCCGAGCATATGCGCCGCGCCGCGAAAGCGTCATACTGCACCAATCAGATAAGCAGCGCACAGCTTGTACCTCGCTGCGTCGAGAAGCTCCTCGAAAAGGGCGAGTTGAAGCCGCTGACCGATATTCAGCGCAAATCGGTGTTTTCGATTGTTTATATGCGCAGCAAATAAAAGCCTTATCTTATCACACTTCCATAAAAGCACCCCTGCCGCGGCAATGCCAAAGCAGGGGTTGTCCGTATATGGCACTTGACATTTGACCGCAAGTATGATAGACTGAATGCGGGGAGTGATGAAGAATGTTTGACGCAGGATTTGCGGTCATCGAGGACGAGAAGCAGCGCAGCGAGCTCGCGGTCTTTTATGCCGAGAATAAGAGCCGCTTTTTCTATATCGCCGTGTCAAAGCTGCATAACAGGGAGGATGCCGAGGACGCCGTTCAGGAAGCGTTTTCCCGCATTGCGGACAAGCCCGAACGGTTCTTCGGCGTGCCTCGGGAGAAGCGTGTCGCGTACGTTGACGTGATCGTGCGGAACGTTGCGGTTGATCTTTTCGAGCGGAGGAACAAGACCTCGGAGGAGCAGCTCGAGGATGAGCCCGTCGGCACCGTCACGCTCGAGGACGGGCTGTTTGACAGAATATCGCGCGATGAGATACTGGCGTTTGTGGACGGCATGCCGACGCTTCAGCGCAATGTGCTGTGGCTGCACTGCATTCTCGGTCTGTCGATAGATGAGACCGCGCAGCGGCTGAACGTTTCCGTGACCGTCGCGAACAAGCGTCTTGCCTTGGCGCGGAGGTCGGTCAGGGAGTTTGTCGAAAGGAGCGGAAGCGATGACTGAAAAGGTTTTCAGCGAGATACTCGCGGAGTCCTTTGCCCGTGAAAGCGCGCGGTTTGATAACGTTCCCGAGCATAAATTTTCGCTTCGGCACCGTATTGCGATGAAGCGGATCTTCGCGAGGTTTGACGGAAACGTCCGCAAGCTGAACGGCGGCAATTTTTCACCTCCACGCTCCGAACGGCCGAGGCGGGGTTTTAGCAGACGGATAGTCATTGCGCTGCTGATAATCGTGCTTATGACGTTTCTGGCGGGCTTTACGTGGATGGTCACGAGCCTTTACAGCTGGAATACGGACACGCCCGAGGGCTACACAGTGGATACTTCCGCGATAGCCAAGCTAAGGCGGCAGCTCGCTAAGGAAGGCATTGACGCGGACAGCCGTGTGCCGACACACGAGATAACGGACGAACAGATGGAGTGGCTTGCCGAGCGGCACGATCTCGGGTTCCTGAGCGTATGCGGTCAAACGCACGAGGATTATGGTAAGTTTTTGCTTGACCTCGCGTATCTTAATGTTTTCTCGCTCGATGAGCTGGAAAATATGTTCGGTGTCACGCCGTTCAACGATAAGCATCTTGCTATCGTGTACAACCCCGGAGACCCCGTGGACGGCAGCGGAGCGGGTTACGTGTTCGGCGATAAAGATACGCTCACCTGGGACGAATATATGATCGAGATCGCCAAGGAGTACCTCCGCGAAAAGGAACCCGGACATACCGAGGAGGAATACACGCAGATGGCTCGCGAATTCAACGAGCAAAGTCGCGAACGAATGGAGGTGCTCGAGGACTTCTTCGAGCGCGCAGCGGAAAAATATCCTAACCAAACCGAAATAAAAAAAGTTACCGAGGTAGGTAATTGATTTTTTGGCGATCTTGCATATATTTCTATTTTGATCTTTGTGAAAATGCAACAAACTTGCAAATAATGAAATAGTTACAATCCCTAATCGTCGCATAAAACCGATGTACATAATAGAGGGGCGCACCTTGAAGATTTTCTGTAAGAGCCTGTTTAGTATCTCACCGCGCGCAGATTGCGCAGCAGATTTTTCGTCGGACGACGGTAATTTTTCGCCGAAATACTGTATGTATTTCAAGAAAAATTGCCTAAGTACGGCGGAAAAGATGCAAGTGAGATGCGTGCGGCGAGATACTAAACAGGCTCTAAGGAGGTTTTTATGACGGGAATAGGAACATATGGAAACGTTGACATTATCGGGCAGGCACTTGGCGCGGCGCGAAAGAGGGACAAAACGTCCGTTGAGAACGCGGCGTTTGAGGGACTGCTGAACGTGTCGGACTTTACCGCAATCCCCGACAGGTGGACGAGCGCAAAGCTGTACACGATCGACACCGATACGTCCGAGGGCTACCGCGTGGATCGTGATGCGCTTATGCGCGTCAAGGAGCAACTCGCCGCCGAGGGCGTTGACGCGAACAGCCGCACGCCTACGCACGAGATCACCGACGAGCAAATGGAGTGGCTGAGCTCGCGGCACGATCTCGATTTTCTGAGCGTATGCAGCTTTACGCACCCGGATTACGGAAACTTTATGCTCGACCTGGCGTATCTGAACGTTTTCTCGCTCGACGAGGTAGAGCATATGTATGGCGTTATGCCGTTCAACTCGGGCAACAGCGCCTTTCTGTACAAGATGGATACGGGCGGCGGAGTATCGGGTTATGTGAACACGGACGGCAGCCTGACCGAGGACTACAAGGAGCTGTACACTCGGTTGATAATGGAATACCTCAGGGTAAAGTGCACCGGGCGCTCCGAAAGCGAATATGAGCAGATGGCAAAAGACCTGGAAGCCCAACGCGTGGAGCGAATGATGATCATCGAAGACTTCTTCGCCCGCGCATCCGCGGTCAATGAGACGCCCGACATGAGCGCGGCAGTGCCGAACATCGAAAACGCCGCGGACAGGCTTAAGGAGGACTTCGGCGGCTTGCTGTGAAATACTTAAAGAAAGGAAATGTAACTATGAATATCAATTCTTTACCCGGCGCGGTCATAAAAAATATTTCTTATGACCCGAACGCACCGCGCAGCTCGGAGGACGTTGGGGAGACGGAGTTTTCCGAAGCGCTTAATGAGACCGACGAAAACGGCGTGCCCAAGAGATGGACGAACGCCAAGCTGTACACCATGGCAATGGGTTCGCAGAACGGTTACACGGTAGACGTGAGCGCGCTGACGAAGGTCAGGGAAGCGCTTAAAGCGGAGGGTGTTGACGCGGACAGCCGCACGCCCGCGCACGAGATCACCGACGAGCAGCTGGAATGGCTCAGGTCGCGGTATGACTTTGAGCGGCTGAAAGATTGCGGCATTGAAGATCCGGAATACGGCAGCTTCATGCTCGACCTTGCATACCTGAATGTTTTTTCGTTTGACGAGGTGGAGAATATGTTCGGCGTTATTCCGTTCTATTCCGATTATCAGGTTATCTCAGTATACAATCCCGCTGACGGAAGCTATGCGGATCCGCTTGGCATCGAAGAATCGGTCGATGAAGACGGACTGAATGTGCGAAATATCGTTCTGCATCTAAAGGCGACAGACCCCGGGCATGCCGATGAGGAATACATGAAAAAGGCGGAGGATATCTTCGCGCAGAGCCGCAAGCGCCTTGAGATCTTAGACTTCATCTTATCCGGAAAAACCACTGTTCCGGAGGATAACGCGGAGCTGCCCGATAACGAAGCCGACGAGAGTTCCGTCGAAAAGCTTGAGCGCACGAAGATACCGGACGACATTTTCGCCCGGTTTGCCGAGAGAATGGCGAATGCGGCAAACAGCGCTTTTTTCGATATCAATGACGCGCTCGAAAAGCTGAAAGAGGATTTCGGTGCTCGCGCAGACGGGTAATTTTTGAAAACGATCCGCGAAAAAATGAGACGTAATCAGCCGCCCTTTCACAAGGGCGGCTTAGACTGTCGATAAACCCTCATCTGCTTCGTCAACGGCTTGCTCGGCAGCCATAAAGGCTGACCGTTAAATGATCAGATCGATAAGCAGCCCCGTAGCTAAAGAAAACATTACAACAAACAAGATATACAGTGCGAACCGTTTTACGCCGAGCACGATCTTCAGCGCGCCGAGATTTGTTATCTTTGTCGCGGGACCGGTTATCATAAACGCCGAAGCCGACCCCATGCTCATTCCGTTTAAAAGCCACATCTGAAGCAGCGGGATCGTTCCTCCGCCGCAGGCGTAAAGCGGTACGCCGATCGTTGCCGCCATCAGCACTCCGAAGCCGTTGTTTTCTCCGAACAGCTTCCCGAATCCCTCCGCGGGAACATATCGCTGAAACAGTGCCGACAGAAGTACTCCGAGCAAAAACCAAAGCGCTGTCGCCTTGATATTTCTGCCGAGATTTTTCAGAAAACGCAGAAACAGATTCGGGTCGGTATCGCGTCCTGACGAAGTTTCAAAGCCTTTGAAATTAAAATAGCCCTTCTCACGATAGAAAAAGCGCACAAACAGCCCCGCGGCTATCCCGCACAGAAAACAGCTGACAAATCGTATGACAAGCGCAGTTGTGCCGAGCGCCGCGCTGTAAATGAGCAGCTGCGGATTAAGCAATATCGAACTCATCATAAACGCGGCGAGCATATCATCACGCATTCCCTTTTGGGAAAATGACGCGGCGATCGGGATCGTGCCGTACATACACAGAGGCGAGGCTATTCCGAGCAGACTTGCGGGGATAAGCCCCAAAACACCGAGCTTCTTATTACCAAGCGCCGAGAACGCCGCGTGTATATGTTTTTTTCCGAACACGGAAATAGCCGAGCCGATCACCATTCCTAGCACCCAATATCCGAATATCTGCTCCAGCTGAACGCTGAAATAATACCATATATAAACAAATTCACGCTGTAAGATTTCCATATTACGCAGACCTCATCATTGCGTTCCGATCTTTAACGCACGTCTTGTCTCCATCAATCTATCGAAACAAGCTCATATTCACGGCTGCCGAGCCCTATGCTTTCGGCGTGCTCCAGGGTATGCAGACCGTTTCGGGATTCGATCCGCTTCACCAAAGAGGCGCTGTCCGAAGCGGCATACACCAGATCGATACAAGCCTGATCGACTGCCACGGGATCGAAGGACGCGAGAATACCGATGTCGTGCATATCCGGTTCGGCGGGACTTCCGTCACAATCGCAGTCAACCGACAATCGGTTCATAACGTTGATATACAGAATGTTTCCGTTAAGATAATCGCTGACGGATTTACCAGCCTCCGCCATTGATTCCAGAAACGCGTCCTGATCGCCGCTCCACATACTGCCTCCCGTACCGCCGCTGTGAATATGGGATTTGCCCTGTGACGAGGCTATTCCGATAGAAATGTTCTTTATCGCGCCGCCAAAGCCCGCCATAGCGTGACCTTTAAAGTGCGAGAGCACCACATAATAATCGTAATCCGCAAAGTGTTCGCCAACATAATTTTCGGTAAGGTTGCTGCCGCCGACTACGGGCAGGGTCATGGAACCGTTCTCGTCCATGATATCAACATTTGCAATATCGGTATATCCGTGATCCTTTGCTACCTGATAGTGCATTGCCGTGTTAGAGCGGGAGCCGCCGTATGCCGTATTGCACTCGACTATGGTCGGATCGTCAAACGACTGCACGAGCGATCCGATAAGGTCTGTCCGCAGATAATTGCTGCCCGGCTCGCCCGTGGAGAGCTTTACGGCGATCTTACCGGACGGCGAGGCGTTCAATGCCGCATAGATATCCAGAAGCCCCTGCGATGTTATGTTCGTCGTCATATAAACTGTCGGTGCTCCCGCGGATTCGGGAGGAGTGGAAGATTCCGAAGTATCGCTGTCCGAAGTTTGAGCGACAGCGTCTGATGATTGGCTTCCCGTTGATTCGGGCGCAGAGGACACGCTGCCCGTTGAGGAGCTGCCGAGCGTGCCGAAATTCGGCACAGACGGCGGCGCGGGTTTTCCCGAACAGCCGCCGAGCAGCGCCATTGCAAGCAAAACAGAGCTCGCTGTGATCGTTCTTTTCATAGTTCTTCCAAAAATCTTTTTCATAAATTTTGTCCTCTCCTGATTATTTTTATGGCGGGTTATATGCTTTTACGGTACAAGGATTACCGCGGTTCTCCCCGCCGCAGGCGGGGAGAACCGCGGGTATATACAGGCTTAGGTCGGAATGATCCGAACCGAAATCATAATTCGCATATGTTATTTCAGTTTATTATATTCCTCGTCGGATACGGGTTCGCACCATTCATTCGACGCGTCCTCGCCGGGAACTTCAACGGCGAGATGTGAAAACCATGAATCGGGAGCCGCGCCGTGCCAATGCTTCACCTCGGCAGGAATGTTAATAACGCTTCCGGGCGTCAGCTCGACAGCCTCCTTGCCCCATTCCTGATAATAACCTCTGCCGCCGACGCATATCAGCATTTGACCGCCGCCGCTCTTTGCGTGATGAATATGCCAATTGTTGCGGCAGCGCGGCTCGAAAGTAACGTTGTAAATAGGAACCTGCTGCGTTGAGATCGGTGCAAGATAGCTCTGTCCCACGAAATACTCCGCATAGCCGTCATTCGGTTCACCGATAGGGAAGAACAGTGTGTTCTGAAATTTGTCCTTTTCGGTCGCCGCTTCGTTTTCCTCATTCCACACGTCCTTTGCAAGGCGGAATACAGCCCAGCCCTTTGGCCAGCCGACGTACATGGTCGCGTGAGTAATAATAGCGGCGATCTCATCCTTTGTCACGCCGTGCGCTTTCGCGTTCTGCAGATGATAGACAAGCGACGAATCGGTGATGCCCGACGCCATAAGCGATACAACGGTAATGATACATCTTGTTTTAACAGATATAGAAGCCTCATTCCAAACCTCGCCAAACAGAATATCGTCGTTTAAATGCGCGAACATAGGCGCAAACTCACCGAGGCTTTCACGTCCTGCGGTCTGTACGATTTTTTCACTCATAGTTATTTCCTCCGTTATATGTTTTTAGTTTATATTTTTTGATCACCCGTAGACCACACGTGCTTTTCCCGCGCAAGCTCGGGCTTGTTCTGCGCCATTACCCCCGCCAGAGCGTGAGGCAAATAAGGTTCCTCGAGATACGAAATCTCCTCATTTGTGAGCTTTAATTCGACGGATTTCGCGGCGGTCTCAATGTGGCTTAGCTTTGTTGCTCCCACAACGGGAGAAGTTACCTTTGTAAGCAGCCATGCAAGCGAGACCTCCGTCATGCTGACATTTCTCTTTTCGGCGATCTCGATCACTCTGCGGATTATCACCTCGTCCTGATCTTTTGTAGCGTCGTATTTGAACTTCGCGTAGCTGTCCTCTTGAAGGCGCTTGCTGTCCTCGCCCGGCTTTCGGGAGAGCCGTCCGCTTGCCAACGCGCTGTACGGCGTGAGCGCGATGTTATCCTCATAGCAGAAAGGAGCCATCTCACGTTCTTCCTCACGGAATATCAAATTGTAATGACCTTGAACGGAAACGAATTTCGGGAAACCCTCTTTTTCGGCAAGAGCGTTCGCCTTTGCAAGCTGCCATGCGTAACAGTTGGAAATGCCGATATAACGCGCTTTTCCCGCTTTTACGACATTCGCCAGTCCCTCCAGAATATCGTATATGGGAGTTTGGTAATCCCACATATGATAGATGTAAAGATCGACATAGTCCATTCCGAGATTTTGCAGGCTCTTGTCGAGCATTTTTGCGATATGCTGCTGTCCGGAAATTCCGTTCTCGATCTCATCGGCCGTCCTCGGCAGGAACTTTGTCGCGACTACCACGTCCCCGCGTTTTGCGAAATCCTTCAGCGCACGTCCGAGATACTGCTCGCTCGTTCCGCTCTGATAGGCGATAGCGGTGTCGAAAAAGTTCACTCCCAGCTCCAAGCCGCGCTTGATTATTTCGCGCGACCGTTCTTCGTCCAACGTCCAGCTATGCTGTCCCGCCCCTGCGTTTCCGAATCCCATGCAGCCCATGCAAATGCGGGAAACATTCAATTCAGAATTGCCAAGTTTTGTATATTCCATACATTGCTCCTTTCTAAAGTGATCCTACTATATATTATAACACCAATTCATTGAAATGTAAAATACTTATATTTAATAGTTTATCATACGCAAAACGAATGATAAAACCCAAATCAAATGTATCCGCTCGGGTTTATTTTATTCTTATTACAAAATTGTATAGTCTATACACATAGTCAACGCCTGCTTCCCACACGCTTTGCACTTGCAGAAAGGTTTATCGAGGTTGTATGCGACGCGCGGCAGGTACCCCAGATCCTCGAGCAGGGTAAAGAGCGGGAAGAATATCGCCATTGGCGGCAGCATTACTGAGACGACCCACGCGAGTACTTTATACGCGCCGTCGACAATCAGTCCGTCCAGCCACTCGGGCGCGCCGACTGCCGCAAGCAGATCGGAGAGCCTGTCGCCGATCCAAAAGAGCGCAGTGCTGAGCAGTTGGCTCGGATAATTGGCGCCGACAATGGTTATCCAGAACACAGCCATCAGCATAAGCAGCATTATCGGATAGCCGAGCAGCCGGCTCGTGAGTATCTTATCGGCGCGTGAGAACGCGGCAGAGCTCCCGCAGCGCTCGCAGGCGCACTCGTCCGCAGCTTCCTCGGCATTCAGGAGGATACAATTATAAACATCTCCGAGCCCACGAGCCCGTACTACATAACGTATGC
>CAMWVP010000117.1 GCA_947177735.1 uncultured Clostridia bacterium
GCGACAGCGATTCGGATAGCGATAGTGACTCCGATTCCGACAGCGACAGTGATTCTGATGATGACGAGGAACCCACTCCCGAAGATCCTACACCCGATCCCGAGCCTGATGATCCCACGCCGGATCCTGAACCCGATCCCGAGCCTAACGATCCTACGCCGGATCCTGAACCCGATCCCGAACCTGACGATCCTACGCCGAATATCCCGATCGAACCCGAGCCTAATGTTGTGCCCGATTTCGAGATGATACCCGATGATGATGTACCGCTCGGTGATACTCCCATTGAGCCCGAGGTTGATATCGGAGGCATTGAGATACCCGACGACGATATTCCGCTTGGCGCGAACCCGTTCACAGGTGTTGTTGACAATACCGGTAGTCTCGCTATGGGCGCTGTAGGAGCAGCGATAGCTCTTGGATTGGCAGCAAAAAAGCGTGACAAAAAGGATAACAAGTAATTAGTTTACAGCCCTCCTTAACCGGGGGGCTGTTTTACGGTCGAATGGTGACAAAATGATAGAATTTCCAAAGATTTATATAACTCCCAAAGGCGAACGCTCCCTGCGCGGCGGGCATCCGTGGGTCTATGCCGATGAAGCCGATAGTGACGGTGTTATTGAAAACGGTACGCTTGTAAATGTTTTCAGCGCCAAGAAGCGTTTTCTCGGCACCGGCTTTTTCAACGCGAACTCAAAGATACGTGTCCGTATTATCTCGCGCAACGCCAACGATAAGTTTGACAGGGCGTTCTGGGCGCGGCGCGTGAGGTACTCCCTCGACTATCGACGGACGGTGATGGGGGAGGACTTCCGCTGCTGCCGCCTGATCTTCGGCGAGGCAGACAGCTTCCCGGGGTTCACTGTCGACCGCTTCGGAGAGGTTCTCGTAACACAGGTTCTGTCGCTCGGTATTGAAAAAATCAAGGATATGCTGTACGAGCTGCTTACAGAAACGCTTGCGGAAATGGGCGCACCGATCTCCGCGATCTACGAGCGGAGCGACGTGAAGATACGCGAGCTGGAGGGAATGGAGCAGTACAAGGGCTTCTGGAGCGGACTACGGAACTTGTCCGGAGCTACCGAGATTACCGAGAACGGTATAAAGTACGCGGTCGACTATGTCAACGGGCAGAAAACGGGATTTTTCCTCGACCAGAAGTACAACCGTATGGCTATCCGCCGAATTGCAAAGGGAAGAACGGTTCTCGACTGCTTCACGCATACGGGCGCGTTCGCGCTGAACGCCGCGGCGGCGGGAGCAAAGCTCGTGAACGCGGTCGATATCAGCGAGGACGCGGTCGCGATGACGAAAAAAAACGCCGAACTGAACGGCTTCACGAATATGCAGTTCACGGCGGCTAACGTGTTCGACCTTTTGACCGACCTGTACAAGACGGGGAACAGCCCCTACGACTTCATAATCCTCGACCCGCCCGCATTCACGAAAAGCAGCGGAACAGTCAAGAACGCGATACGCGGCTACAAGGAGATCAACCTCAAGGCAATGCGCCTGTTGCCGCGCGGCGGCTACCTCGCGACCTGCTCCTGCTCGCACTTTATGACCGAGCCGCTGTTCAGGCAAATGCTGCACGACGCGGCGGCGGACGCGGAGGTCTCGCTGCGGCAGATCGAGGCGCGGCAGCAGTCTCCCGACCACCCGATACTGTGGAACGTTCCCGAGACGGATTATCTGAAATTCTTCATCTTTCAGGTCGTTTAGCCAAATTAACTAATTTTCAGCTTGCGGGCACGGTTTTATCAATGATTCCCTAACAAAAGCGCTATGCCGTTATGACATAGCGCTTTAAATTATCTTACAACGCCCACGGGTTCGTATCTCACGCGAAGCTCGGGCATTTTCGTCATCTCGGCGAAGTAGTTGAGCATATCGTCCTCATTAACGCCGTCCGCGGGTGTGGCGAATATCCTCAGCGGCAGCTCGCACGCGCCGTTAAGGGGTTTCTCGAAGAACGCAGGCATAAGGTCGACCGTCTTGGTGGAGGGTGCCTTATAGAACCAACGCCCGTTGATCTCCATCATCAGGCAAAGCGGCTCATCAAACGTGACCTCGCAGAACACGGGGTTGCTCTCGAACGGTATCTTTATCGCAACACCCTCCGCATCCTCCGCGCCGCCCCAACGGAGCTTGCAGGGGAGCGCGACCTCGCCGCCGATATCCGTTTTCGGCATAAAGTACGGGTCGTTGAGCACCTTTTTGTACTCGCGCATAATAGGCTGCGGAATACCGATCTGAGAATTATTCGGATCCTCGATCTCAAGCCCGAGCCGTCCTCTGTCGCGGAACTGATAGAACGATACCGCCTTGAACCAGTCCGCCTTTTCATCACGTATTTTTTCATAGAACCGGCGAACCGATTCCCCTTGATCCGCTGCGCCCGAAACGTCGCCGTCGGTGTCGATCTCGGCGGTGATCATAGGCTTTGGAACGCCGCCGTTAAGCCATGTAAGGCGCTCCCAGGTCTTTTTGAAAAGCTTGAAATTATCCTCGACGCAGCCGCAGGTGTAACCCTTGCCGCCTTTTTCGGCAACGCCATACGGCCAGGCGTAATGCAGTGCGAGATACGCGTCCGCGCTCCATTCGTCGGCGGTGCGGTACGCCTCGGCAAGCGCCTGCTCCTGCTCGACGGAGCCGTCCGCATTGCGCGCCATACCCGCGCAGAATATCGTCGTGATGTTCGGCGCTTCCTCCTTGACGATCTTCGCGAACCGCACATAGAACGCGCCTATCTCCTCGAACGAGAAGCGCTTGTTGTGAGTGAACCAATCTCCCGTACACTCGTGATTGATACGCAGTCTGAGCCGCCCGTAGGGCTTAAGCTCCCGCGCGATTTTTCTTAGCTCCTCATCGTCGAGCGAGCAGTCGATAGTCAGCGTGAGGAACACATCCTGACCGTGGCGGCGGATATCCCTCATCTGCTCGAACGGCTGACCCTTTTGCCTGTATGGGAAATAGTCGTCGTAGGGGTAATCCCACTGAAAGCTGATGTCCATATCCTTGCAGGTAACGGAAACCTTTTGATCGCTCCATTCCTTGTCCTTGGGATAGTATGTGTACATCAGTCCGACCGAGCGGTGCGGTCTGCCGAGGACGTTCAGGATATAGTCCTGACAAACGTACTCGCCGCGTTCACTTCCGTCACCGAGATCCATTGCGCACTCGGCGGGGGAGAGGGTAACTTTGTATAACTTATCCATTTTATGCTCCTTAAATGTTGATCGTTACGGAGGTCTCTCCGGGCTGAACAGCGAGAGCCGTAACGTTCTCACCGTGAGCTATTCTCACGCTGAAGGGCTTGTCGGTCTTGTCAAACTTCACCTCGACGGCGCTGCCGTGACGTACCGCGGTAAGCGTGAACACCTTTTCGGCGTCGGTGTTGAATATCTCGGCGGTTATTTCTTTGCCGTCCTCGGGCTGATATATGACGAACTTGGCATTCTCAAGGTAGTCATACTCAAAGCCGCGCTTGAAGTCGCCATAAGTGATTATCGAATTGGGTTTTGCAAGACAGGGAAGTCCGAAGTAGTCGTACTTTTCGTGGTAGAAGCGTCCGCCCTCGTAGACCTTGCCGTTCAGGATATCCGTCCAGGTACCCTCGGGGAGATAAAACTCGCCATCGCCCCGCTCGTTGCAGATAGGCGCAACCAGCAGATTATCGCCGAACATATACTGCTTGTCGAGCGTAAGGCAAGCGGGGTCGTTGTTGTAATCGACAACCATTGCCCTCATCATGGGAACGCCCGTTTTGTGGGTCTTTATCGCCTGTGCCCAGAGATACGGCATCAGCACGCCCTTTAATCTGGTAAAGTGACGGAGAACGTCAACAGCCTCATCGTCAAACAGCCACGGAACGCGATAGGACGAGTTTCCGTGAAGTCTGGAGTGCGAGGAAAGCAGTCCGAATGCCGACCAGCGCTTGTAGATGTCGGGAGTAGCGGTCGCCTCAAAGCCCGAAATGTCGTGGCTGAAGTAGCCGAAACCGCTCATACACAGCGACAAGCCGCCGCGGATCGTCTCCGCCATGGACGTGTACTCCGCGGAGCAGTCGCCGCCCCAGTGCACGGGGAACTTCTGACCGCCGACGGTCGCCGAGCGCGCGAACAGACAAGCCTTGTTCTCGCCGTAATACTCCTTGAGAACATTGAACACGGTCTTGTTGTATATGTAGGTGTAGTAATTGTGCATTGCAATGGGATCCGTGCCGTTAAAGTACTTGACATTGGTCGGGATACGCTCGCCGAAGTCGGTCTTAAACGTGTCTATGCCCATTTCGCAGAGCTTGCGGAGCTTGGACGCGTACCATTCGCAAGCCGCGGGATTGGTGAAGTCGACTATCGCGAGACCGGGCTGCCACATATCGCACTGGAACACACTCCCGTCGGGATTTTTCAGCAGATAATCTCCCTTAACGCCCTCGTCGAACAGGGGAGAGCGCTGCCCTATATACGGATTTATCCAAACGCAGGTCTTGACCTGCTTGTTTTCTTTCAGGCGCTTGAGCATAGCAGGCGGGTCGGGGAACTGCCGCTTATCCCATTCGAGGTCGCACCACTGAAACTCCTTCATCCAGAAGCTGTCGAAGTGGAACACCTCCAGCGGGATATCACGCTCCGCCATACCGTCGATGAACGAGGTAACGGTTTCCTCGTTGTAATCTGTGGTGAACGAGGTCGTCAGCCACAGACCGAACGTGAATGCGGGCGGCAGCGCAGGCTTGCCTGTGAGATCGGTGTAGTTTTCGAGAACCTCGGCAACATTTTCGCCGCCGATCACGAAATATTCCAGTTTCTCGCCCGCGACAGTGAACGATACCTTTGAAACGGTATCGGAGCACACCTCGAACGATACCTTATCGGAGCTGTTGACGAGCACGCCGTAACCCTCGCTCGAAACGTAGAACGGAATGGACTTGTACGACTGATCGGAGCAGGTGCCGCCGTCGGAGTTCCATGTCTCGACGGTCTGACCGTTCTTGACGAACGGCGTGAACTTCTCACCGAAGCCGTAGAAGTACTCGCCGACATTCATGGAGAGCTGCTCGCGGATATAGGTGGATTTTTCATAGCGCGGGTAATCCCAGAACGTGTTGTCGCGCGTAGCCTCAAGCCGTGTTGCTTTCAGGAACTCGCCCTCGTTGATGATAGAAGCGCTGCGCCAAGCGCCGCCCGTCAGCCGCTTGTCCTTGTAGTAGTACTGCACGGTCCACGAGTACTTGCCGATAACGACCTTGGTGTCGCCCGAAATTATTTCCCAATAATTTCCCGTATCCTTGACCTCGGGCTTGAATCCCTGATCCTCGTTCAGCTCGAACTTCGGCATATTGTCCAAGCCGCCCTTGTAGTGGACTATCGACACCTTGATAACGTTCTTCTGCGTCGAGGTGAACGTGATATCAAGGCACGGACCGCCGAGGGTCTGTCCTCTGTTCTGAATATACTGCGTGGGAACGTACACGTTGAGCCCGTTCTCAACGGGAGTTATTTCGTAAGCCTGCGCCGCGTAGTTTACCTCATAGCCGCGCTTGTTGAGCCAGAATCCGTCCGAAAATTTCATAATCAATGTCCTCCGTAAAATGCAGGTGTGAACCCTTTATAATATGTGCTAATGATATGATACTGCAATTTATTGCCGCTGTCAATATAGAAAGCTATCCTAAACCGATACTATGTTACTTTTTATCGGTAATCGTGCCGCTCTCCGAGCTTGCGGTATTCGTTGGGAGTACACCCCATAAGCCGTTTAAACTGCCTGTTAAAATTCGACAGGTTGCGGAACCCGCACTCAAAGCTGATCTCGGAGACGGACTCGGACGTGTCGATGAGCGCGGCGCAGGCGGCGCGTATGCGGTATTGCGTGACGTATTCCACAGCGCTCACGCCCGCCGCCTGCCGAAAACGGCTCATAAAATAACTCTTGCTGAGGTGGACGGTCTCGGCGAGCTGCTCAACGGTGATACTCTCGCTGTAATTCTCGGCGATGTACTCCAGCGCGGCGCGTATGACCTCGTTCCTGCTGCCCGCGGCAGGGGCGCGGTCGATGTCGCCGCTGTTCTCGAGCAGCCAGAACAGCCGCAGCAGCTCGCTCTTCATCAGCATATCGAGCTGCGCCGTATTGCCGATCGCGCAGGAGATCACATTGTCAGCGGTGGTCTTGAGCTCATTATAATAGGTATGCGAGGGCGTGATGTGCAGCGCGGTGAAGCCGCCGTTCGCGAGGGGACGGATACACTCGGCTGCCGAGCGGTCATTGTCGGACGCGCCCAGCATATCGGAGCTGAACACGATGGTATCATACGACTGACCGCCGTCGCCGTGCGGATAGATGGCGTGAAGCACGTTCGGAGCGACTATGACGATATCGCCCTTTGCGGCGGTGAGCTTGTCGTCGCCGATTATGCAGTCTATGAACCCGTCGCGGACGACGTTCATCTCGAGCTCCGCGTGCCAGTGCAGCGGAACGGACGAGAAGTATTCGGGCATTCTGCACTTGTAGTAGCTGAACGGAACGAGCGCGGAGCTGTGACGGCGCTTTTCCTCGGTAGCGTTCGCTTTCATTTGATCACCTCGATAGGATAGTATCGGAAAACCGTACTTTTCAGCTTGACATCAAGAAAATATTGCAGTATCATACTATTGATGTTCCAATTAAACTTTTCCGGGATTTTCGGTGTTTTCCCGCCGGAGGCGGGGAAACACCGAAAATAAGTTAAAATATGGCAATATTTAATTGGAAGATCAATAATATAATACCACATTATGAGCGTGAATGCAAGTGCTTTTTTGAAAGGAGAATAAATATGCATCAACCTAAATGGCTCGACACCGCCGTTTTCTACGAGATCTACCCCCAATCCTTCAACGATACCAACGGCGACGGTATAGGCGACTTCGAGGGCGTCATCGAGAAGCTGGACTACATTAAGAAGCTCGGCTGTGACGCGCTCTGGATAAATCCCTGCTTTGAGTCGCCGTTTATGGACGCGGGCTACGATGTGTCCGACTATCTCAAGACCGCGCCGCGCTACGGCACGAACGACGACCTCAAGCGCCTTTTTGACGAGGCTCACAAGCGCGGTATGCACGTGCTGCTCGATCTCGTTCCCGGACACACGTCCGTTGAACACGAGTGGTTCAAGCAGTCGGCAAGAGCCGAACAAAACGAGTATACCAACCGCTACGTCTGGACGGACAGTGTCTGGGAAAGCCCCGAGGGGATGGGCTGCATACGCGGAATATCCGACCGCGACGGCTCCTGCGCGGTGAACTTCTTTTCACATCAGCCCGCGCTGAACTACGGATTTTACAAGCCCGACCCCTCCAAGAAATGGCAGCAGTCCATGGACGCCGAGGGTCCCCGCGCAACTCTCGAGGCGCTCAAGGACGTTATGCGGTTCTGGCTGAGAGCGGGGTGCGACGGGTTCCGCGTGGATATGGCTGGCTCATTGGTCAAGAATGATCCCGATGGAGAGGGCACGATCGCGCTCTGGCAGAACGTCCGCGCGTTTCTTGACGCGGAGTTCCCCGAGGCGGCGATGATATCCGAGTGGGGCGAGCCCGACAAATCGCTTCGCGGCGGCTTTCATATGGACTTTCTGCTGCACTTCGGACCATCGCATTACAACGACCTCTTCCGCTGCGAGGAGTCGTTTTTCTCGGAGAGTGGAAAGGGTGACGCGTCGAAATTTGTTGAAAAGTATGTTGAAAACCTTGAAAAGACCGATGGCAAAGGACTTATCTGCATTCCCTCAGGCAACCACGATATGGACAGACTCGCAAGGTCGATACACGGAGAGAACCTGAAGATCGCATTCGCGTTCCTGTTGTCAATGCCCGGAGCGCCGTTTATCTATTACGGAGACGAGATCGGTATGCGGTACGTCGAGGGTCTGACCTCGGTCGAGGGCGGCTATGGCAGAACGGGCTCGCGCTCTCCGATGCAGTGGGACGACAGCAAAAACGCGGGGTTCAGCTCGGACGACACGCTCTATGTCAAGCAGGACGAGGCGGAAGACAGACCCACCGTCAAGGCGCAGCTCGCCGACAATATGTCGCTGCTGAACGAGGTAAAGCGGCTGATAAAGCTGCGCAGGGAGAATAAGGCGCTCGGTAACCTCGGCGGTATCGAGTTCCTGAACGCGGGTTATCCCTTGGCGTATCTGCGCAGCGCGGAGGGGGAGAGGGTGCTAGTCATAATAAACCCGTCCGACAGCGAACGGGAGTTCACCTGCAAGTACGAGATCGACAGAGTGATCTACTCCATCGGCAAGGGAACGTACATCGCAGTTGGGAATAAAGTGACCGTTCCCCCGAGAACCGTACTTTTCTGCACTGTGAAGTAACAAAAAAGAGGTAAGCGTGGCTTACCTCTTTTAATTGACCGTATAAATAAGACTATCAGGCACGAACATTGAGCAGCTGCCCTCTGCCGTCGGGAGAAGGCATATTGTCAATCATCTCGGTGAAAGCGTCCATAGTCGCCTCGGACGACTCCATGGTCTTTTTAAGCATACCGATCGCGAGAGCGTCCTGCATATTAGCCATAGCCATACCCATAGACAGCGAAGCGATAGACATCTCCATAACAAACCCCTCCTCATACTTTTTCTTTATTTTACCACATCGGGAAGCCGTTGTCAAGGGGTTAGACAAAAAATTTTCAAAAAAAGTTATAAATTATTGCCGAAATCTCTTGATTTTTTTGAAGCAATGTTGTATAATATAATTATTGAATAATGATTTGCCGTGCAACGTGTGGTCATTATTAGTTTGCAAATTAAAATAAAGGAGCTTTTTGAGTATGGAAAACAATATCCTCCTTGAAAGCGGCACTAACGAACTGGAAGTGCTGGAGTTTATGGTAGGCAAACAGAGCTTTGGCATCAATATCGCCAAGGTCAGTGAGATTATGAATTACGTGCCGATGATTCCCGTCCCCGACTCGCCTCCCGAGTTTGAGGGCGTGTTCACGCCGCGCGATACGGTCATCTCGGTCATCGACTTACATAAGGTGTTGAATAAGGAGAGCGACGACCCCAGTCACGATCTGCTTATCATTTGCAACTTCAACCAGATGGATGTGGGCTTCCATGTATCGTCGGTCAAGG
Organism: uncultured Clostridia bacterium; assembly: GCA_947177735.1. GTDB lineage: Bacteria > Bacillota > Clostridia > Oscillospirales > Ruminococcaceae > CAG-115. The sequence goes on from CAMWVP010000117.1 coordinate 9,125, forward strand.
GCATTCAGCGCATTTCGTGGGAGGATATCGAAAAGCCTCCGAGAATTTCCGGAGACGGCACCGCGAATATCGCTACCGGTATTGCCAAGCTTTCCGACAGGATAATCCTTATCCTTGACTTCGAGAAGATAGTTTCCGATCTTAACCGTTCGGCTGTTATTGACGCTACCGGCGCTACTACCGTCGATTCGTCCAAGGCTAACAAGCATATCGTGATCGCCGAGGATTCGCCGTTCTTGAATACGCTTATCCAGAGCACTCTGTCCGAGGCGGGCTACAATAACATAGTTTCGTTCGACAACGGCAAGGACGCGTGGGATTATATCAGCGGTCATAAGAACCTCGGCGGTGATATCCTCGATCACGTTTCCTGCCTTATCAGCGATATCGAGATGCCGCAGATGGACGGTCACCACCTCACTAAGCTCATAAAGGACGACGAGCGCCTGTGCCGCATTCCCGTGTTCCTGTTCTCGTCGCTCATCAACGATCAGATGAGGGTAAAGGGCGAGAGCGTAGGCGCGAACGCGCAGTTCTCCAAGCCTCAGATAGGCGCGCTTATCAATTACCTTAACGAGCATATCTAAAAAAACAATAAAGTGATGATGGACAATTTTCTCAATTGTCCATTTTCGCTTTATTATTTTTTTGCGTACTATATCTTGACTATCACGCAAAAATGTGGTACAATATAAGTTGAAGCTTTATACTTCAATTAAATGAAAGAGGGAGTTTAAAATGACTAAAATAGATGTTTTTTCGGGATTTCTGGGAGCGGGCAAGACTACGCTCATCAAGAAGCTGCTCAAAGAGGGGTATGACGGCGAGAAGCTGGTGCTCATCGAGAACGAGTTCGGCGAGATAGGCATTGACGGCGGCTTTATGAAGGATGCGGGCATCGAGGTCACCGAGATGAACCAAGGGTGCATTTGCTGCTCGCTGGTCGGCGATTTCGGCGAAGCGCTGAAAAAGGTGCTCGACGAG
>CAMWVP010000118.1 GCA_947177735.1 uncultured Clostridia bacterium
GACAACTTGTCATTGCACGGGCTCGACCCGTCGTTCGGCAGCGACTACATAAATTTGCAGCTCATCTACAACCGCCAGATGAAAGCGGAGCACTTGCAGTGCGCGCTCGCGGCTGCTGCCGAGAGCCTTGAGATACCGCTCGACGTGCAGGTGCACGACGCGTTCAACGACGCGTTTTTGACCTACGAGGTATGCCGGAAGCTGGATATGACGCTCGGGCTCGCGGAGTATTCCGAATACGCGGCAGCCGTTCCTCAGCCGTTGCTCAAGGACGCCGTGAACGACGTCGCGGACGTGAAGAGAATGCTCTCGGACAAGCGGGTAAGCGAGCTGAAATGCCCGTCCTGCGGCGGTATGCTGAATGTCGGACAGTGGCTTTTCACCAACGCCAAGGCGTGTAAGAGCATAGGAGAGTGCAAGCCATGCGGACAGTATTATCTGATAAAGCTCAAGGCTTGCAAGATAACCGACACCAACTACACTATCCTCCGAAATATTTACGCCGCTTCCGACGAGGACAAAACAGCTCACGAGGAAAAGCTCAGAAAGCGCGAGGAGCGTCGCAAGGCTGCGATGGAAAAGAAGAGAACGGAGGCTAATGATGACGGTAATGTTTGACCTTGACGGCACGCTGCTGCCGTTCGTTCAGGATGAGTTCATAAAGTACTACTTCGGCGGCTTGTGTAAGAAGCTCGCCCCGCTCGGCTACGACCCCGACGGCGTTGTCAAGAATGTCTGGAGGGGCACGGGCGCGATGATAAAGAACGACGGCTCGCGTCCGAACAGCGCGGCGTTCTGGGAGACCTTCCGCGCGGCGTTCCCCGACAAGCCCGACGCAAAGGCGCTCTGCGATGAGTTCTATACGGGCGAGTTCGACGCTGTAAAGGCGTGTCTGAAATACGTTCCCGACCATAAGCCGATGATCGAGCGGCTGAAAAAAGCGGGCGCAGAGCTTGTGCTTGCCACAAATCCGATATTCCCCGAGTGTGCCGTCGCGACAAGGCTCGCGTGGGTGGGGTTATCCCTGAACGATTTCGCGTTTATTACTCATTACGACAACAGCACGTTCTGCAAGCCCAACCCGAAATACTATGAGGAGCTGCTGAAAAAGCTCGGCAGACAGCCATCCGAGTGCATAATGATCGGCAACAGCGTGGGCGAGGATATTCTTCCGACCAAAACGCTCGGTATCGAGAGCTTTCTTGTGACGGATTTCACCGAGAACCCCGAAAATGTCGATATTTCCGAGTTCAACCGAGGCACGATAGAAGAAGCGGAGAGATTCGCCGCGGAGCGTCTGACAAAATAACCGCTATGGATTACACGATAAAACAGATCTCCGACGAGCGCACGCTCCGAGCAGTGCTGAAAATGTGCTACTCAATACTAGGCGAGCATTACGAGGGCTTGTATTCCTATGAAGCGTGGGCAAGGCGGCTCGACAGGGGATTTCTCATGCTGTACGCGGAGCGCGGCGGCGAGCCGATAGCGGCGGTGCTCGGCAGGGCGGAGAGCACCGATAGCGTTGTGATAGGCTTTGCGGCGTGTGTTGAGAAGTACAGAGGTCGCGGAATTACAAGGTCGCTGGTGAGTTCGTTCGAGCGCAGCGCAAGGCTTCACGATTATTGCAGGATAACGCTTTCGAGCTTTAACGGCGCCTGGGGGTTTTACGAGAAGTGCGGCTATGAGGTCGTCGAGGAGAAGTTCGGGAAACGAATTTACTGTAAATATCTGGGTTAGGGGGCGGTAAAGTGGAATACACGATAAACCGGATATCCGATAAGGCGGCGCTTAATGCGGTATTGGAAATGTGTTGGGATATCCTCGGGCAGCCGAATACCGATATCTATTCCGAGGAAGCATGGCAGTCGCGGCTTGACAACGGCTGCCTTATGTTATACGCGGAGATCGGCGGCGAGCCCGTTGCGGCAACGCTGGGCAGGGCGGAAAACAGCGAAAGCGTTGTGCTCGGATATTGCTGTTGTCGTGAGGAATACCGCAGACAGGGAATCACTCGCGCGCTGCTTGCCGCTCTCGAGCGTAACGCCGTCGATAACGGATATAAATACATCACCCTCGGCAGCGATGACAGCGCGTGGGGCTTTTACGAAAAGTGCGGCTACACTTTAATTAACGAGATCCACGGGCAGAGGATATATCAGAAGATACTTTAAACGTTATTTACGCGGACAAATGCCGAATAAACACGGATAACTTCACATAAACTTGAACAGACAAGAATTGCATATGTGAGGTCACGATATGGTTTACAGCTTTAATGACTTGAAGTGCAAAGAGATAATCAATGTTAAAACGGGTGCAAGGCTGGGCTATCCCGACGATATCGAGTTCGACAACTGCACCGCCAAGATATGCCGTCTTATCGTTTTCGGGCGGGCGAAGTTCTTCGGACTGTTCGGCCGCGAGGATGACCTGTTTATAAAGTGGTGCGATATCGAGGTCATCGGCGAGGACACGATCCTGGTATCCTGCGATGTTCCGTCAAGCTGCACAAATCGATGCAGAAAAGGAATTGGAAGTTTGTTTAAATAGACAAGCGCAATATACTTGAAAAAAAAGGCTAAATATGGTATAATAGCAAAGTAAATGTGCAGAATAGAACGTGTATCAATACGCTCGGTGCACAAATACACACACGTCGACAGCCCTTTAGGGTGCGCGGCAACGCGTCTGGAGAGCGGTTCGGCGTGGCGGAAACGCGGCAGTAACGCCGTAGAATAACCAAAATCAGGAGGAAACAATTATGGCAGTAGTATCTATGAAGCAGCTTCTGGAGGCAGGCGTTCACTTCGGACACCAGACCAGACGCTGGAACCCCAAAATGGCTCCCTACATCTTCACCGAGAGAAACGGCATTTACATCATCGACCTGCAAAAGACCGTTAAGAAGCTCGACGAGGCGTACAATTTCATTCACGAGACCGCGGCTAACGGCGGCGAGATTCTTTTTGTCGGCACCAAGAAGCAGGCTGCTGATTCCATCAAGGAAGAGGCTACCCGCGCAGGCGCTCACTTCGTAAACGCACGCTGGCTCGGCGGTATGATGACCAACTTCAAGACCATCCAGAGACGTATCGCTCGTCTCGAGCAGCTCCACACAATGGAGACCGACGGTACCTTTGATTTGCTTCCCAAAAAGGAAGTTATCAAGCTCAACCTCGAGATCGAGAAGCTCGAGAAGTTCCTCGGCGGTATCAAGAATATGAAGAAGCTTCCCGGCGCGCTGTTTGTCGTTGACCCGCGCAAGGAGAAGATCGCCGTTGCCGAGGCAAAGAAGCTCGGTATCCCCGTTGTGGCTATCGTTGATACCAACTGCGATCCCGATGAGATCGACTATGTTATCCCCGGAAACGACGACGCTATCCGCGCTGTAAAGCTTATCGCCGGCGCAATGGCTGACGCTGTTATTTCCGCTAATCAGGGAACCGCGGAGGCGGCTGCCGATGAAGCACCCGCTGAGGACACCGAATAATTTTAGATAGTAAGGAGATATAAAAATGGCTAATATACAAGAGATAAAAGAGCTTCGCGATATGACGGGCTGCGGCTTGTCCGACTGTAAGAAGGCTCTTGAGGAAGCTAACGACAACCGCGAGGAGGCTGTTAAGATCCTGCGTGAAAAGGGTCTTGCAAAGGCTGCCAAGAAGGCGGGCAGAATTGCCGCTGAGGGCGTTGTAAAGGCAAAAGTAGAAGGCGCGAATGGCGTTATCGTTGAGATCAACTGCGAGACCGACTTCTGCGCTAAGTCCGACAAGTTCCTTGAGCTCGTTGAGACCATCGCCGACACAATCCTTGCGAATGACGCCGCAGACGTTGAAGCGCTCAATAACGTTACGGTAAAGGGCGGTAGCATGACCGTCAAGGAGTATATGACCGACAAGATCGCGACTATCGGTGAGAATATGAACATCCGCCGCTTCGAGAAGCTGAACGGTACGCTCATTCCCTATATGCATGACGGCGGCAGACTCGGCACTATCGTAAAGATTACGACCGATAAGCCCTATGACGCCGAGGTTCTTACCTGCGCTAAGAACGTAGCGCTCCAGGCTACCGCTATGGGAGCGGAGTATGTTCGCAGAGAGGATATCCCCGCGGAGGTTCTCGCGACCGAGAAGGAAGTCCAGACCAAGCTCGTTGAGCAGGAAGGCAAGCCCGCGAATGTTGCAGAGAAGATCGTTGAGGGTCGTATCAGAAAGTTCTATGAGGAGAAGTGCCTGCTCGATCAGGAGTACTTCAAGGACACCGCTTTGAAAGTCGGCAAGTACATCGAGAGCGTTGCCAAGGCACAGGGCTGCTCGATAAACATCGACGCATTCGTTCGTTACGAGCGCGGCGAGGGTATCGAGAAGAAAGAGGACAACTTCGCCGACGAGGTTGCTTCGATGATCAAGTAATTGAAAAACTGACGGCTCTCCGATTTGGAGAGCCGTTTTGTTATATTCGGCAAATTTCCCGTCAAATGGCAATGGCTTTTGACGGGAAATTTGCCGATATAGTGATTTTTTATGTATTCGCAAACTTCTTTTTGGATAATTCCCTATATTTTTTCTTTGTCGCCTCGCCGCCGCGGATATGGCGCTCCTGCTTGTTTTTGTCGAGAACCGACTTCACCTCGTCGTACAGAGTCTTGTTTGCCTTCTCGAGCTTTACGGTAATATCCTGATGAACGGTGCTTTTACTGATTCCGAACTGACGAGCGGCAGCGCGCACCGTAGCGTTATTTTCAACAATGAATTTCCCAAGTATAACACATCTTTCCTGATTTGTTTCATTGCATTGTTTCAAAGGTTTTCCCCCCTTAGATGAGATTATTTCTGACATTAAATAGTATGTTGACAAGGCGCTGTTTATGATTGCGGACAAATTGTCGGAAAAATAAATTCTGTCCTTGACAATATACGGAAAAAAAGGTATAATTAGAATGTATACGGTGAATTGATGTTTGGAGGGCAATTATGCATATGCAATTGATCGAAAAGCCGGAATGGCTTTATACGGAAGATTCGTTCGCGATTTATCGGCATTGTATGTATAAGCCGACCTTTGAAGCATATAAAAATAAGATTGCCGATTATCTCAATGACCCGAATACAAGAATTTTTGAATGTCTTGCGGAAGATAGGATATCCGGAATGATCGTATTGACCGGCAAAGAGACTGCCGAATTGAGAGGCATAGCGGTCAGCGCCGATTTTCAAAAAAGAGGAATCGGTACTTTTATGATCGGAGAAGCCGCAAAGAAAATGAATATTAGTCAAATAACAGCGGAAACAGATGATGACGCGGTGGGCTTTTATAAAAAAGCGGGTTTCGCTATAACAAAAGAAATTAAAAAATACGGCGATGAAGAAGTTGTTCGTTATCGTTGTTTATTAGCTTTGTAAATGAGTAAATCCCGATAATCGGAAAACAAGGAAAGGAAAAAATATGTCGGTTTTTGAATTTGACAACAGAATTATTTCCACTGCCGAGGAGGCAATGCGCAAATGCAAGGAGCAGTTTGCCGAGCTGGACAGGCTTTGTGAATACAACGGCGAACGTGTTCTCAAGACGTTTATCAATAACCGCGTGAGCGATATCCATCTCAAGGGTACGACGGGCTACGGCTACGACGACGAGGGTCGCGATAAGCTCGATAAGGTATTCGCGCAGATACTCGGTGCGGAGGACGCGCTCGTCCGCCACAATTTCGTGAACGGCACTCACGCGCTCACCACCGCGCTTTTCGGAGTGCTGCGCCCCGGGGATACGCTGCTGTCCGTCACGGGAATGCCCTACGATACCATGCAGGAGGTCATTCTCGGGGAGGGGTGCGGATCGCTGAGGGATTTTGGCGTGAATTTCGCTATGATACCGCTTCTCGATGACGGAATGCCCGACTATGCGGAGATAGCGCGGCGCGCTCCCGAGGCTTCTCTCGCGTATATACAGCGCTCGCGCGGATATTCGCTGCGTCCGTCGTTCGACATTTCGATGATCTCCGGGATCATAGAAGCAATTCGCAGCAGCAACAAGTCCTGCATAATAATGGTGGATAATTGCTACGGTGAATTGGTAGAGGACAGAGAGCCCACAGCGGTAGGTGCGGATCTGATAGTCGGCAGCCTGATCAAGAATTTAGGCGGCGGTATTGCCGAAACGGGCGGCTACATCGCGGGCAAGGCAGACCTTATCGAGCAGTGCAGCTATCGGCTGACATGCCCGGGCGCGGGGCGCGAGGTCGGCTGCTCGCTGAACCAGCTCCGCGGGCTGTATATGGGCATATTCCACGCTCCCGAGGCGGTGTGCGCGGCGCTGAAAACCTCCGTGTTCGCGACGGCGTTCTTTGAGCAGCTCGGTTTCGAGGCGTTCCCGAAGTACAACGAGAAGCGCACGGACATCATCGCGGCGCTGAAGCTGGGCAGCCCGGAAAAGCTCATCGCGTTTTGCGAGGGCATTCAGAGCGGTTCTCCCATCGACAGCTTTGTATGCCCCGAGCCGTGGGATATGCCGGGCTACGACAGCAAGGTTATAATGGCGGCGGGTGCGTTTACGATGGGCGCGTCGATAGAGCTTTCGGCGGACGCGCCGCTCCGCGAGCCGTATGCGGTGTGGCTGCAGGGAGGCTTGACGTTCGCGACGGGCAAAACGGGCATTATGCTCGCGGCGCAGAGAATGGCTGAAAAGGGGTTATTATGAGCAGATTCAAACGTGTGATGTACATATGTGCGATTGTGTCAATGGCGCTGATGTTCGCTGCTTTCGGCATTTACAGGCTGAACGGCGCGCGGATTTGTATCAACGTCGGTATCACGTCTATGACGGTGTGCTATCACTTCACGATAAGGCTTTTTATCGGCAATATCCTTGACGTAATAATGCACAACGAGGTCGATTGGCGCAAGCCGTGGTTCCGCGAGAAGCAGTTTGAGGAGAAGCTGTACAAAAAGCTAAAGGTGAAGCGCTGGAAGGATAGTATGCCGACCGTTGACGAGAACGCGTTTTCGCTCGTAAAGCAGCCGATGGAGTGCATTATAGGCGCGACCTGCCAAGCCGAGGTAGTTCACGAGCTGTGCGTGCTGGCAAGTCTGGCGGCGATATTGTTCGCGATACCGTTCGGTAGTTTTTGGGTGTTCCTTATCACTTCGATACTCGGCGCGGCGCTTGATATGATGTTCGTTATTATGCAGCGGTACAACCGCCCTCGGCTGCTGAGGGCGCTGCAAAGGAGAAACAAATGATCGAGATAACAAAGGCGCTCCCGTGCGACGCGGAGGAGATATACGCGATATACGAGGAGCTTAAGGGCTCGCCCGGCTGCACATGGGACGAGCATTATCCCACGCTTGAATTTGTCCGTAACGATATCGAGGAGCGGGATTCGCTCTACAAGCTCACCGAGGACGGCATTATAGTCGCGGCGGCGTATCTGGGTGAGTTTGAGGAGCGCGAGGTTCCCGAATGCTTTGATAAATCGGTGAAACGGCGCGGGGAGTTCTCGCGTGTGGGAGTCCGCCGCGAATATCACCGGAAGGGCTGTGCGGAGCGAATGCTGAGGTTCCTGCTTAACGAGGCGGTCGATCTCGGATATGACGGCTTGGCGCTTCTTGTCGGAACAGAGAATTACGGAGCAATGGCGCTGTATGAGAAGATAGGGTTTCGGCGGTGCGGCGAGGGCGTTATGTACGAAACAAAATGGTACTTTTATGAGCGAAAGCTCGAAAGAAATTTCGATGCGGACGTTCTCCAACTGCTGAATATGTTTCGGCCGCATCCGCATTTTTATCTTGGAGAGCGCTCCATTACAAGGCTGAGGTGCTTTCTGGACGGTTTTTCGGCGGGGTATTCTTTCCCTAAAATTCAATCGTTTTGTCCCGATTTTCAGGAATTTATCGAGCGAAAATATAAGGAAAGACGGACGATCTCATGGAATCATATTCTGCTTGAGGCTTCCGGTAACGACGAAGAAAAGGCGTTGGAGCTGTTTTTTCGCGAGTTTGATGAGTTTACAAATATGAAAGGACAATAAAAATGATAAAAAGTATGACAGGCTTCGGAAGAGGTCACGAGGTATTGAACGGGCGTGACATAACGGTGGAAATACGCGCAGTGAACCACCGCTACTACGAGTTTTCGTGCAGGCTGCCGCGTTCGATGACGTTCGCGGAGGAAAAACTCAAGGCGCTGCTGCAAGGAAAAATTTCGCGCGGCAAGGTGGAGGTGTCGGTGCAGGTGCAGAACGTCACCGCCGTTTCCGAGAAGATCACCGCCAACAAGGAGGTAATCTCCGAGTATGTTCTCGCGCTGCGCGAGATAAAAGAGGAGCTCTCGCTGACAGACGATCTGTCTCTGTCGGCGATAATGCGTCTGCCCGACGCGTTCACTGTAGTCAAGGCGGAGACGGACGAGGAGCAGCTCTGGGAGGATCTGAAAACGGTCGCGGAGCAGGCTCTGGAGCGCTTTATTGCAATGCGCGAGACCGAGGGCGAGCGTATGAAAGCCGATATCTCGGCGCGGCTGACGGCTATCGAGGGCAACGTAAGCTTTGTCGAGGAGCGTTCGCCGATAATCGTCGAGGAATACCGCAAACGGCTTTACGACAAGATGTGCGAGGTGCTCGAGGGCAAAAATGTCGATGAGAACCGCATATTGCTCGAGGCGGGGATTTTCTCCGAAAAGACCGCCGTCGACGAGGAGACCGTGCGCCTGCGCTCGCATATCGCGCAGTTCCGCGGTATGCTCGAAAGTCCCGAGCCCGTTGGCAGGAAGCTGGATTTCCTCGTTCAGGAGATGAACCGCGAGACCAACACCATCGGCTCCAAGGTTCAGGATATCGAGGTCACGAAGATAGTAGTAGACCAGAAAAGTGAGATCGAGAAGATACGCGAACAGATACAGAATATCGAGTGAGGCGGATCATGGTTGAGTATCGAAAATTAACGGAGAGCGACCTTGACGTGTTTATAGATATGCGGATAAACCAGCTCCGTGAGGAGGGTGCACGTCAAGAGATCGACCTTAAACCGAATTTGCTTGATTATTATCGGCGGCATATGAGTGACGGAACTTTCGTTTCATGGCTGGCGGTCGACGGCGGAAAGATCGTCGGAACGAGCGGAATGTCGTTTGTGGAGAAGCCGCCGTATTTCGGCTGCCCGTCGGGAAAGATCGGGCTGCTTTCGAGTATGTACGTCCTGCCCGATTATCGCCGCCGCGGGATAGCGCGTATACTGCTTGATAAGGTCGTCGGAGAGGCGAGGGATTACGGTTGCGGAGCGGTGCATATCACTGCCTCGGATATGGGAGTTCTGCTGTACACAGACTATGGTTTCAAGAAAAACGATAAATTTATGTACTATACATTTTAAACTTTGCTATAGACTATTATCGCGTAACTTACGTAACGACTGTATCAGGTACAGCGAAACAAATACTATCGGCTCAAAGGTTCAAGATATCGAGTAGGAGGTTGCTATGGATCTCAAAGAGGCGCGGATAAGGGGAACTCTCACTGTTTATACCGATACGGATCCCGAATTGGAGAGGGAGGTAAAGGAATATAACAAAATGATGTCCGACTGCCGTTTTAAAATGAAGCGCGTCCGCGAGCTGGAATTCGCATATTTCATTTTGGATATTGTGGTGGTCGTGGGGCTAATGATCATAGATCCATACACCACTAATTATCATCAGTTGTCGGAAATTGTATCTGCGGCGGTGCTTATCATCTTTGCGGCGGCTTTTTTGTACTTTACGGTAATCAAAAAAAATCTTGTTATTCCGACCGCTGTCTCGGTATTACTTCTGCTTCTTGACATAAGATTTGCGATACTTACCGCGGCGGACGTTATCCTTGCCGTATGGCACACCATGGCGCTGTCGCGGCTTAAAAAGGTCGACGGCTATCCGACTTTTTCGGATATTACCGTAAAATACGAAAGGTTTCCCGAAAATGGGTCTCATATGTGAATGCGGCACTGTCCGTTTTCGATCGGCTCCGGCGAAAAAAATTAAAAAATGTAAGTTTGTCAATGATATTGGACAAACTTTTTGAAAAATTCGATAGGCG
>CAMWVP010000119.1 GCA_947177735.1 uncultured Clostridia bacterium
TATCTCTCAATATTTTTTTGTTTGTTTGTCCAATATCTATTGTAGCACAACACTTAACTGGCGGAGCAATATAATACGGTGGTTGACTTTTTAGAGGAATGGTGCTATAATAAAATAGTATATGAATTTTTTGATCGAGGTGGTCATTATGACGATTTTTTACAGATTTGAAGGCAAAATGTATATAAATATCACGAACGGCTGTCCGTGCGACTGCGTTTTCTGTCTGCGCAACAACGCGGACAGTATCAAGGACAACGACAGTCTCTGGCTTGAGCACGAGCCGTCCTTCGAGGAGATATGCAAGGCGTTTGACGAGTTCGACAAGACGGGGATATCCGAGGCGGTGTTCTGCGGCTACGGCGAGCCGACCGTCCGCGCGGATATGCTGCTGAGGACTGCGGAGTACATCAAGGCGAACTCCGCAATGACTGTCCGCGTCAACACGAACGGTTTGGTAAAGCTGATACACAAGGACTTCGACCTCACGCGCTTCAAAGGCTTGGTAGACAGCTTTTCGGTCAGCCTGAACGCTCCGAACGCCAAGCGCTACAACGAGATAACGCGCCCGTCCTTCGGTGAGAAGGCTTTTGACGTTATGCTGGAGTTCGCGGAGAAAATGCACGAAATGGGAATCAAAACGGTGATGACGGTGGTGAGCGTGATAAGCGACGAGGAGACCGCCGAGTGCAGGGCGCTGTGCGATAAGCTCGGGATACCGCTCAGAGTGCGCGCCTACGTCTCCGACAACGAGTCGTACACATGAGGATACTCGGTATCGACCCGGGATATGCCATCGTCGGTTGGGGCGTGCTGGAGTTTGATAATATGCGATTTAAGGTGATAAAGTACGGCTCCGTCACAACAAGCACCGACACCCCATTCGACAGGCGGCTCGCCGAGATATACGGCGATATGTGCAGCGTTCTGGATATGTTCAAGCCCGACTGTATGAGCATTGAGAAGCTGTACTTCAATACGAACATAACCACGGGCATTGACGTGGCGCAGGCGCGCGGCGTGATTATGCTTGCCGCCGTGCAGCGGAACGTGCCTATTTTTGAGTATACGCCGCTTCAGGTCAAGTCCGCGGTCACGGGCTACGGGCGCGCTGAGAAGCATCAGGTGCAGGAGATGACGAGGACTATCCTCGGGTTGAAAGAAGTGCCCAAGCCCGACGACACCGCCGACGCGCTCGCGATGGCTATCTGTCACGGGCATACGGGCGGCTCGAAATTGTCGGAGATAATGCGCTCCAACGAGGTCACACAGCTAAACAAGACGAAATGAGGTACTTATGATATACAGCTTAAGGGGCGAGCTCACGCATTGGGAGGCGGGGCTTGCCGTTATAGAGTGCAACGGGGTGGGGTATGCCTGCCGAACGACTATGAACACGCTCTCCAAAATAAGGGAGCTCGACGAGGTGAAACTGTTCACGTATATGCACGTGACGGAGAATTCGCTCGATCTGTTCGGCTTCGCGGACAGCGCGGAGCTGGCGAGCTTTCGACAGCTCATATCGGTCTCGGGAGTGGGACCCAAGGCGGCGCTGTCGATACTTTCGGACATCACGCCGTCAAAGCTCGCGCTGTGTATAGCGACGGGCGACAGCAAGACGCTGACAAAGTCTCCGGGCATCGGCGCGAAGATAGCGCAGAGGATCGTTATGGAACTCAAGGATAAGGTCGCGAAGGAGCAGCGGTTCACCTCCTCGGAGCTCGCCGCCGTTCCGGCAAGCGGCGGCAGCGCGCTGACCGAAGCTATGGCCGCGTTGCAGACGCTCGGATTCAACCCCGCGCAGTGCGGCGCGGCGCTCGCGGGAGCAGACCCGAACGCGGGCGTTGAGGAGCTGATAAAGTACGGACTGAAAAACCTCGGTTGACAACGCGGTTTGAGAATCGGATAAGGGGGGCTATTTTTGGACAAGAACGGAAACAAGTCTTTGAATCTGCTGACGGCAACGCTTTCGGGTTTCTCGCTCGGGGCGGTGATCATGCTTATGCTGCTGTCGGACGGCGGCAATGAGGACACGTATATGATGATATTCGCGGGCGGTATGACGCTCGCGGCGGCTATGCTGTTCTCGATGATAAGACTGGTGATAGAGGCGTTCATTCTTCCGCACAATGCGAAGAAAAAGACCGCCGAACGCGCGCTCGGCAAGGACGGTATACAGATACTGCGCAAGGACGAGACCGCAAGGCTCGCGTACAAGGGTATATACGCGCTGATAGACGGCAAGCTCGCGAAGTCTGAAGAATATCTCCAGCAGGCGCTCTCGCGCTCCGATCTGCGCCAGAACCAGTGCTTCTGCGTCGAGTGGCTGATAAGGGTGTACGACGCTATGGAGAACGACGCTCAGCTGATGTGGTGCTACCGCAAGGCGGTGGAGTACTCGCCCGACAACGCCGAGGCGCAGTCTCGGCTCGGTCACGCTTACTTCGCGGACGGACAGCTCGATCGGGCGATGTACTGCTTTGAACAGGCGCTCCGCTATGACCCCAACAACGGCTACTCCTATTTTAGTATCGCGAAGATACAGCTTATACGCGGTCAGGACAAGTCCGCGTTTGAGACGCTGCAAAAGCTTGTCAAGATAAACGAGAACCACCCCCTCTGTCACGCCGAGCTTGCCGATTACTACGCTATGCAGGGCGACCGCAAGATGGCGGAGGAAGAGGTCAAGAAGGCTCAGCTCTGCGGCATTAAGGAGCCCGAGGAGCTGAACAAGCGCATAAACGCCATGCTGAGCTTCCACGAGACGGAGTTTTCGGGCGGCGACCTGCCGACTATGTTCTATCGGAAGATCGAGAAGCCCAACGGCGGATCGGAAGTTCATTCCGGCGGGCGCAACGCTATTGGAGATTCCGGAGAAGTGAAAGGATAAGTGAAATGACCAAGGTTTATTTTGTACGTCACGCGCAGTCCGATAACACCGTTCGCGACAGCCTCGCAAGACCGCTCACCGAGGACGGACGGCGAGACAGTACGGCGGTTTCTTGGCTGCTTACCGACAGGGATATTTCCTACATAGCTTCAAGCCCGTACACAAGAGCGGTCGATACGGTTTCGCATTTCGCGGAGCTTGTCGGATTGGAAATTAACATATACGAGGACTTGCGTGAGCGCGGTGCGGGCGGCTGGCACGGGGAACATTTCTTCGAGTTTGCCGAAAAGCAGTGGGCGGATCATGATTTTCGTGCCGAGGGCGGAGAAAGTCTGCGCGAGGTACAGGAGCGCAATATCCGAGTGCTGAAAAAGCTCCTTGCAGAGCATGAGGGCGAGAATATTGTGGTAGCAACTCACGGTACGGCGCTCTCGACTATGTTGAACTTTTTCTATCCGCAGTATGATTTCGAGTGCTTCAAAAAGATCGTGAACTTTATGCCGTTTGTGATACGGCTGGATTTTGAGGGCGATGTTGTCGTGAATTATCAAGTGGAACTGGTCATTCACAAAGAATATAAGAACTGAAAGGTAATCCGAAATGTTGGAGATGTCTAACGACGAGCTCGAGTTTAACGCGGGTAATCGCATAGTCGAGCCGTCTTTTAACGAAGCGGACAGCGAGACCGATTTGACGCTGCGCCCGAAAACCCTTGCCGAGTACATAGGTCAGGACAAGGTCAAGGAGAATATGGCTGTGTATATCGAGGCGGCGAAAAAGCGCGGCGAGTGTCTGGATCACGTGCTGCTGTACGGCCCTCCCGGGCTTGGCAAGACTACGCTGTCGTGCATTATCGCGGCGGAGATGGGGGTCAATATACGGATAACGTCGGGCCCCGCTATCGAAAAGGCGGGCGATTTGGCGGCGCTGCTGACGAATTTGCAGGCGAACGACGTGCTGTTCATCGACGAGATACACAGACTTTCCCGCCAGGTCGAGGAGGTACTGTACCCCGCAATGGAGGACTACGCGCTGGATATCGTAATGGGCAACGGCCCCGCGGCGCGTTCGATACGTATCGATCTGCCGAAATTCACGCTGATAGGCGCTACCACGCGTTCGGGGCAGCTCTCCGCTCCGCTCCGCGACCGCTTCGGCGTGGTTCAGCGGCTGGAGCTGTATTCTCATGAGCAATTGTGCGATATCGTGCAGCGTTCCGCGGTGATACTCGGTATTCCGTGTATGAAGGACGGCGCTATGGAGATAGCAAGGCGCTCGCGCGGAACTCCCCGTATCGCGAACCGCCTGCTCAAGCGCGTGCGCGACTTTGCGGAGGTTCTCGGCAACGGCAAGGTGACGCGTGAGATCGCGGACATTGCGCTGCAAAAGCTGGAAATAGATCAGCTTGGTCTGGACAGCCTTGACAGGCGGTTCCTCGAGATGATAATCAAGGGCTACAACGGAGGCCCCGTGGGGCTTTCGACGCTCGCTTCGGCGCTGAACGAGGAGTCGGTAACGCTCGAGGACGTGTGCGAGCCGTATCTTATGCAGCTCGGATTTGTAGCGAAAACTCCGCGCGGACGCGTTGCAACGTCGCTCGCTTACCGTCATCTGGGCATTTTGCAGGACGGGCAGCAGACGTTGGAGGATCTTGAATGAAGATGATCAAGAACAACGTCGGCGTGGTTTTGGCGATCGTGTTTTTTGCGGCGTTTTACGGCGTCGCAATGATAGGTCGTGCGTTGAATCTTGACGGTGCGCAATGGTATTTTTTCAGCAGCGCGCAGCGGCTTGTATTCGGTATCGTGGAGCTGATAATATTTGTAATGCTCTTTCATAAGGAAAAATGGACGAACGTTATCAATTTTAAGAGCTTTAAGGCGGCGTTTTTCGCGGGGCTTGGTCTTATCGTGCTGACGCTTTTTGCCGCGTTCTATATGATGATCGGCGCGGCGGAGTTTATCAACACCACGTTTGCGATAGTGTTTTCGCGCCTGTTCTGTCAGCAGATAACCACGGGCTTTTTTGAGGAGCTTACATTTCGCGGATTTGTGTGCGAGGGTTATTTTTCGCACGGCGGGCGCACTTGGAAAAGGCGGCTTTGCTATGCGTTATTGTCGTTTGTGCTGTTCGGGCTTATTCACGTTATCGACTGCGGCAGCTTTGACGAGGCTCTGTACCGCTTTTTGCAGACGGGAGCTATGGGCTTTGCGTTCGCGTCGATATATCTGCATTCGCATAATATCTTAATGCCGATGCTTTTGCACTTCCTCTACGACGTTCCCGCGAACGCTACGGCTTTTGTTGCGAAGTGGAATGAGGAAAATCCTATCTTTGTTTTTATTGATAATTATTTGCAGTGGGTGATTATGGGAATCGCTTTTGTGTGGGCGGTTTGGTTTGTGCTGCGGAAGGATAATGAGCGCGTTGAGGAGGTGTGACCGGTGAGCAACATTATCAGCCTGAATTCCGATGGAATCTGTATGAGCAACGGATTGACGGCTGTTTTCATCGACGTTCTGGCTCTCGTGGGCTCACGGCTTGCGCAGACTGAGGACGAAAAGCGGCTGATTGTGTGGCTTGCCGAAAAAGACCAAAGTGTTGTCGGAATAGGAACGGTAGGCTTTGACATTCGCGAAATGCCGTGGAATACGGAACGTTTCGAGGAGAACAAGCGTTTTATGCTGAAAGTGATAGAAGCTGCGGAAACCGGAACGGATTGGAACAGGCTCGGTTATCAGCCGAACGAGGAGATGATCTTTCCGGCGCTGAAAAAATTCTCGGAGCTGATTTCACAAATGACGGCTGATGACGTTGACAAGAACGCCGCGAAGGAATGGCTCGGCGCCGCCGAAAGCGACGATCCCGTCCTGTGCGGCTTTCCGAAATGCGAACGGCACGGAGCGCTGTTAAGCTGTTTTGGATGTCATGCCTGCAATAATTGAACGGATCGGAGGTTTGCGATGAAAATTAAGATTTTGAAAATATATCTCTTGTGGTTGGCAGTGGTGGGGGTATTGCTGATACTCAATGCGAATCTCCTGTTTCCGTGGCAGTGGGAGGCTCGGAAAAACAAACGTGCTGCAATTGATTATGTGAATGCTAATTACTCCGAGGCTAAATTCGTAGAGGCATATTATGGTACAACAAAATTCAATCCCGAGAATAACGGGTATGATTCATTCTATTTTGAGCAGAACGGGATAAGGTTTCCAGTTATTGCTGAAGATGGTCGGGTTGCAACTGATTTTTACTGGACATCATTTGCGGAGTATCAACTCTACAATACTTATATCAAGCCGTTCGTAGAGCCGAGAAACATCACGGCTGAATTTAGTTATTACTCAGATTTGCAGAAGTTCTTTAAAAACAATCCTATGGCTGATATTTTACAATATGATGGTAGTGTAGATTTCGTAGTCCGACTACATAAAGATGAAGCAAGCGAATATCCAAGATTTGTGGGGTGGTTGTACGATTTTTACTGTTATTGCAAAGAAAAATTTCCTTTTACAAGCTATACGGTTACCATAAAATGCAAAAGAAGTAGTATAAGATTCTCAGATGAATCCGCATTTGCAAACGAAGATGATTTTTACAATTCGTTTAGGTAACTTGTTGAAAAAAACATTACAACCGGGAAAGAAAGTGAGTGCGTATGCGTTTCAAGTACTGCCCCGAATGCGGGGAAAAGCTGATAATGAAGCCTATCGGCGACGAGGGCGACGTGCCGTTCTGTTCGCGGTGTGACCGTCTTTGGTTCGATATGTTTCCGAGCGCGGTGATCGTGCTCGTCGTCAACGAATACGGCGAGGTTGCCCTGCTGCGGCAGGATTATATGTCGACGGAGCACCGCGTGCTCGTCTCGGGCTACGTCAAGCCCGGAGAGACAGCCGAAGAGACCGCGCGGCGCGAGGTAGCCGAGGAGATAGGCATTGAGCTGACCGAAAACCGCCTTGTCGGAACGTACTGGTTCGCGAAAAAGGGAATGATGATGATCGGCTTTATAGCGCGTGCGAAAAAAGCGGAGTTCACGCTTTCGGGTGAGGTGGACAGCGCGGAGTGGGTGCTCGCCGAGGAAGCGATAAATATGGTTCACGGAAAAGGCAGCGTTTCGTATGCGCTGCTGGAGGAGTATTTAAAATGAGGATTTCCGATAAATGGATAGACTATGAACTGATAGACACCGCCGACGGCGAGCGGCTGGAGCGCTGGGGCGACGTTACCCTGATCCGCCCCGACCCGCAGATTATCTGGAAAAACATGGGCGAGGCTCCGGAATGGTCGTCTGCGCACGCGCGGTATATCCGCTCGGACAAGGGCGGCGGCGCTTGGGATTACCGCCGGAAGCTCCCCGAGAGCTGGCAGATAAATTACGGCGGTCTGCGGTTTATGGTCAAGCCTACGGGCTTCAAGCATACGGGGCTGTTCCCCGAGCAGGCGGTCAACTGGGACTACTGCGGCGACATTATCCGCGCGGCGGGCAGACCCGTGAACGTGCTGAACCTGTTCGCGTACACGGGCGGCGCGACGCTGGCTTGTGCGGCGGCGGGGGCTTCGGTCTGCCACTGCGACGCGGTAAAGGGTATGGTGGATTGGGCGCGCACCAACGCCAAGCTCTCGGGTCTTGAGGACAAGCCGATACGCTGGATAGTTGACGACGCTAACAAATTCATTCGCCGCGAGATACGCCGCGGCACGCGCTACGACGGCGTTATCCTCGACCCGCCGAGCTACGGGCGCGGCACCAACGGCGAGATGTGGAAGCTCGAGGACAGCATTTACGGCTTGATGGAGGACATCACGGCGCTGCTGTCGGACAAGCCGCTGTTCGTGCTGCTCAATTCGTATACCACGGGGCTGTCGGCGTCGGTGATGAGCTATCTACTGCAAATGACCGTTGGCAAGCGTTTTCCTATCGAGGTGCTGTCGGAGGAGATAGGGCTGCCTGTAAAGCAGACGGGAATGCCGCTGCCGTGCGGAAGTACAGCTGTCGTTAAGTTTTTGTAAGCATGAAAGGAGCTTTCCGTGACTGTTGATGAATTGCAGATTGTTAATTACTGCCACCGAAGCTGTACGCCTTTGCTTAATATCATGCGTTTGCCAAAGGACGAGGCATTTGCGCTCGCGTATGAAATGGCTGAGCAGAACAAGGAAACAACCGCGTTTTACAGATTTTCGGATTTTGAGAATTATTATCCAAGACGCTTGAAAACGGACAAGCTGTTATACGATTGCTTTTTGGAGCTTGGCGGCAAACCTTTACAGGAGCACCCTCTTTCGTTTGTTTTACAGGGGAGTGACTATTTGGACGGTTGGTTTGACTGCGGTATTGTCACAAGGATACCTTTAAATCATATTGATTCGGAAGACATCAGCTTTACATACGGCGACAGTATGGCAGTGCTTGAAAGGAACGGCAGTTTTACTATGCTTACTAAAGATATGCTTTTAAAGGAAATAGCGGACTTTAACGGCACAATTGAGGAGTTTTTGGCGAATGTCGCCGATAAATATAATTATGTTGAAGTGCAGGTTTGGAACGATGAGTGCTTGAGGGTGTAGTATGAACGATTTGATTTTAGTTGAACCTGCAAAGGCACACGAGGCGCAGGTAATGGCATTTCGTGAGGAAATGCAAAGAAACGGCGAGGGATTTTACGGCTGTTCCGGACTGGATAATACGGTAACTTATGATGAGTGGCTCGACTTTGAGGGACGCTTTGCTCGCCTCGGGTGGTCGCCATCCACTACATATCTGGGTATTCGTATCTCTGCCGGTCTGCTTGTAGGAATGATCGACCTTAGGCATGAGCTTTCAGGCTTTTTGCTGAAATATAACGGTCAAATCGGCTACAGCGTCAGACCCTCGGAGCGGGGAAAGGGTTATGCAGCTCAAATGTTGGCACTTGTACTCAAGGAAGCTGAAAATTTCGGGTACAAAAAAGTTCTTGTATGCTGTAACAAGGCAAATGTCCGATCAGCCAAAGTTATACAAAAGTGCGGCGGCGTGCTTGAAAATGAAGTGGTTCACGAGTTCAGTCCTGTCGGCAGATCCGATATTATCCAAAGATATTGGGTCGAAACATGTTGAGGTTATCGTTAAGTTTTTTGTAAGCATTATTCGGAGTAACAGCTCGGGAGTTGGAGGGAAAATGATACGTAAAGCTTCGGAAAATGATGTAAGGATAATAGCTGATTTAGCGGTTTTAATGTGGGACAGTTCCGTTGATGAGTTAGCTGATGGATTTTCGGAAATCCTTTCCAAAGATGATGCGCAAATATTTTTGAAATGCGAGGACGATATGCCTGTCGGATTCGCACAGTGTCAATTGCGGTATGATTATGTGGAAGGAACCGAAACAACTCCCGTTGGATACTTAGAAGGAATTTTTATTATGGAAAGCTATCGTAATAGGGGATATGCGAAAGAATTGCTGAATGAGTGCGAGATGTGGGCAAAAGATAAGGGCTGTAAGGAATTTGCCAGTGATTGTGAAATCGACAATGAAATCAGTTTCCGGTTTCACAAGGCTATGAATTTTTCAGAAGCAAATAGGATTATCTGTTTTACTAAAAAACTGTAGGTTACGTTTTCTTGATAATGAAGCAGTTCACGAGTTCAATCCCATTGGCAGAACGGATATTATTCAAAGATAATGGATAGAGACGAGTTGCGGTTATTGAAAATAAAGTTCCAATTCAATTTTGTGTTCCTGATACAGAATGAAGGATTGGCTTCTATCGGAATTTGTTAAGAATTTGGAGGAAATCGTATGGAGAGCAAAATAATCATAGCAGAAACAGAACGGTTAATTTTAAGAAGATACAAAAAAGAGGACTTGCAGGACTTATTTGAATATTTATCTGATGCAGAAGTTGTGAAATATGAACCATATAAAGCTTTAACCTTTGATGAAACAAAGGATAATCTTGAATGGCGCATTGGAACAGATGAAATGATTGCAATCGAATTAAAAGATTCCTGCAAAATGATTGGTAATGTATATATGGGAAAACGTGAATTTGACTCGCTGGAAATCGGATATGTATTTCATCGGAATTATTGGGGAAATGGGTATGCCGCCGAAAGCTGCAAAGCCTTAATTCAACAGGCATTTTCAAATGGTATCCATAGGATCTATGC
>CAMWVP010000120.1 GCA_947177735.1 uncultured Clostridia bacterium
ACATCTAGTACGGTCTCGTGGGCTCGGAGATGTGCATAAGAGACAACTCTTTGTCATCGGGAATATTACCCTGCAAACGCAAAAGATTTGACGCGCCCATTGCGGCAAAAACGGTTTTAATTTCAAGTCCGCGAATAAGCAGCTTCATTTCCTCATATTTTTCGATCTCCGATTCTTCTGTCCATCTGCCATTTTGGATTTCGGAGTATAATTCCGAGGTCGGGTAGATTGTCAGCATTGACGCTCCGATCAGTTTGGGGTTGATTTGATTAAACACTTTGAGGGTTTTGGCAACGCCCTCTGCGCTGTTACCTTTGCCGTAAATTCCAGTCAGATAAAGAATATCGTACTCGATATTAGCCTCATCGAGCTTGTGACATTGCTCTAAAATATCCGTTGATGTGTATCCCTTATTCATAAAGGATAATGCTGTGTCATCACCCGTTTCAACGCCAATTGTGATCCGGTTGTACCCCAAAGCGCGCAGGTCTTTCAAATCGGAAACGCTTTTTGGAGTTATATCGGTGATTCTCGCAAAGCAACCAATACTTGTCAGCTTTTGCAGGCATTGCTTTGCCAAACGTGCGATCTCTTTTAGCTTGGAAACCTCCAGAACAAACGGATTTGCTCCGGTCAGGAAGAGCCGCGAAACGTTTGGCGCACTGCGTCTGATCTCTTGCAGATCGGCTTCGATCTCGGAAATTGGCGACATTCTGAACTTGAATGGCAAATCTTCATAAAGTGTGCAAAATTTACAGCTGTGATGAGTACACCCCGCTGTTACTTGAAGCAGCGCCGACCACGCTTCATAAGGCGGACGCCATATTGTTCCTGTATAATGCATTTGTTATCCCTCCGTTTAATTTTGTTTATTACAGTATAACAGGGAGCGAAGCATTTGTAAAGTACGATTATTTTTAATACAAGGTATTAAATTTGATACTTTTGTTTAACAGCTATTGAGGTGATTATAAATGTCAGATAACAAACATTCACAGGAAAAACAACTCGCAAGATGTGAGTCTATGTGCCGCCTGCAATCGGTAATCAGCGGCAAGTGGAAAATTCTGATCATATGGTATATTTCTTTTTATAAAATGCAGCGTTTTAATGAACTACAACGGCGGCTTGACGGGATAACTCACGCTACTCTTGCAAATCAGTTAAAAGAGCTTGAGAATGACGGTCTGATAGGCCGCAAGGCATACCCCGAAGTTCCGCCGCGCGTTGAATATACGCTTACAGATCTAGGAGAAAGCTTTGTTCCGCTTCTAAAGCAAATGCAAGCTTGGAGCGAGGAAAATTTGATGTAATTACAATTGAAGATCAAACTTTCATTTCATTGAACGTATCGGTCATCCGCGCGATAAGATTCCATTGCCGCTTCATATAATCATAAAGTAAGGCGGTTCTTTCTTTGTAATCGGAGCAAATCGAATCAGGATTATCGAAATTGTTTATTATAGATACAGCGGCGTGATGTCCGCTCTCCATCGCGGCTGAGATCCCCTCACCCATAGGATTTAAAAATCCCGCTATCTCTCCCGCAAACAATACTCTCCCAACACCGTAGTTGATTGTATAGTCTGGGCGAATATGCGGCATTATCCACTTGTCGATTTTGAGTTGTTTTTCGATTTTCAGACCATAATTTTTCTCCATATACGAGATGAATCGTGCGTAATAACTCTCGATTTTACTTTTATCCTTAACAGCAACTCCCAGTACAAGCTGATCATCCTTGACGTTAAACCATGCGTCATATTCGGATAATTCGGGTTGTAGGAACGCGTAAAAATAATGATGATCCAGATCAATGCTACCTTGACTGAATGTCTGAAAAGTCAAAATATATTGAGGAGTAATGTTCAGCAGCTTACGCTTAAAAGCGCCGACCGCGCCTTCGCAGTCAATAACATATCGTGCTTGCTCGGTGTAAATTCTCTCGACTTTCAGTGTTACGGTAACTATTCCGCCGCTTTCCGAGGCGGATATTGCCGATGTGTTGTCTCGTATTTCAGCCCCCGATTTTGCAGCTTTTTCGGCAAGCCAATTGTCAAATGTGCTTCTCCATACATTAAGTCCGTACTGTTCAAAGCGAAATGTTGCTCCCTTGTCATCGGTAAAGATCATTCCTCGATTTTCCGCCGGTGCGCAAGTTGTAAAGTCGGGAACATCTTCACCGAAATACTCACGAACCAGATCAAGGCTTTTCTTGATAAGCTGCCCCGAACAGGATTTATACCGCGGCAGCTTGAATTTCTCTACTAAAAGAACTTTATATCCATTTTCGGAAAGCGTTTTCGCGGCAGTGCAGCCTGCAGGTCCCGCACCGATAATAATCGCATCGTACATAACACCAAACCTCCAATTATTCTTATAAATTGATTATACTATATTTATTTCCCAATGTCAATGTGCCAAGACAAAAAATTCCCACAATGTATGTGGGAATCAAAATACTGCATATTACGGCATGATCAATGTGTCACTTGAGTTCAACGGTGCCTTTAATCGCTGACATGACGCACACTAAATTGGTGGCATTATCATAAACAATAATACCACCCATTATGATTAGTACGGAATAAAGTACGATTTTCATTAGAAACCATTTCTGAAAAAGTAGTAATTTTGTATTTGAGCAACAGTTTCTGTGTTTAGCGCTGCAATCTGTGAGTAATACGCTGCTAGTTCCGTATTCCTCTCTGTTGATATCGCATGCCTAAGATTTTGTTCATTTTGTTTAACAATTTTTTCATTTAAAGCATTTGAACGAGCTGTCTTGAGTATAATTTCGCGTTGTTGCTCAATAATAATATCTAATTTACACTTAATCTCATTTAAGTCAAAGTGGAAAAAGGCCTCATTCAAAGAAACTTGTGATGTGGATATGTATTTATACAAAAAATAAACACCGTATAGCCCCCTAATATTTTCAGGAATAATATTGATTGAATAAGCACTATTTAGTAAATCGTTGGTATTCTCCAAATCTTGTTTAACATGTGGGAGAATACTAGAAAGACGCTGCCGCTCTTGCTTTTCTATTTCCAACCTTTGGGCTTCATTTTGCGTTTCCATATCAAAACGTTTGCCATCTTGTACATAACTTGATATAGTTGATATTATTATAATTATAGAAATTATAATAGATGCAATCATAACAATTATAGCAATAGGTTTAATCAATCCTAAGAGTATTGAGAAAAATCCACCGCCATTTGATCCATTAATTATCCATAACGCAAGTAGGAATAACCCAATCATAAGTGCAAGGCCTCCGAAACAAATACCATAATCAGACCAACTGTCTCTCGGCGCAATATGTTGTGGACAACATAGGGAGCCAATCCTATATTCTAAATTTGCTTTCTCATACTCTAATTTGTTTTTGGCAAATTCGAGAGTTTGCAGATTATATAGATAATTTTTTAAAACTTCGCGATTAAATATTATATCTTTTGGATTTATTTTTGCCTTTGAACTTGACTTATTAGGTATCACATTCAAATCAGAATTTAAAAAATGTTTATTTTCGGCACCACAAAAACAACAGAATTTCTGATCATTTGTTATTTCTTTGCCACAATTAAAACAGAACATATTTTACCTCCTCATAATTTGTGTCATTTGCTTAACTTTTGAAACTATAAGTTTTGTACTTAGATCCGAAAAACTGTAATGTAGCTGATAGAGCGTGTTTGCAGAGATCCACAAGTCATTCCAACTCGCTCCTGATGCACTAATCTTAAACAACACTGTTTATGCGGTTTATTTCTAAGTATCAGCATTATATGGATTATCTATAAATTATGGATCATCCTAATTTTTGTTGCCATTCTGTTGCCACAATTCGGTAAAACTTAAGTAGAATGGCGTTTAGGTAATAAATCATTTGCATCAACGTTCAATCCGGCAGATTGCATGTTTTTTACTAAATCAAATTTCCATCCTCCAGACTCATCCATTGGTATGTATACAATGCCAGAAATATCTCCTGGCGTTTCTACGCTTTCTTTTACTAAAGCGCCAACATTTTCTCTACCTAATTTTGCAATAAGATATCCGTGCTCAAAAACAACATTCTGACGAGCTCGCTTTTTCTCCACAGTTTCTTCTACCCCACGTCCAACATCACAAGGTGTGTAAAGAACAACAGCATAATCAACATCTGAATATTTTTCAATTTTTTCAATGATTGTTTTGCCATCATCAGGCATTTCATGGAGAATGATTGCTTCTAAACCTAACTTTAGAAGAGTTATTGTAACCATATCTATTGCAGCATTATCATGACCATGCACAACAAACACTTTTTTCATACAAATTTTACTTTCCTTTCTAACAACATATTTGCAAATCACTTGCAAATCTGCCTTTATGTTCTGGAATAATATTTTATCGTGCCAACCATTAAATTGCTCTAGCTTTTCTAAAATTCCAGACGCATGTTTTTTATAATTTTGCTCAAGCTCGAATTTAAGCGCCGATCTCCATTCAATAAATTTATCATCAGTATAAATGGTTGGAATTTTAAAAAGAGGATTTGATACAAAATGCGATTCTAAATCATTCATTTCGCGCAATAATCTTTCCAAATTTGAACAAGTGGTATTATCCTCAATACGTACACAGCCTATTTGGCAGCGGATTTTTATTTCATTAAGCTTAACTAGTATATCATCAATTGCATTCTGATCTACTGTAAATAGACGTGAAATATAAAGCTTTAGCTCATCAATGCCTTCATAGGCACCGATTTTTGAATCCAAACAATTTACTTCGTTGACAAAAATTCGCCAATTAGCACTGCCTACGTCTATAATTTCAGGATTTGGATTTTCATAATTTAAATTCCAAATTGATATCTCTGATAATTCCTCATTAAATTTATTACATCTATCTATTAAAGCATCAATAATTTGAAATTTATCCATATTCTACCTCCTCAATTTAAATATAAAGTTACCACAAAAATCTCTCCATAAAAACACTTTAGCGCACCACTTAATCAATCCTTCTTTTCTCCAATCATAAACCCAAGTTGTGTCATTTTTGTCCGCAGTTGTTGATAATGTATTCTTTATATGTGCTTGTTACATCTTTCTGAGCATTAACCGTTTCAAGATATTGAGTATTACTTTTTCCAAATTAATTTTTCATTTGAAAAGTAAGTTTTTGTTTCTCGCATGCCTGTTTATGTTCCTGCATTATTTCTTAGCGAATCTGTCCATGCGCTAACCAAATCCTTTTTTTAGCAAGCCACACAGTTTAAGAAAAAAATATTCAATTATCCATGCTGGACATGCCTTCTTACTATCTTAAATTATATTATATTTTGGTTTATTTTTCAATGCCATTTGCGCAAGATGTCAAAATCTTGCGCAACATGTAATATTTTTGTTTGATTGCCCAAAAAATCGCAGCTTTTTTGGGCAATTTCACGAACACCCGAAGCTTCAATTTGTTGTAGTCCCAACCTTTGGGATTTTTACTCCAACAAAATGATTTCCTCAAATCCTTATAGACAGTCACCAACTCTTTGGATTCGCCTGTTTTTCAGTCTGATCCTCGCCTTGCTCTTCGAACTCGTCCAAATCCTCATCCTTGTTTTCGCTGTCAAAAACATTCAAACTTTCAGATTTTTCCTTGCCCTAAGTCTTGTCTGATCGGAAGTGCTTTATTCTTTTTTACACAAATTTTATTGGGTTCTAAGTAAATTTTTTATCACTAAATCAATCAATTCTCTAGGTTTATTGGTGTAACCTTGACCTCCTCGTTTTGATATTTCATTTTTATATTCTTCTTTACTTGAACCAGCGTAAACAATAAATGGTGTTTCATTTTTATTTTTACGGATTTGATCTAACAAAATATATCCTTCATGCTCTCCTTCTTTTCTTCTCATATCTGATATAACAAGTGCAAACTTAGTATGCTGCATAAAATCTAAGGCTTGCTGTGTAGATAAGGCCAATGTAAAATTTAAACCGTATTGTTCAAGGACATTGCGTTCATGAACATTGTTTTCCGGTCTATCATCTACCCAAAGAATTTGTTTCTTTTGATTCTTTCTTTTGAAATTTTCTAAAGCTTCTCTGCATTCGGTTGAAAAACGCAGAAAATCCTCAGCCTCTTTCAATGTTGCCATATAACCTTGATGTACAATATTATTACGTAATGTCATTATTTCTTTATAATAGTCGCTATCATAATTGTCCGATAAGTATTGATTTATTCTAAATATTTCACAAATGGCGCCTTTATCATTTGTCTCATAATCAGTATGGTATGAAAAAATATGATTCTCCAGTTCCGAGTAGGCAGAAACAATGCACGCTGAATAATCTTCTTTTTTTAAAAGTTCATACGCATCAGCAAAGGCAATATGTTTATTATTGTTGTCATAACTGGTAGAAACAATATTAAAGGCACTGCAACACCATTCTTTTAATTCTTTTGAAAAAAAATAGTTATCTTTTTCGTTAGTTATATCAAATGTATAAGTCAATACTTGTTGATTAATTAAAGAAACAGGTAAAACTTTATTTTTTTCGCATAGTATTAATACATTTTTTTGTGGGGTTGTTGATTTAATTAATCCAAGTTCAAGCATTACATTAGAGGAAGAATCAGAAACATCTACGATTGCTGCTTTAGATTTTCTAATTGCTGTTCGTGAAATATCAATCCAATTGTCATGCGGCATTAACATGTCATCTATGCGAACAGGTGTAATTCCAAGATTTTGAATGGTTGGATATATAAGATTAGAAAGTTGTGCTATACGAGACATAGAACATGAGATAAAACAAAGTTTATTATCTTGTGCTGGAATTTTCATTTGTTCATTTATTCTTTCATCACGACTATTTGTCGTTTTGTCTTTTTCGTTAAAAATATATTCCTTTATTTCAACAAAAAGGTCATGTAATATATTTTTATAATTTTGAGGTTCACCTTTTAGATTAATGACCCTTATATTTCGTCTCCTATATCTTGCTACTTTTTCAGAGGAGGCACCAACGGTTATACAATATGCAGGTTGTGCCATACACCCTAATCTGCTGTTTATTATCTGCCATACGCTTCTAAAATCAGTGTCATCAAGACTATAGCCTATTAACAGTAATGTGTTTGCAATAAAAAGGTTTGCTATATATGTTGCCAAAATAGGATTTTGATCAAGATAAACATCATAATCGTGTTCGGTAATTACCATCTTATTAGGATTATTAAAATCACCATGAAGCTTTATTATCTTATTATCTTTATCACTTCCAATAGGTAATCCGTCTTTTGTTACAATAACTGAAACGGGACGGTGTAACAGTTTCATTGAATCTTCAATTAAAGAATCAAAATTAGTTGTACATATGGTTCCTGTGAACAAGTCACAAAACGCCTTATAAGTAGGACCTGGCTGTACTTTCCCAAAATGAAGTTTTTCCTTTAACAGTTCGATCAGTTTTACTCGTGAATATAAGTCTTCATAATATGAAAGTGCATCTATAGCATTATTGTCATAGTTATAATCTGGAATTTCATCGGCAACAATTTTACCCAATTCATTCCAATCAGGCATAGATATTCCATCAGGAATATCAGCATTTTTAGAAAATCCCGCTCCAACAAATGGTATGACTCTACCATTTACAAAGTCATTTAATAACGGTTTGGGAATTGACGATATATATTTATATTTCATAATTGACACTCCTTATTTATAACTTTTTAATCTTTTATGACTGAAATCGGTGACACTCATCGCTTCAGAAACAGACAGACAATCACTGCTTTTGCAAGGCTTGACACTCTGCCTTATCAGTCGGGGCAACTTGCACATTTCTAAGAGTGGATACATATTTGTTATTTTAAAGTTTGACTTTTTCTTGTTATTCTAAAATAAATAATTATATTTTCTGACCTTTCTGCACATTGTTTTAGCTATTTTATAGCGTTACAAACAATGAAACATACAATTATCCAGCACTAGGATGCCTTCCCATATTGTATTATAGTATACTTTGGTCTGTTTTTCAATGCCCTTTGCGCAAGATGTCGAAATTCTGCGCAACGTGTAACGTTTTTGTGCGATTGTACAAAAGACACTGCGAGTTTTTGTGCAATTTAACAGATGCTCGAAGCTTTAATTTGTTGTAGTTCAAATATTTAGGATTCGGACTCAAACAAAATGGTTACTTCACATCCTTATAGGTATTCCCCTAAGTTTTCCTTAGGTTTATAGACAAATGCAGCCTTGACCGTTTTGATCAAGGCTGTTTTATATCGAATATTGGCTGCTTGTGTGGTTGTGCCCATATTGGAGGTTTACAGTTGTTCCAATCACCGAGTGACCTAGCGCACCCGAAACCGCGGCGGCGTCCACACCCTCATTGATTAAAGCCGAGGCATAAAAATGGCGCATGGAGTGAATATCGCAAAAGCGGAAGTTGTTCCTTTCGCAGAACCGCAAGAACCATGTGTATGTAGTGTTGGGGTGCTGGGGTTCGCCGTTCCACTTAACGAAAAGGCGGTCGGTTTCTACCCACTTACTGCCGAGGTTTCTGCGCTCTTCGTCTTGTTCAGCTTTGAACGCTTTTAGCAAGTCCATAACCACAGGTGGGAATTTTAAGGAACGCTGGGATTTTTTGGTTTTCGTAGTATCCGTATACGTCCCCTTGTCGGCGGTGTAGTTTGATGTGCGGCGGACATTGATAACACCGCCCTCCCAATCGATATTTTTCCACTCCAAGCCGAGAAGTTCACCTCTGCGAAATCCGCTGTAAATGGCGAGCGTAAAGAATGTTCTGTACTTTAAAGGAGCATCTTCGAGCAATCCGAAAAGCTGTTCGATCTCCTCGATCGTGTAGATTTCCTTTTCCTTTTTCTCGCCTTTAGGAACGCTCACGCGGCTACATGGGTTGTCGGTCAACATTCCCATTTTCACGGCATAGCCGAACACGTCCGAGATAAAACTCAAGTGATGTATTACCGTTTTCCGCGACAAGGGTTTGCCCGAGTTGCGGTTTTTCGCATTCGTTGCAAGGTCGTTGATGAACTGCTGAATTTGTCTCGATGTAATCTTGTCAATCCGAAAGTGACCGAGCGCGGGATAAACTCTCTTGGTGAGTTGTCGCATTCGCTGATACGATGTGTTCCGCAGATTCAGCGCGGCGTATTCCGTAAACCACTGCTCGGCAAACTCCTTGAACTTTACGTTAGCGGTCACTTGTCCTTTCAAGCATTTCTCCTCAAAGAGCATTGCCTGTTTCCGGACTTCCTTTTCAATCTGGCGAGGGGTCATTCCCTCGGTGGGTTTCCAAGTCATGGTTTGGACAACTTGGTTGCCCTGCGTATCGTATCCGCACGATACGCAAATCTGATATGTGTTTCCACGTTTTCTAATATTTGCCATTCCGAATACCTCCTATCTTCGGTTAATGGCATACCTCTACATCTCTATTGTATCACTTTCTCGCTTTAAAGTCAAGCACTTTTGTAGAGATATGCAATTTTTTTCTAAGTATTATATGTAGCACCGTTTTAGCTCCGATTCTCTTATAGTCAATAAGCTATATTTCACATTATAGCATATAAGCTATAAAAAGTCAAGCCTTTTTCAAAAATTTTTTCTTGACTTTTTTTTAAGGACTATGTTATAATATTAACGAGAACGCTATAAAGGAGAATCGGTTATGACAATAGGCGAAAAGATAAAGTATTTGCGCAAGCAAAAGGGCGTAACGCAAACGGAGTTGGCACAGCTCACGGGAATACATCAAGTTTCGATAGCGAAATACGAAAAAGATAAAATGGTTCCGCAACCCGAACAGTTGCAAAAAATCATTGAGGCGCTTGACGTAAGCCCAATGATTTTCTTCGACGACAGCAATTTCAAGGTGAAAACTCGCGGCGATCTAATGGGGTTACTGATTGCTCTATGCAAG
>CAMWVP010000121.1 GCA_947177735.1 uncultured Clostridia bacterium
CCTGAAAACCATGCCCTGTACCAATGCCTCCGCGCCGTCGGTGAATTCCCATGCGGCGATATTCTCCGAAAAAGGATCGGAGAGCCTGTAATAAAGACCGTTATGGATAAGCGTGCCGTATTTCTTGAAGCGCGATATCTGTCCGCGCACGGCGTTTTTCTCGTCGTCGGAGAGCTTGCCGAGGTCAAGTTCGTAGCCGAAGCTGCCCGCCATCGCGACCGCGGCGCGGCTCTCGAACGGCGTTACTCTGCCTGTCTGGTGATTGGGAACTGCGGAAACGTGCGAGCCTACAGCCGATACGGGGTAGAAGAACGACGTGCCGTATTGTATCACAGTGCGCTCGAACGCGTCCGTGTCGTCGCTGCACCATATCTGCGGCGTGTAATAGAGCATTCCCGCGTCAAAGCGTCCGCCTCCGCCGCTGCACCCCTCGAACAGCACGTTCGGGAACGCCGACGTAAGCCGTTCGAGCAGCTCGTACAGCCCGAGAATGTAACGATGCGGCATCTCGCCGAGGTTGTCTTTCGGCAATGTGGGAGTGTACCAGTCGGTTATGTGGCGGTTGAAGTCCCACTTCACGTAGGAGATGTCGGCGCTGTTCAGGATCGCGCTTACCGCGTTGAACAGGTACTCGCGCACCTCGGGATTGGTCATATCGAGGACTAACTGGAAACGGCTGCGTATCGGTTTTCGTGACGGTATCTTTATCGCCCAATCGGGGTGGGCGCGGTAGAGGTCGCTGTCCTCCGAGACCATCTCGGGCTCGAACCAGATACCGAATTTCATTCCGAGCTCGGTAACTCTCTCTACTAGCTTTCCGAGACCGCCGTGCAGCTTGTTTTCGTTGACCGTCCAGTCGCCGAGACCAGAGCTGTCGCCGTCGCGTTTGCCGAACCAACCGTCGTCAAGCACCAACAGGTCGACGCCGAGCTCCGACGCTTGCTTTGCGATATTGTAGATTTTCTCCTCGTCAAAGCCGAAGTAGGTCGCCTCCCAGTTGTTTATCAGCACGGGGCGCTCGGCGAGCTTGTATTCGCCGCGGCAGACGTGCTCACGGATAACCCTGTGGAAGTTATGGGAGAGCGTTTCCATGCCGTCCGTGCTGTACGAGAGGATAGTCTCGGGAGTATAGAAACTCTCGCCGGGCTTGAGCTCCCAGCGGAATTGCTCGGGGTTAATGCCCATTACAAGACGGGTCTGGTTTACCTCGTCGAGCTGGACTTTCGCAGAGAAGCTGCCGCTGTACATCAGCGCCGCGCCTATACATTCGCCCGACGTTTCGGTGCAATCGGGGGAACAGAGCAGTACGGCGGGGTTCTGCTGGTGGCTCGACGCGCCGCGCACCGAGGAGCCTTCCTGAACGCCGTGGACGAGCTTTGCGCGCTCCGTTACGCGCTCCATAGCGTGGCGACCGTGGAAATGAACCCACTCCCAATCGCCGCGCGGAAGATCGAGACAAAGGCTCGCCGCGCGTTCGAGAAACACGCTCGCGCTGCCGCCGTTGGAGATAACGGCGGCGCGAGTGATGATGTCGTACTTCTCAAGCACGCCGTACAGCAGGGTCACGCGGAGCTCGGACGCGGTATCCCTGAGCGTTACCGAAAGAGTTTCAGCCTCGTCATTGTCGGCGTAAACAGCGGGCAGCCCCGACAGCGCGTATTTACCTTTTCTTACCTCGAAATCTTCAAACCGCAGATCGAGAGCTCGCGTGCCGTCGGGGTGTTCGGCGGACAGCGCCCACACGCGGAAGTCGCCGTTCCCCTCGCAGGAGTACTCGAGCGGCAGAGTATTCAGCGAGTAGGAGCGGTCGTTCTCCGCGTCGTATATGCTCCCCGAAAAGCTGATCTCGGGGTACTGTAAAAGATACTCCATATCGCAGCCCGTGCGTTCTCCGTACCATAAATGCTTCAGCACGCCGAAACGGTCGACTTTCATCTGATACTCGGTTTTCTCGGTCACCAGCGAGAAGAACCGCTTTTCTTCGTCAAAATAAATTGCCATTTTATCACTCTCCTTTTTGATCCGTCTTTTGCGGGCACGGTTTTATCGGCTTTTCCCGCCGAGGCGGGAATAAGCAGCTAATTTACCCTCTTCCACAGCAGCATATTATCCTCAAAGGAAACTCCGACCCTCCCCGTATCGTACAGCCACGAAAGATACGACTTTACCGTACTGCCAACAAGAACATACTGCTCGAACGTCATCTTGCGCTCATACTCCGTGAACAGACGCTGCAGAATATGCTCGAAGCAAAGCGGCGTTTCGCACAGAGCGGTTATGCGGTCGGCGACCTCGCGCACCTTGTCAATGTTGTACTGCGCAAGCTCGGCAATGCTGTCCGTGGCGGCGGCGTGCGATGGTATGAACAGCTTCGCGTTCATCGTCTTGACGCGCTCGAGCGTGTTCAGGTATTCGCCTACGTCGTAGATGAAACCTATTTGATACTTGTCCAGCGTCTCCCTGCTCGACAGGCAGTCCGCGAGGAACACCACGTCGTCGGGCGTGCGGAAGCCCGTCATATTGAAGAAGTGCCCCGGGAGCGGGATTATCTCCAGTTCGCTCGGAAAGCTGCTATCGGAGAAGTCCGTGACTTCGCTCTCCGCCGCCAGCAGAAACTTGTGGCGCAGCTCCTTGCACGGATATCCTCCGTACAGGAACGACGGCTCGAGTATCGGGTACTCCGTGAACGCCGCCTCTATCCCCGCCGAGAATACCCGGCAGCCTGTCTGCTGCTGGAGATATCGGTTGCCGCCTATGTGGTCGGAGTTGGAGTGAGTGTTGATGATACCGCGCAGCTGCCAGCCCTGTTCATCGAGAATTTTCCGCACTCTGCGCCCCGCGTCCTTATCATTTCCGCTGTCGATAAGATACGCGCCCTCGTCCGCGAGGTATATCCCTATCTTCGCTGGGCTCTCTATATAATATGTGCGCTCGCCCGCCTGTCTTAACTCAAACATATTGTCCTCCTCGTAACAATGGCGGATTCCCCCTCTGTGGCAGGGAAATCCGCCGTTAAATCGTTTATGATACCCGTATCAGCCGAGCCGTCTCATGACCTCAAGACACATTCTGCCGTTGTGGTAAGGGCACTTCCACGGGTCTGCGGTGTTGCGCGAGGGATCGGTCCTGAGTTCATCGTCCAGTCCCCAGAACCATTCGCCGCCCCGACGCTTGTCGGAGATATTGTCTCTGATGTATTTCCAGACGCTCTCGGCGATGTGCATATAGTCGCCGTAGCCGCGCTGATGAGCGTTCAGAAAGCCCACAACGCTCTCCGCCTGTACCCACCAGATCCGTAGGCGGTTTACAACGCCCTTGTCGACCTCGTTGAGCAACGAACCCGACTCCTTGTCGAACGCGACCTTGGCGATCTTCGCGGCGATACGGCTGTTCATCTCACGGAACTTCTTCGCGTACTCCTCATCGCCGATAACGTCCGCGGCACGGTCGATGAGCCACGTAGCCTCGATGTCGTGACCGTAGCTGTAAATGTCTCCGATCTCGTTCATCTCCCTGTCGAAGAATACCATCAGCTTGTCGCCGTTCTTGTCAAATATCTTATCGTAGGTCAGCTCCATCTGGAACTTCAGCCGCTCGAGAACTTTCGCGTTCTTATCGGCGAGATACAGCTCGGTGTACGCCTCCATAAGGTGAAGCGTGGTGTTCATCGTCTTGTCCGCCATCAATCCGTTTTCGGACAGCTCATCGTTTGCGAGCTCCTTTGTGAGGTCGCGCGAGAGCTTTTCGCGGTAGGCGATATCGTCCGCGTGATTGTTCTCGACAAGCTCGAATACCTTATAGGCGATGTCAAGCGCGTTCTTATCGCCGCTCGCGCGGTAGTAGCTCGACAGCGCGTAGATAAAGAACGCCTGACAGTAGCTGTGCTTCATATCGTCGGCGGGGGTGCCGTCGCAGTTCACCATCCAGTAAACGCCGCCGTATTCCTTGTCATAACACTTTTCGGTGAGAAACTCATAGGCGTGCTTTGCGTTGTCAAGGAGCTTTTCGTCCTTCAACGCCATATAAGCGTTGGAGTAAAACCACAGTATCCTCGAGTGGAGAATAACGCCCTTTTGCGCCTTCTTGTTGACGTTCAAAGCGCTGTCGACCTCGCCGTACCAGCCGCCGAGCTCGTCATCCCGCAAATTGTTCCAGAACGGGATAATATGATCCAAAAGCTCGCTTTTTACTTCGTCTAACATCATTTGCTGTCTGTCCTTTCGTTGCCTACGTTTCCCCGCTAAATTAAGCGGGGAAAATATTTTATTACTTCTTGCCTTTCTTTTTCTTCTCCGCGCGCTTTTCGCTTCTGTACGGAGTCTGAGGGCCGCCCGCGTTGGGAGCGTCGGGGCGCATTACCTGCTCGCGCTGAATGGGCGCCTGCATACGCACGGGGATAGTGAGCACGAGCTTGACCGTCTCCTCGCGGATAGCCGCGATCATCTCATCGAACATATTAAAGCCCTCGAAGCGGTATTCCTCAACGGGATTGCGCTGTGCGTAGCCGCGCAGACCGATACCGTTTTTCAGCTCGTCCATAGCGTCGATATGATCCATCCAGTGACGGTCTACCGTTTTCAACAGGCACACGCGCTCGATCTCGCGCATACTCTCGCTGCCGAGCTCCTCCTCGCGGAGCTTGTACATGAGCTCTCCGCGCTTCTTGACAAAGCTCAGAATGTCTTTCTGCGAGATATCGTTCAGATCCTCTATCGCGTAACGCAGATCGGTATCCATAAGGAACAGGTTCATATAATGCGAGCGCAGACCGTCCAGATTCCAGTTTTCGGCAACGGAGTCCGAGCAGTACATCTTGACCGTTTCCTCGATATCCTGGTTCATCATCTGCACGATATTGTCGTGGATATCCTCGCCGTCGAGCACCTTTCTCCTCTGGGAATAAATGGTATGACGCATCTGCGACATAACGTCGTCGAAATCAAGAACGTGCTTGCGGATAGAGAAGTTGTTGCCCTCTATCTTCATCTGCGCCGACTCGATAGCCTTGGAGAGGAAGCCGACCTCAAGCGGGATATCCTCCTCAAAGTTCATTCTCTCCATAAGCATCTGTACCCTCTCGCCGCCGAACAGTCTCATAAGGTCGTCCTCAAGCGAGATGTAGAAGCAGCTCTCGCCGGGGTCGCCCTGACGGCCGGCACGTCCGCGGAGCTGGTTGTCGATACGCCTTGACTCGTGACGCTCGGTGCCTATAATAAACAGACCGCCCGCCTTGCGGACTTCCTCCGCCTCGGGTCTGATCTTTTCCTCGAATTTCGCGTTCAGCTCCTGATACTTCTCGCGCGCCGCAATGATCTCCTCGTCGTCGGTCTCGGCAAAGCCCGTAGCTTCCTGAATGAGCTTCTCGGAATAGTCGAGCTTTCTCATCTCGGCGAGCGCCAGATACTCCGCGTTACCGCCGAGCTTAATATCGGTGCCGCGTCCCGCCATATTGGTCGCGATCGTTACCGCGTCCTTTTTACCCGCCTGCGCGACGATCTCCGCCTCGCGCTCGTGGTTCTTCGCGTTGAGCACCTCGTGCTTTATGCCGCGCGCCTTGAGGAGCTTGGAGAGCTGCTCGGACTTCTCGATGGTGACCGTTCCGACAAGCACGGGCTGCCCTTTCTTGTGGCATTCCTCTACCTGATCGCAAACGGCTCTGAGCTTGCCGCGGACGTTCTTGTATATCTTGTCGTGGTTGTCTACACGTATAACGGGCTTGTTTGTCGGTATCTCGATAACGTCCAGCGAGTATATCTGTCTGAACTCGTCCTCCTCGGTCATTGCCGTACCGGTCATACCCGACAGCTTGTTGTACAGACGGAAGAAATTCTGGAACGTGATGGTCGCGAGGGTCTTGCTCTCGTGCTTTACCTTAACGCCCTCCTTAGCCTCAATAGCCTGGTGCAGACCCTGATTGTAGCGACGTCCGAACATCAGACGACCCGTGAACTCATCGACGATGACGATCTCGCCGTCGCGGATAACATAGTCGACATCAAGCTTCATAATACCGTTCGCGCGGATAGCCTGATTGATGTGGTGGAGCAGGGTCATATTCTCGGGATCCATAAGGTTCTCGACGTTGAAGTACTGCTCAGCCTTGGCAACGCCGTTCGGCAGCAGGTTGCAGGTCTTTTCCTTCTCGTCGACGAGATAGTCGCCCTCAAAGTCCTTTTCGTACTCCTCCTTGGTGTCTATCTCAACGACCTTGTCCATCTTCAGCGTTTTCGCGAATCTGTCCGCCTTTTCGTACAGATCGGTCGCCTTTTCGCCCTGACCCGAGATGATAAGCGGCGTTCTCGCCTCGTCTATAAGAATAGAGTCCACCTCGTCGACGATCGCGAAGTTAGGCTCGCGCTGTACGAGGTCTTTCTTGTAAATGCACATATTATCGCGCAGATAGTCAAAGCCCAGCTCGTTATTTGTGGCGTAGGTTATGTCGCAGGCATACGCTTCGCGGCGCTGATCATTCGTCAGCTCGTGAGTGATGAGCCCGACGGTCAGCCCGAGGAAACGGTGTACCTTAGCCATAAGCTCGCTGTCACGCTTTGCGAGGTAGTCGTTGACGGTAACGATATGAACGCCCTTGCCCGTCAGCGCGTTCAGATAGGACGGCAGCGACGCGACGAACGTCTTGCCCTCGCCCGTTCTCATCTCGGCGATACGCCCCTGATGAAGCACGATGCCGCCGATTATCTGCACGGGGTAATGACGTATCCCGATAACGCGGTCGGAAGCCTCGCGGCAGGTCGCGAACGCCTCGGGAAGTATATCGTCAAGCGTCTCACCTTTGGCGAGCCTGTCCTTGAGTATACCCGTCTGAGCTTTAAGCTCCTTGTCGGACATAGCCTTATACTTATCCTCAAGATCGAGTACCGCCTGCTTGATGGGCTCGATACGCTTGAGCTCTCGTGATGAATAAGTTCCGAAGATAGATTTGATAATTCCCATTATATTTTACCTTTCCTTTGGAGGAGAGTTAGCTCTCCGGCACACATAAATGTACAAACAAATATACAATATACATTATACACCCTAAAGCGGCTTTTGTCAATAGCTGTTAGGTGAAAAAGGGAGAACGATTTGCTCAAATCGTCAATAAAAATGCTCAAAACGTCAAGACATACGCCGAGATTTGTGCTACAATAAAGTTACAGATAAGCGCTTAGTCTGTTAGGAGGACGGAACAATGAAAAATTTCTGCATATTTGCGGACGCGGTGAACTTCATCGAGGACAATCTGTGCGGCGAAATAACGCAGGAGGATATCGCGGCGGCGTGCTGCTGCTCGCTGTCGACGCTGCAGAAGGTGTGGCGCTACTGCACGCACACCAGTCTCAAGGAATACATCACAAAGCGGCGGCTGACGAAGAGCGCCGAGGACATCGCGCACACCGATCTCACGCTGACCGATATCGCGATGAAATACCGCTACAATTCTCCCGAGGTTTTCACGCGGGCTTTCCGCAAGCTCTGGGGCGTTTCTCCCTCCAAATTCAGAACGCAATGGCACTCAACGGGGATATTTCCGCGGATCATCCCCGACGAGCAGACGCTTAAAGGAGGAATTTTTATGGGCAGACGAGTTGACATCACGGAGCTTTACGACGTGCTCCGCTCCGCGAACCGCGACAGTTGGGTATTAT
Organism: uncultured Clostridia bacterium; assembly: GCA_947177735.1. Classification (GTDB taxonomy): domain Bacteria; phylum Bacillota; class Clostridia; order Oscillospirales; family Ruminococcaceae; genus CAG-115. The sequence goes on from CAMWVP010000121.1 coordinate 7,647, forward strand.
GCTTTGACATAGTGAAATTCGACGGAGTAAACAAGACCTGCGGCAGAGAAGCCGGTGACTGCGTTATCCGCGAGGCTTTCAAGCGCGTTGACGCGGCGGCGGGCGACACTATGGCGGCATTCCGCATAGGCGGCGACGAGTTCGCGATCGTAACGTGCACCGACGACCGCGCGGCAGCCGAAGAGACCGCTCAGAGGGTCATAGCGCTGAACGGGCAGAACGTCGTATTCGAGGACAAGGAGATACCGCTCTCGCTGAGAGTAGGCGCGGTAAAGCTCTACTGCGGCGGCAGCCACAACCTGCGCTATTCGGAGCTCTTTGACCGTATGCACAAGGTCATATGCGATACCCGCAAAGAGGGCGAGACGGTCTTTTTTGACAGCTTATAAACCTTATCACAGCCGCGTAAGCACCCCATAATAAAGCCCCCCTGCTTACACAGGGGGGCTCAGACTGTCGATAAACCCTCATCTGCTTCGTCAACCGCCCGCGCGGCAGCCACAAAGGCTAGCCGCGGAGCTGTTTCCTCGCAGCTGAGGGCTTCTCGACAGTCTGAATGTGGACTTTTTCTACAAGCTAAGCCCCCCTGCTCACACAGGGGGGCGATCTATTCAATTTTAAGAATTTCGATATTACATCGGACCGTACTCCTTTTTAAAATTTGGTTTTAAAGCAAATTTTACCGGACATCGGACTCATTCCTTTCACCTAGCTGCGCTTGTTCCGCGAGCTAATATTTTCGTTCCCTTTCGATTAAAGCGCACATCGCAATCACCACTTTCGATACGGCTTATCTATGTAAACGCTTAACGCGGTAGAAAATATCTGCGGACTGCCGAAACCGCTATGGTTTCTTAAAACAGGTCAAACACCTTCGTTCGGACGGCTTCTGCATTTGCGAGAGCGTATCTCATGCAGATCTTCGTCCCAAAATCAAACCTCAGCGTTCGGCGGGTTGCGACTCCGCAGATACACGGTAAAAAGGTTTATCGGTTATTTCCATGGGACTCGCTTCCTTTCTGCTCTAAGCTGTATTTTTTCGCCGTTGCAAGTTCAACGTGCCATTGGAGTAACTCCTTTCAAAGTAGCGGCTAGACTCTACCAAGCCTTCACCTTACTGCCTCAAACTTAGCTTTCCATTGGACTGAACTCCTTTCGGTATATTTGTAAGGAGACCCGTACCGACCTCTCGGCTTGTCATCGGGTTCTCTCTTTCCTTGATTAAATAATACCATACTTTTTGGTAAAAGTCAATAGATTTTTTTAATTTTCTTATAGGCGTTTTGTATATATTTTTCAACGCCTTTTTAGTGAAAAGTAATGATTATTGTGAAAAAACGTGAAAACGGCGCTTTTCCCTTAAATTTCCTCTTGACAATCGCGGCGGGTTGTTGTAAAATATAGTCACAAGCGCGGCTCTTTTCGGATAAATTTCCGCGCGGAAGAAAGGCGGCAGGTTATGACTGAAAATGAAGATGTTTTCCTTGACGAGGACGAGGGAATAATCGAGCTTGAGGACGAGGAAGGCAATGTGACGCGGTTTGAGTTTGTCGACCGCGCGGAGATGAACGGCGTGATCTATTACGCGCTGATCCCTGCCGACTATGACGAGGAAGAGGGCGCGTCGGAGTTCGTCGTGCTCAAGGAGATCGAGACGGACGGAGAGTCCATGCTCGCGACCGTCGACGACGACGCGGAGTACAACGCCGTCGGCGAGATGTTCATCCAACGCTTTTCCGAGCTGCCCGAGCTTGACATCGACGATCTCGAGGAGCTTGACGGCACAGAGGAATAACGATACTTATACTGCCTTGATACGCGAATGTGTGCTACTATAATCCAACACATTGTAAACGGGATTTCGACTCCGACGGCGGATTGCAGACCTCCTTTAAGCTTCGGCTTATTGTTGGCGGGAGCGTGAAAACGTTGGGCGATCTTACCCACCCTGCCTGAAGCGGGTTTTATATTGCATCTTACGGCAAGGCGGTAGAATACTTAAAAATGAAGCGGGGAGCCGCTTAAGAAACATACAGGGATTCATAAAGAAGTTTCCGCCATAGCACTTTTGTTTTTCGATCAAAAGTGCTATGGCGGATTTGATTTTTAATTATTTCTGTAGAGAAAAAGCGTGTTCGGTTTTGGTTCCCTTTGTTATTGCTTGCTCGGTTTTGTTTCCTTTTGTTATTGTACTAACTTCGGTGGGGTTTATTTGTTATTGCTTGCTCGGTTTCGTTTCCTTTAAT
>CAMWVP010000122.1 GCA_947177735.1 uncultured Clostridia bacterium
GCCTATCTCTCAATATTTTTTTGCTTGTTTGTCCAATATCTATTGTAGCACAACACTATGAGCGTTTTTTTATCAAATTTTCACTTGACTTATATATGCCATTTGGTGTATAATATAAAATGTATGACTATAAATTAGGACAAAAGAGGATGAAACATTGGACATTATAAAAACGGAAGATCTGTGCTATGACTATATATTGCGCGACGAGGAAGGGCAGATAATCGAGCAGTCGACGGCGCTTCGGAACGTTAATCTAAGCGTTCCCGAGGGGCAGTTTCTGGCGGTGCTGGGGCATAACGGTTGCGGCAAGTCGACGCTTGCGAAGCATTTCAACGCGATACTCACCCCGACCTCGGGCAAAGTGACCGTTGACGGGATAGACACCGCCGACGAGGACAGGCTGTTCGACATACGGCAGACGGTCGGAATGGTGTTTCAGAACCCCGATAATCAGCTTGTCGCGACTATCGTCGAGGAGGACGTGGCGTTCGCGCCCGAGAACCTCGGCGTGCCGCCTGAGGAGATACGCGTGAGGGTAGACGAGGCGCTGAAGCAGGTGGATATGTACGAGTTTCGCGAGCACGCGCCGCACCAGCTCTCGGGCGGTCAGAAGCAGCGTATCGCCATCGCGGGGATCATCGCCATGCAGCCGCGCTGTATCGTCATGGACGAGCCGACGGCTATGCTCGATCCCAAGGGCAGGCGCGAGGTCATGAAAACGATAAAGCGCCTTAACCGTGAGCAGGGGATAACCGTTATTCTTATAACGCACTATATGGACGAAGCGGCGCAGGCAGACCGCGTGGTCGTGATGGATAAAGGCACGGTGATAATGGACGACGTACCGAGACGGATATTCGCCCGCGCTGACGAGCTGAGAGCCGTCGGGCTTGACGTGCCGCAGGTGACGGAGCTGTGCGGAATGCTGCGGAAAAACGGCGTTGATATTTCCGAGGAAATAATCTTCGAGGACGAGTGCGCCGAGGCGATATCTATGCTGCCGCTTGAGGGCAATACCGCCGATATGACCAAGACCGCTGCCGAAAAACCGCGCGGCAGTGCCGGGGAGGCGGCAAGGCTCGAGGAGTTGACCTACAAATACAGTATCGGAACGCCGTTCGAGAAAACCGCAGTCGACAACGTGAGCCTGACGGTCAACAAGGCGGAGTTCGTCGGGATAATCGGGCATACGGGCAGCGGAAAGTCCACGCTGATACAGCACCTGAACGGCTTGATAAAGCCAACCTCGGGTCGCGTGCTCATCGACGGTGGCGACATCTGGGGCAAGGGCGCGGATATTCGCGGCATAAGGTTCAAGGTCGGCATCGTGTTCCAGTATTCGGAGCACCAGCTTTTCGAGGAGACCGTCGCAAAGGACATCGCCTACGGTCCGAAAAATATGGGGCTTTCGGGCGAGGAGCTCGACGCGCGTGTTAATGCCGCCGCCGAGAGTATGGGAATTACCCGGTTACTGGAAAAATCCCCGTTCGAGCTGTCGGGCGGTCAGCAGCGCAGAGTGGCGCTCGCGGGCGTGCTCGCGATGGATCCCGAGGTGCTGATACTCGATGAGCCCGCCGCGGGGCTCGACCCAAAGGGCAGAGACAAGATATTGTCGCTGATAAAGCGCTGGCACGGGCAGTCGGGCAAGACGGTGCTGCTGGTCAGCCATTCGATGGAGGATATCGTCAGGTACGCGGATAAGGTGCTGGTGATGAACAAGGGCAGGGTGTTCTGCTACGACGACACGGATAAGGTGTTCGGGCGCACGGACGACCTAGTGAAGATCGGTCTCGACGTGCCGCAGATAACGCGCTTGTCGCACAGGCTGCTCGAAAAGGGCATCGACATCGGAAACGACATTTACACAACGGAAAGAGCGGCGCAGAGACTGCTCTCGCTGATAAAAGGACAGAACAGATGATAAAGGATATTACGATAGGGCAGTACTTCCCGGGGAAGTCCGTCGTTCATAAGATGGACAGCCGCGTGAAGCTGCTTCTGGATATATTGTATCTGGTGATACTTTTCACCTCGCAGACCTTTACGGGGCTGCTGGTGGGGATATTGTTCATGGTGATATGCTATTTGCTTTCACATATTAAGTTGATAATGATACTGAAAAGCATTAAGCCGATAATGCCGCTCATGCTGTTTACGGGGGTACTGAACCTGCTGTTTATAACGGGCGAGGAGCCGCTGTTCAAGTGGTGGATAATCTCGGTATACCCCGAGGGCATACGGACGACGCTGTTCATATTGCTGCGAATACCCGCGCTTATCATCGGAATGTCGCTGCTGACCTACACGACCTCGCCGATCATGCTCACGGACGCTATCGAGAGGCTGCTCTCGCCGCTGAAAAAGGTGCGGTTTCCTGTGCACGAGCTGTCGATGATGATGACGATCGCGCTGCGGTTTATCCCGACGCTCATCGAGGAGACGGACAAGATAATGTCCGCGCAGAAGGCGCGCGGCGCGGAGCTCGACACAGGCGGGCTCGTCAAGAAGGCGAAGGCGCTCGTGCCCGTGCTGATACCGTTGTTCGTTTCGGCGTTCAAGCGCGCGAACGAGCTCGCGACGGCGATGGAGTGCCGCTGCTACCGCGGCGGCGAGGGCAGGACGCGTATGCGGCAGCTCAGAACAGCGCCGCGCGACTACGTGGCGACGGCGCTGATGTTCGCGCTGCTCGCGGGAGTTATCGTGCTGAACTGTATCCCCGTGATACCGTGACGGAGGTCTTATGCGCAACTTAAAGGTATTTATCGCCTATAACGGCGCGGCTTACCACGGATTTCAGCGGCAGGACAACGCGCTGACTGTTCAGGAGGTCGTCGAAAAGGCGATAGGAAAGCTCCTAAAGATCGAGCCGCCCGTTATCCTCGGCTGTTCGCGGACGGATACGGGAGTGCACGCGCGGAGGTTCTGCTTCAACGTGCGCGTCGACAGCGCTATCCCGTGCAATGGCTTCGTCAAGGGAATGAACACTCTGCTACCGGGCGACGTCGCCGTGCTGTCCTGCGAGGACGCGGAGGACGACTTCCACGCGCGTTTTTGCACAAAAGCCAAGGAATATGTGTATCTGATAAACTGCGCGCCGACGCGTGATGTGTTTATGCGGAATCTGGCGTATCATTACCCGTATCCGCTTGATATCTCCAAGATGAACGCCGCCGCGCGGCTGCTTGTCGGGGAGCACGATTTCGCGGCGTTCTGCCGCGCGGAGGGTAAGGTGCGCGTGAAAACGACCGTGCGGACGATATACTCACTTGAAGTGCACAAAAACGGCAATATCTGTGAAATAAAAATACGCGGAAACGGCTTCCTGTATAATATGGTGAGGATAGTCGCGGGCACGCTTATATATGTAAGCGAGGGCAGACTGAGCCTTTCGGACGTGCAAAGGGCGCTTGAGACGGGGGATCGCGAGCTCGCCGGGAAAACGCTGCCGCCCGAGGGACTGTACTTGAACGAGGTCTCGTATGAGGAGCAGACGGACTGTAAGGCGGAGCTTCTGCGCGGTCTGGATAAGCTTCGTATTACCGAGCAGGGCAGAGAGAGGGTCAAAAACAATCTCGCGCTCGATACGGACGATGTTCTTGGGTGGTGCAGGGAGTTTTTGACAAGAGCGGTCGTTACCAAAAAGGGGAAAAACTACTACGCGGCTGCCGAGGGCTGCACCGTTACGATAAACGCGGGCAGCCTTACGATAATCACCGCCCATAGACAGCGCATTACAGAGCCTTTTGCGGAGGACTTGACGAAACGGGTATGAATATGATATAATAATAAGATAGACAATAAACACCTGTGGGGATAAAAAATGTTAGATGAACGAAACGATATGAATAAATTCCGCCAAAAGCGCAGGCGAAAGACGCTGCTGGTGCGGAGCGCGGTGTTCCTCGCCGTTATGGTGGGGCTGATACTCGTCGCCGCGAACTGGCGGAAGCTGATAGAACCGCTCAAGGACGCGGCGCTGAACCCGGGCGAGGGGGGATTTCCCGTCACGCTTCCGGGCAGCACGCAGTACGTTATGGGGGAGCTCGGGGAGAACTTCTATCTGCTGACGGATACGTATCTGTATACGTACAACGCGGTCGGCGCCGAGCTTTCGGGGATACAGCACGGCTTTCAGCGCGCCGCGTCCTCGTCAAACGACAGGCGCGTGCTCGTGTACGACAAGAACGGGATGGACTTCAAAATGTTCTCGCGCACCTCGGAGCTGTTCTCCAAGACGATGGAGGACACGGTGGTGTTCGCCGAGATGGGCAACGTGGAGCGCTGCGCGGCTGTGACTACCTCGTCGCGGTACTCCAACTATCTGTACATATTCAACGGCGAGGGAAAGCAGATATTCCGCTGGGCGTCGCCCGATGAAAAAATAATGCGGGTCGAGTTCGGCAATAATGACGACAGTGTTTTCGTGACCGTTCTCGGCGAGAGCGGCGGAGACCTTCGCACGAGCGTTATGCGCTTCGATGTCGGCAACGCCGAGAGTGAGATATGGAAAACATACCTTTCAAGCGACCTGCCGCTGTCACTGGAGCGCTGTGAGGACGGCATTTACGTCGTGACGAGCGGCGGTGCGTTCCTGCTAGACGAGCTGACGGGCGTGATAACCGCGCAGACGGCGTTCACGCGGCAGGTGACGGGCGTTACCGAAACGGACGGCATGAGAGCCGTGCTGTTCCACGACGCGGCGTCAAACGGCGATATCGCGGTGGCTTACGGCGATGGACTGAGCGCGGCGGCGGCGATAACTCCCAGCGGCGTGACGGCGTTTGACGTATGCGCGGGGCGGATGTATATACTTGAGGGAACTAAGCTGCTGGCGTTCAACTCGATGATGGAGGGCGTAAAGACCTACGATCTGGACGACGTGTATTCGGATGTGAAGATAATGAACAACTGCGCGTATCTGCTCGGCTACAACACCGTGCAGAGGGTGGAGCTGTGAGAGGAGCAATAAAGAAGTAATATGGGACAGGAATTCGCAATAATATTTGACGCGGTGATAGTCGTCGTCGTGGCGGGGTTCTTCTTCGCGGGCTGGAAAAACGGCTTCGCAAAGGTGATACTAAGCATGATAGCCTCGATAGCGGCATTCGCGTGCGCGATGATATTCAGCAAGCCTATCGCCGAGACGTTCTACCGAAATGTTGTGGCGAAGCCGCTTACCGAGCAGCTCGACACCGTGGTGAGCGAGGGTCTGCGGTCGCTCAGGCTCGGCGGCATCACGGGCATAGACTACGACAAGGCGGCGATCTCGGGCGTTCCCGTGACCGAGGCGGTCATAGATTACGCGGGCACGGACAAAGCGATGTTTGAGCTTTTGCACGTCGACCTTTCCGAGACGGGCATGGATGTCGAGGACTTGAAAGCAATCGGGCTCCGCGAGGACTTGGACTTGACCGACCTGAACGGAAAGAACGCCGATTTCTCTAGAGACGACATCGAAAGGTACGGGCTCGGAAAGCTCGTCACGGCTCAGGTCATTGCCGTTCAACTCACTCAGCGCGAGGATTTCGCGGATTTTAACGAGATAGCGGCGACGGTCGGAAAGTATATCCCGGCGATATCGGGCACGATGACATCAGATACTCTGGGAGTGAACGCGGCGCGGACGCTTGCGCTGAAAATGCTCGAGACGAACGATACGATACGCGATACGGTCATGGACGGCATAATCGAGCCGAACTGCATTATACTGATACGGACGATCGTGTTTATACTGATCTTCTCGGTGGTCGCGATAGTGCTGAATCTGGTCGCGAACCTCACAAAGGTGATTAACAAGGTGCCCGTGATCGGCAAGGCAAACGCGCTCGCGGGCGGTCTCGCGGGGGTATGCGAGGGTATCGTGGCGGTGCTGGTGGTGTGTGTGGTCACTCGGTTTATCGTTACGCTGTCGGGCGGCGGCACTATACTGTTCAACCGCACGACTATTGATTCTACGCTAGTTTTCAAGTATATATATGATGTAGACGTATTGAACTTCTTGACATAATTAAAGAAAGAAAAGGTGATCTGTATGATGATGTGTTCAAGGTGCAAAAAGCGCCCCGCGGTTATGTTCATCTCCACTATGAGCGCAGGCGAGCGCAAGAGCGAGGGGCTTTGCCTTAACTGCGCAAAGGAGATGGGCTTGCCGCAGGTCAACGAGTATCTCCAGCAGATGGGGATATCCGAGGAGGATTTCGATAACGCCGTGGATTCGATCTTCGGTGAGGATGGTGTCGTTGACAGCGATATGCTCAAGCAATTCGGTCTGGTCGACGACGATGACGACGATGACGCGTTCGACGAATCCAAGGACACCGCGAAGGATGAGGATAACCTCTTCGAGCGCGGCGGCGCGGGCACGATGCCTAACTTTTTGAAGAACCTTTTCGGCTCGGACAATAAGGACGAACAGGAGAAAAAGCCGCGCAAAAAGAGCGATAAGCCCGATAGACCCGACAAAAAGCGCAAGTGCCTTGAGACGTACTGCACCAATCTTACCCGCCGCGCCAAGGAGGGCAAGATAGACACTATCGTCGGGCGCGATAAGGAGATATACCGCGTGCTCCAGATACTCTCGCGCCGCACTAAGAACAACCCATGCCTGATAGGCGAGCCGGGCGTCGGAAAGACCGCCATCGCCGAGGGCATCGCGCTCAAGCTTGCAAGCGGTGACGTTCCGTTCAGGCTTCAGGGCAAGGAGCTGTATCTGCTCGATCTGACGGCGCTCGTTGCGGGAACGCAGTTCAGAGGGCAGTTCGAGAGCCGCGTGAAGTCGCTCATCGACGAGGTGAAGAACGCGGGCAACGTTATGCTGTTCGTTGACGAGCTGCACAACCTTGTAGGCACGGGCGGTGACTCGGAGGGCTCGATGAACGCCGCGAACATCTTCAAGCCCGCGCTTTCACGCGGTGAATTACAGGTCATCGGCGCGACCACCTTTGCCGAGTACCGCAAGCATATCGAAAAGGACAGCGCGCTCGAGCGCCGCTTCCAGCCCGTCACGGTCAATGAGCCCACCATCGAGGAGACGGTGACGCTTCTCGGCGGCATAAAGCACTATTACGAGGAGCACCACAAGGTGCACGTCACGGACGAGATCGCGAAGATGTGCGCGGTGCTGTCCGAGCGCTATATCAACGACAGATTCCTGCCCGACAAGGCGATAGACCTGCTCGACGAGGCGTGCGCGTGCGCGTCGCTCGGGAACGAGGACATTACCGAGTACGAGAAGATGAAGCAGCTCATAGCGTCGCAGAAGCGCGAGGAGAGTGAGCTCGCCGAGGACCCGAACATCGACTACGCGCGGCTCGCCGAGCTCAAGACCACTATCGCGCAGAACGAGAAGAAGATAGAGGGGCTCAAGGAGAGCGCCGAGAACGTTCAGGTAACTATGGAGGACTTGTCCAAGGTCATCGAGCTTTGGACGGGCATTCCCGCGAACAAGATAAGGGAGACCGAGTTCAGGCGCATGGCGGTGCTCGAGGATAATCTGAAAGCAAGGATAATCGGTCAGGACGAGGCTTGCGGGCTGGTCGCAAAGGCGATAAAGCGCAGCCGCATACAGCTCTCCGACCGCCGCAGACCCGCGTCGTTCATCTTCGTGGGACCCACCGGCGTGGGTAAGACCGAGCTTGTAAAGGTGCTCGCAAAGGAGATGTTCGACACGGTAGACCCGCTCATCAGGCTGGATATGTCCGAGTATATGGAGAAGCACAGCGTGTCGAAGATCATCGGTTCGCCTCCCGGATACGTCGGATACGACGAGGCGGGGCAGCTTACGGAGCGCGTCCGCAGAAAGCCGTACTCGGTGATACTGTTCGACGAGATCGAAAAGGCACACCCGGACGTGATGAATATCCTGCTCCAGATACTGGACGAGGGCAAGATCACCGACTCTCACGGTCGCAACGTCAGCTTCGAGAACACCATCATCGCAATGACCTCGAACGCGGGCTCGACCGGCGGTATGAACGGCATCGGCTTTTCGAAATCGCAGGCTGACGTCAGCCGCGAGCGCGTGATGAAAGGTCTGCGCGACTTCCTCAGACCCGAGTTTCTGGCGAGAGTGGACGAAATAGTGGCGTTCGCGCCGCTCAGCGAGGAGAGCTACGCGAAGATCGCCAAGCTCAACCTCGAGGAGCTTCGCGCGCCGCTTGAGGAAAAGAACCTCGAGCTGGTTATTGGCGGCGAGGTGTACGCGGCGATAGCGAAAAAGGCGTTCGGCGGCAAGTTCGGCGGGCGCGATATCCGCCGCGTGATACGCTCCGACATCGAGGACAAGATCGCCGAGCTGCTCATCGACAACAGCGAAAAGCAGCTCTCGAAGGTTGTTCTCGGCGCAAAGGACGGCGAGCTGACGGTGAACGTCGAATGACCGTCCTGATTACGGGCGGCACGGGAGCGCTCGGCGCGGCGCTCGCCGAGGAGTTTGCCGCCTCGGACGATGTGATCTTTACCTACTGCACCCGCGCGGACGAAGCGCGGGCGCTGTCTGCGCGTCTGAACTGCACGGCAGTTTATATGGACGTTTCGGACAGCTCTTTGGTGAATAATGCGGTCGCAGAGATACTCCGTGGGTTCGGGCATATAGACGTTCTGGTGAACAACGCCGGAATATCGCTGATAAAGCCGTTCCTCGACACGAGCGAGGAGGATTGGCGGCGTATGATCGATGTTGATCTGACGGGCGTTTTCCGCGTCACGAGGGCGATCGTGCCGTCGATGGTCAACCGAAAGAGCGGCGCTGTCGTCAACGTTTCCTCGGTCTGGGGAGTGTGCGGCGCGTCCTGCGAGGTCGCGTATTCGGCTGCAAAGGCGGGCGTTATCGGCTTTACAAAGGCGCTCGCAAAGGAACTGGGATTATCGGGGATAACCGTGAACGCGGTCGCACCCGGGGTCATTGACAGCCCGATGAACAGCGCTCATCTCACCGCGGAGGAGCTCGCCGAGCTTGCGGCGGAGACGCCGCTGAACCGTCTCGGGCAGCCGTCCGAGGTCGCGAGGGCAGTGCGTATGCTCGCGGAGAACCGCTTCATCACGGGGCAGGTGCTGGGAGTTGACGGAGGGTTCGGTGGTTGATATGTACAAAGCGGTCATTTTTGATTACGATTTCACTCTCGGAGACAGCGCAGACGGCATTGTCGCGAGTTGCAACTACGCGCTTGGCAAGCTAGGACTTATGGAGAAAACGGGAGAAGAGATACGGCGGACTATCGGCTTGTCGCTTAAGGAGGTATTCCGCGCGCTGACGGGAAGTGACGACGCAGGTGCGGCGGAGCGCTTTGCGGCGCTGTTCCGCGAGCGCGCGGACGAGGTCATCACCGAGAGCGCGGTGATGTACGAGGACGCGCTCCCGACACTCTCGGAGCTTCGGCGGCGCGGCTTCAAGACGGCGATCGTGACATCGAAGTTCCACTACCGTATTGACGAGATACTGCGCAAATTCGACGCGGAGAGCCTTATCGGGGCGATAGTCGGCGGCGACGACGTGAGCCGCGAAAAGCCCGATCCCGAGGGCTTGATAAAGGCTCTGAGCCTGCTCGGCATAAATCGCGGGGAGGCGCTGTACGTCGGCGACAGTCACGTTGACGCGCTGGCGGCGCGGTCGGCGGGAGTGCCCTTTGCCGCCGTCCTCACGGGCACAACGGAGGACTTTTCGGAGTTCGCGCCCATTATCATCGCCGAGAATCTGCGTGAAATACTTGAATTTGTGACAAAAATATAAATTTGACAGAGGATTTTGTGCAAAATGCTATAAATTGCGTGTAAAAGTTTGTAAAAAAAATTTCAAATAAGCGGTTGAAATTTCTGTGAAAATATAGTATAATAA
>CAMWVP010000123.1 GCA_947177735.1 uncultured Clostridia bacterium
TATTATAACACGCCTATTTTATTTTGTCAAGTGTTTTTTGAAAAAATTTTTAAATATCCTTAAAAAATTTTTCCCCATGCTACTAAAAAAAGCGTGGTTTGCTGTTTTGGTGGTAAACCACGCTTTGATTTTAGTTATCTTTCTCTATAGGCAAAAAAATGCATTATACGATCTTGTACTCAGTTATCCACCATTCCTTTTCGGAACTCTCGACCCATCTGTCGCCATCTTTGTGTACTTTAGGCTTCTTGTAGCAGTCTACTACTTTTATGATGTCACCTTTTTCCACCGGTTTTTTAGAATAGGTCTTCTTGTCGATCTTAACTTTAATGGTACCACCGTTTGCCATAGCGTACAAGGTCAATTTTGGAGAGTATTTGGTGTCCACATCATTAACATAGCAGTAACCGGCATATTTTTTATCCACTATATCAATATACCCCAACGCATCCAATTGATATTGAATCTTGGTGGTTATTTTTGTCTTAGCGAGGGGGATATTTTGAGCAAGTTGCTCTAAGAGGGCGTCACTGTCGATTTCCATAAACGACTTCGGAGTTTCTTTTCCTGAAATATTTCGCAGCATATCAAACGATAAGCCGTCTTGCAACGCTTTTTCCTTTTTTATCTGCCTTTTGCTGACATAATTTTGAAAAATTTCGTTACAGGAAAGCAGACAAGAAATATCCCCAAACTCCTCGAAGAAATCAATTTTTATCAGTATCTCCAACTGTCTGGAGTTCACCGACGTTTTTGATATGTCCTTTAACAGCGACATAAAGTCTTTGTATTCATTATTTCTTAATGAGTACAGTTCGTTTGCTGCTGACGAATTAAGGTACTTGATCGAGCCAATGCCTTTGTAAATACACTTATTTTTGTTATCGCACAAATACTCGGATTTCGAGTGTCTAAATCGCGGCGGCTTTATGAGCATCCCTTTGCTTTTGGCATAATTGGTAAGACCTATCGTCTTTTCCTCTTTGCCGGCATTTATGTTTAACGCTACGGTTATAAATTCGACGGGGTAGTAATACCGTAACCAAGCAGAAACATAGCCCTCATAGGAATATGGCTGCGAGTGGTTGAGAGAAAAAAGGTAATTTGAGGCATCGATGATTACTTGCAAAAATGCCGTTATAGCCTTTTCGGACTCATCTTTGGCCATTCCATACTTTTCGGACATTGTAGCAACAAAGCCTTTTATGTAATGAGAACTATCCTTGTTTCCGTTTTTCATATACCCGCCGTCTTTGATTATTGGTATATCGGTTTCTGTGCCAGTCTTTTTAGCGAAGTGGCGGCGGACAATATCTGCTTCGCCCATTGTAAATCCGCAATATTGGTGCAAGAACTCAATTATCTGGCACTGAAACACTAAATACCCGAACGTGGGCTTTAAGAACTCATCTATCGCAGCCGAGCCGCTTTTGCGGATCACACCATTTGCCAGATCGTCTCTGTATGAGGCACCCGCTGGTCTTATCGCACTGTTGCCTATGCTCAAGAGCGTCATTCTATCAACGTTTTTGTTGATTTGCTGAAACTTTGCTATATTCTCATCGGAGAGAAGTCTTTTGATATAGCTGCCGCCCATATCGCCTTCCCACTGGAAAATCTGCGTTGTATCATCGCGCATAGAGTTCCAGACTTTTATATCGTCAATATCAACATTATCGGGGGTCAGTCTTTCGATATTGGCGAGTTTACAGGTTTCGTTTATAAGCTCTATGGTGTCCAAGCGAAGCAAGTCGAGCTTAACATAATTTAAGCCGTCAATTTCTTTCATATATATCTGGCTTATGGGATATTCGGAGGTTGAGGTGGTGAACGTTCCCAATCTATCCGTTACCGAATGAGGGGAGACCACACAACCGCATGGGTGAGAACCTACCGAAACTATTGTGCCTATAACCAAATCTACATACTTGAACAGTTCCGGATACTTCTTACGCAGATTATCCCCCTTACTTTCAACCGTATCGCAAATTTCCGATACGGTTTTCAAGGGTATCTCCAACGCTCTGCCAACATCTCTTATCGCGCCCTTTAGGGCAATAGTGTTGAATGTTACAATATCGCAGCAATACAACCCCGTTTTGGAGTAGATGTATTTTTTTACATCATCTATCCTGCTGGGCGGAAAATCCGTATCAATATCGGATAGACTGACTCTAGACGTGTTCATAAACCTTTTGTTACCGCAAAGGCTTTTTGTCCTCTGCTTCTTACTGTTTCCAGCAAGAGCGGCATATATCATATTGCAATTACAATTAGGCAAATTTACTATACTTCCTTAATAACTTCCATTGACTGCTGTTTTCGTAAATCCAATTCTTAAAATTTTGGATTTCGCTTTTTCTGCGTATTTTCAAATAATACGTTTTATTTACAGTCCTTCTCGAATCGGTGTTTACGGAATATCGTATCCCGTGATTATCTAACACTACTCCAATATCATCAATGAGTTTTTTACTTCCAGATGTTATTGAAACAACTTTATATGAATAGATTCTTCCATATTTATGGTCGTTCGTTTTGCTTTCGTATATACACCCATCACCATCGAATATGCCTCGTATGACGTGCGAGACTAATGGATTGCTTGTGTCCAACCCCACCGAATACGTTTTTCTTTCGTGTATACCTTGACTATTTAAATACGACCAGTCATTGCTATTTCTCCATATTACTTGAAAGTTCTTCCCTGCTTGATATATTTTCTTTGTGGGACACGCCAAATTTCTAATTTGCTCAATCATTTCATAATCATTTAGGGATATACAGACTTTCTCAACATTTCGATTGCGTGTCATACAACCATCTGAAATTATTAACCCTAAAATATAATTTTGAATTGATGAATCAACGTCATCTCTAAACACTCCTAAATCTTCAGGATATCTTGATGACACTGCACACGATCTTGAACAACAGATTTGGCCATAGTGTCCATTTTTAACAGTAAATAATTTGCCACATTTTAAACATTTCTTTTCCAATAGATACCTCCTCACCGGATTTACCTATTGTAATTGCAACCACGGCACTCGTGGACGGATTATTGTTGGTTTTACTCACCGCCTATGCTCTGAACCTTCGCCGTACCTATAAAAACCATACGACGCTTGGCTGCTGATTGCCCAATACATAGCGTTTTTAACATTCACGCTTGTCGTTTCCAACTACGTTGTAGTCCTATGCCTCTAAGGGTTTTCCAGCAATTCACCGTGTTTATAGAGCGCCTTATGTTATTGACGCTCGAAGTTAAGTTTGTGCTTAATGCTGTCCATTTCTGTGATTCCCAGCAAATAAGCGATAACAGAACCGTTTACCGACCCTCTTCCGTAGCCGACATATATTTCGTTTTCCGTACACCACTTAATTATGTCTTCCATCAAGAGCATAAAATCAATTGCGCCATTATGCCGATAGGCTTTAAGCTCCGACTCAATTCTGTCTTTATATTCTTGATAATTAGGGTATTTATCTACGCCGCGGCGTTTTATACCCTCTTCGATCTTAGCCAGAAAAGTTTTCTCGGAATCCTCCCACAGGTGAGGATATTTATAGCTCTCATCAAGCGAAAACTCCTCTACCATATCAGCTAGTTTGTTTGTGTTTTCAATAGCCTCCAGCACAACCTCCAACGGAAGAGCATTCTGTGTTTTATATGTTTGCACAAGCTCGTCATACGTCTTAAAAGTCAGATCCCACGACTCTTCGTCTGCAAAATTGACGTTTTTGGCTTTCTGCAATATTCTTCTGCCCTCAAGATGGGAAGTATTTAATGCGTGGGTATCGGTTCCCGCGATAAGCGGCACACCGATTCTCTTGCTTAACCCATACAGCCATTTGTTATATCCGCCCTGATCGCCCGATATATCGTTATGATGCTGAATTTCGAGAAAACAGCGGTGTTTGTTCTCTTCCAAGAATGTCATGAATTTTTCCCTTACCGCTGCGTTTCCCTTTGGTAGAATTCCGCCAAGGCAAGCAGTGGAAACAATGATATTATCGGAGGTACTTACAAGCTCATCAATTGTTATGCGCGGCACATAATAAAAGTGACCGTCCCGTCGATTGAACGAAGTGCTTGACAATTGGTTCAGTTCAAGTACTCCCTCGTAATTTTTGGCATATAGGCAGCAATGGTAATTATCTCTGATTTTCTCGCCCAGTGTTTCGGTTACATAAAACTCCGCACCATGTATGTACTTCATTCCCGCAGCTTCGATATGACGCTTTTTATTTACTCACGAGAAGATGTTCCCATGCTCCGTGAACGCCATTGCGGTCATACCGAGTTCTTTTGCTCTCTTGATGTAATCATCATAGGGCGTTACGCTATCTATGTTTGTAACTCCGTTAGAACACGACGAGTGCAGATGAATATATGTGAAATTTTTCATTTTCTCACCGCCTTATGGCTTGTATTTACAAGCGCAATTTCTCATATCACAAAGATTATGACAGAAATAAAAATCAGGGTTTGGCAGCCATTGAGCGTCCTTCTCAATAGTGTGTATCGTGTCGAGAACCCACTGTTTAGCTTCGTCAAACTCCTTGTCGTTAAAATCTATCGTTTTATATTTCCTATCCTTGAACAAGTTCCACCTTAAGTATTTGGGCTTTACCCCATACTCATTTATTACGGCGGCGGAGTAAAGATAGAGCTGCCTTTTATAAGTCTTGAAGTGTTTTTCATCAGATTTGCTGACCTCGCCGTTCTTCTTGATTTTCAACGATCCGCTTTTGTGATCCAGCAGCGTTATATCGCCTGTTTTTTTGTCTTTCAAAAGCAAGTCGATAACGCCTACCATTTTGTATTTCCCGATAGTGAACTTGACTTTCTTTTCTACCCCTAAAATCTCATAGTTTTTAAGGCCTAGGTCTATATTTTCGAGGTAATCAAACCCCTTGTCGTAATATGCTTGCCCAAGATCAACGTGGCTGTTCGGTGGGGCAGGGCAGGTCACATTCTCGTCGTAATTCTCCTCGTAGTAATCGCAAAGCTCGAACAAGGATAATTCGCCTTTGGTGTACATTTCGAGGATTTTATGTACAAAGCTGCCGAACTGCGAGAAGAAGTTCTCGTCACCTTCGTTACCCTCTACATATTTTAAGAAAAAATTGTAAGGACATTGATTATAGGCTGTCAAACGGCTGTACGACCACTCCATAGTGTCAATTATAAATCTCGTGCCGTTCATTGAGCACCTCCGGCACAATACATATTGTGATTTACCATTGAGCGGTAAAAACTGTTCAGCGTAAACCTAGCATTGTACAACGCTGTTATCAGGTAATTGCGGATATTGTGTATTTTGGTCGTGTTCTTCCGCATTGAGTCGACGACATACTGTATATGGCTTTCATCAAGTTGCAAGAAAACGCTTTTTACCGTTTCGGAGGGTTTGTCTTCTCCATATACGCGGATAGTTTTCTTTTTACTGCTTAACACGTCCGCCATCAGCAGCGCGATCTCGTTAATGTAGTCCTTGCTGTCTTTGCAGGTCTCGCAAAGGTAATCGTATCCGATATTTTCCTTGACTATATTGAGATAAGACAAATCGTTTCCCGCAATGTTGTCCATCATATCAGCCATATCCGCGCTTTGCGCGATAGAATGATTGTATTTTGTTTTGGATTTATTTTCTTTTGTTTTATATGTAGCACTGACCGGACGGAGTTTCTTGTTCTGCTTTTGCAGAGGAAACGGTTCTTCCTTTTCGCAGTAACTGCTATGCTTGTTGTTGAAACTGTTGAAAGTTTCTTTTGAGGGAATACCTGAGATGTTGTAATACTCCGCGCTTGCGATAAGGTCAACGTGAGAGCGGTATTCGTCCATCTGCTTAACTGCGGATGGTTTGAGCTCTCGGATATTATCCGCGCCGTCATTGATTATTTCGCTTAAACGGGCGGGATCGTCGATCACCTTAAAATATCTCCTTGCGGGCACTCCTTTACGCTTACAGCAGATCAGACCCTCTTCCACAAGCCTTTTGATAGCCGTGCGCTGCTGCTTTTCGGACAGGGTAGTGGATTCCCTTAAATCCTCAATGGTTGAAAAAAACCAACCATCGGTTATCATTTCGCGGCTCTCGTAATACTCGCTTTTTGCCGCAAGAGAGGCGTATACTATGGCCTCGTTAAGCCCTATGGCGTTAGCCAATACGCGGTTTGCCGAGATCGTATTGGCGGGGTTGAGTATATCTAAAATTGCGCTCATTTTTCTCCTTCTTTCTTTTTAGTCGTCGGGAAACTCTTCCTCAACTTTTGTTCTGTCAACATATGATGGGAGCGCGGATGGGTATGTATTCGGATCCCATTTATATTGTGCGTCATATTCCTCGTAGTCTGTGTAGAAACGCCTTGAGACAAGATCGTACCACAAGCCTACCTGAAAATCCGTTTTCCCCAAAAGTCTGTCTTTCATAACAGTCAAGACTACATCGTAATCTTTCCATTTGGATTTTTGGTCTGCCTTTTCCTTTTTTGAAACTCTGCGCAAGCCTATGGAACGCATTGCCAGATTTATGATATTCGACGTTCCCGAGATGTCGTACATCTCAATATCGGAGTTCATATCCTGCGTTTTCTTGGGGTGCGCTATTAGAACGACCGCTACGTTGAATTTAGCAGCGAACTTTATCAGCATATTCATAAGATTGGTCTGCGCTGTGTTCTTATCGCTTTCCGAGCAATTCAGGTCGAGCATCATAAGGTTGTCTAGGACTATCAGTTTGCAGCCGAATTTTCTGACGCATTCTTCTGCGGATTTCATCACCGATTCAACGTTGTTCGGTTCGTCATCGCGGTAAATAAAGAGCTTTTTCTCGTAGAACTCCTGCATTTTCTTTTGTATATCGTGGGGAACTATCGAGTATTTTTTGCCCTCTTTGGATACCTTTTTAACCATATTTCTTCTGCCTGCCAGTATAGTATTGAACCAGTTGGCAGACATCCTCTCAGGCATTTCCTTTGAGAAGAGGAATACGGGGTTGTCGCCGTCTATTGCCTGAGCAATGGTCTGATCTATGATAGAGGTCTTACCTGATCCCGGCCTGCCTGATAATACAGTCAAAGTGCCGTAAAACAGCTTTATCAATTCGTTGTCAACAGGTTTTATGCCCGTTTTTACCCCGTCCATCTGGGAAATATCAAGTTCCTCCAGCTCGGAATAATCCACTACGCTTGTGACAGGGACATCTTTCGCATCGGCAATGAGCTGCATTACATACTCTTTGCCACCGAGATACAAACACTCGTTTATATCTTTAGTTGGGAACCGCTTTCCGTCTTTTTCGTAATATTCGGGAGTGCTGATAAATTTGGTGCGCCAAGTGCCTAATCTGTAAAGGCACTCTTTGCGCATTTTTAAGCCTGGTTCGTCGTTGTCCGACCATATTATGATCGTATCAAATTGATTAAGCCAGTCCCAGTTTTCCTCAATCCAAGAGTAATTTCCCGCGCCAAATGGAACACTTACAGTATTCAGATAACCAGCTTCTATTGCGCTTGCACAGTCAAGGCAGCCTTCTGTAATCAGCAGGGGCTTTGACGTATTTACCCTGTTCATATTGAAGAGCAGGGGAGTGGTGTCCGCATCTTTCTGGCACCAGTTTTTGGGCTGCTTGGAATTCTTTGAAACTTTCTCCGAGGGACGATATTTCACCATTGTCAGTACGTCGTTCGTGTCGTAATAGTTAAACACGCAATTCCCGTTTTTATCCTGCCTTATATCCAGATAGTCAATGACGTTTTTGGATATTTTTCGCCTACCGAGATATTCAACGACCTTTGTTTTTTCTCCGTCGGGCTCCTCGCGAGGATATTGGTAATTCCGCTTTGTTTTTACGGACTGTTCTCCGAAACTGTAATCGACATCTGCTTGCTCAAACAAATATTTTGTAGCATCAAGAAAAGACGAACCTTTCTCCATAAGAACATCAATTAGATCAACCGATTTTCCGCAACCAAAGCATTTGAACGATTGATTTTTCGGATTGTATATAAAACTCGGAGTTTTTTCGTTATGATAAGGACAGCACGATTTTAAATTTTTGGTGTCAAAGTCGGGAAGTTCCAGAATTTCCGCCATAAGCTCGGCGTTGCGGTTGCCAAGTTTTTCTTTCGCTTTTTTTATAATGCCGCGTTCTATTAACATTTTTTCACACCTTTGCTTTAAAATAAACCCTCTTAAAAATGTACCGCAGTTGTAAAACGTGATAACTGCGGTACATTGAAGATCGTATAGGGCTACTTGTTCTTAAAACGGGTAATCATCGTCTTCGTCTTCATCTTCGGGTTGGGGCTTGCGCTTTTTCTTGGGTCTTTCGTATTCCTCGTCATTGTCGTCATCACGGTATTTCTTCGGACGGTCGGGCTTCTTGGAATCGCTATCCTTCTTACTGCACACAAACTCGGCGGAGTCTACTACAACATCGGTCGTATAAACGGTATCTCCGTTTTTGCTTTCATATGAGCCCGTTTGTATTCTGCCTGTAATTCCGATGGGATCGCCCTTGCTGAACCACTCTTCAACAAATTCGGCTGTTTTTCCAAAAGCCGTACAGCTTATAAAATCTGCGTCATAGTCTCCGTTCTCGTTCTTAAATGGACGGTTTACTGCTACTGTAAATTTTGCGAACGCTTTTTTTTCTTTGCCTCGGAGTTCAACATCCTTTGTTAATCTTCCAACCAATGCAACTTTATTCATCTGTATCTTCCTCCTCTGTTTCTTTCGGATTTACTTTTTTTACTGCCGCCAAACATTCTTTTGCCTTATCAATATCTTTCAAAGATTTGGGATTGCGATTTGAAACATATTTTTCAAGTATTGCCATAAGTTCCTCGTTCTCTTTTCCGCCCGCAGCAATACAAATCTTTATAATTTTATCCTTTATTTTCTCAAGCTCTTCGTTTTTCTTTGGTTTTGCTGGCGTGTCGTTGTCCGCGTCTTTGGTATCATCGATCGCGAACAAGCCATTTAATGCATATTTTCTTGCATAACTGCTTGCTGCGCCCGTGATCTGGCTTTCGTCCATTCCTTTTTTATTTTCGGGTTCGCGAGCATAGGCTGTTGATTCAATAGTTTTTTCATTGTCGTTTATATCGGTAACTCTTGCTGTTGCCTTTATGTATGTGCGTTCTCCGATAATTACCACTTCATCCGACAAAGTAAGCAATACTCCGTGCTTCTTGGCAAGTGGCTTGACCGCTTCTACAATATCCTCTGCGTTTCGGTAAGCATACTTGCCGAAATTGTTGTACTGACTTTTCGGAGCTTTAAGTTCCGCTTGGACAGACAACAGTTTTTCTGCTAACGTTGGATTTTCTGCCATTTTTACCTCCTAATAAAATTTGAAATCTATTGAGCATTGCTGCTCATTCGCGACAGATTGTACAATGTGCCGCAGGCGTTTGAAAAACCTCTATCCCATATCGATTATTGAACGCATTTGGGATTACTTGTATTCTATATCAACACGTTTCCGTTGGTATAAGGATTATATATGTCAACGCATTTCTGCGAGTGAAAAGGGGTATAAGATATATATTAACGCCATAATGGCGAAATTTACATAAAACTTTTTTATCTAATATAATAAAAACCGTTTGCTATAATTATATTATAACACTC
>CAMWVP010000124.1 GCA_947177735.1 uncultured Clostridia bacterium
GCAGTTTCACTTACGATGTCAAGGAGCTTGTGGAAGGTCGTGAGCTGTGCTTCGGCCAGCGACTCTTCAAAGGGTATGCAGAGCTTGTTAAACTCGTCTGAAAACTCAGCGGAGTGCAGATCACCCTGCCGTTGGTTCAGGCAATTTACTATTGTTCGACGTACTCTCCGAACTTCCTTATGCGGTAATAATAGGAGCGGCGGTAATCTCCTTTGTAGTCGCATTATGTTCAAATAAAATATTTGCGCGGTTAGAGAATTCAAGTAAATGGCCGTAATCCGTTCTCAAAGCTAATATAATTATACAAAAATACGCAGCCAAGGTGATGACGCTTTGGTTGTGATTTTTTTATCCTTGCAGAGCTATCAAATAGCACTTGAAAAATGTCAAAATTTATGATATAATAACTAAGCCAATTGAATGTTGATCTGTTATATCGTGGTCTTGTTCAATTCTGATCCGTAAAAAACAAAAGCAGTTTTGCCTATGATTAAGATGAGTTTGATATAGGGAGGTATCCGCTAAATGAAGATTGACAGGCTTGTCGGAATTTTATCCGTGCTTCTTCAAAAGGACAAAACCACCTCCGCCGAGCTTTCGGAAAAGTTCGAGGTTTCACGAAGAACGATCGTTCGAGACATCGAGACACTTTGTTCGGCGGGTATACCGATCGTTACGGAGCAAGGCAAGGGCGGCGGTATTTCAATAATGGATGGTTATAAAATCGACAGAACCTTGCTGTCAAACGAGGATATGAAAGCGATTTTTTCGGGACTTAAAGGTCTTGACAGCGTAAGCGGCAGTCCGCGCTACCGCCGGCTTATGGACAAGCTTTCCGTTGAAAGTTCCGAAGCGGCGGTCATAAACGATCACATTATTATAGACCTTGCGGCTTGGGATAAATCGGCAGTTTCCGGTAAGATCGATCTGATAAGAACGGCGATAGAAAACAGCAAGAAAATCTCATTCAGATATTACGCGCCGAGCGGTGAGAGCTTTCGCGTTATAGAGCCGTATCATGTTATTTTTCAGTGGTCCGGTTGGTATGTCTGGGGATTTTGCACAACTCGTCAAGATTATCGTTTGTTTAAGCTCTCGCGACTCTGTGAACTGAAAAACACGGATGAGAAACGGGAACAGCGAGAGGTTCCACCGTATAAATCCGAGCGTTTGTGGAATCTCGACGGTCAAATAACAGCAACGGTGCGGTTTGACGAGTCGGTAAAGTGGCGCGTTCTCGACGAGTACGGTATGGAAATTCTGAAATTCAATGAGGACGACAGCAGTGAGTTCACCCACACTTGGTCGAATAAGCAGTCTTTTTTCGGTTTTATACTCAGCTTCGGCGATAAAGCCGAAATAATCTCGCCGATCGAACTCAGGAGAGAATTTGCCGAATTAATCAAAAATATCTCAAATAAATATTAAAATATGACATACAGATGTCACATTATGTGTGCTATAATAACCTCGACAAAAAAATTGTGGAGGTTATTTTTATGAACTACAAAATCGTAGAGTTGCAAGAGAAAACAGTTGTGGGTATTTCGGCGAGGACAAATAATTCTTCGCCCGAAATGAGTGCGGTTATCGGCGGCTTATGGGAGAGATTTTACGGCGGCGTTTATCTGCAAATCCCGCATAAAGCAAACGAATTCGCGCTGGGCATATACATGGAATATGAAGACGATGAAAAGGGCGGCTACACTATTATGACGGCGTGTGAGGTAAGTTCCGTCGACGAAAATAATTCGCTTGAAACTCGTAAAATACCTGTGGGAAAATACGCCGAATTCGTTATCGAGGGTGAAATGAACACCTCGGAGCAGCTCGCGGAGATTGGCAGACTTTGGCAGGAGATTTGGAAAATGAATTTAAACCGCAGCTATGTTTCAGACTTTGAGGAATACCGCAGCGCGAACCCCAACAAAGCGAATATACATATCTTCATAGGGCTGAAGTGAGGTGCGAGAATGAGTCCATTTGAAGAAAACCTTGCAAAGCTTTGGAAGAAAATAGGCACTCACGATGTGATGACACTTTCAACCTGCGCCGAAAACCGCGTAACATCGCGCAAGATGAGTGTTGCGGTAATTAACGGGAAATTCTACTGCCAGACAAGCGAAAAATACCTAAAATTCAAGCAAATTTTTACAAAATTCCAATGTTGCTTTGTGTGTAAATAATTTCTCGATCGAGGGAGTATGCCGAGACATTGGAAAACCGCTTGATGAAGAAAATTCTTTTGCCGCAAAGGCATTTAAAAAGCACTTTTTGTTGGCGTACAAACGCTATTCCCATCTTGCGGAGGAGAGGCTGTTGGAGATAACTACAACGCTTATTTATTCATGGAGTTACGAGGGAACAAAGCCTTATATGGAATTTTGGGATCTTGAAGCTGCGGCTTACCGAAAGGAGTATAAATAATGAAAAGAGAACTTGGAACAGCAAGGTGCGGTCTTGCCTGCTGCCTTTGCTCCGAAAATGAACGCTGCGGAGGCTGTCACGCGGAGGAATGCAAGGGTAAGGATTGGTGCGAGGTACGAAAATGCGCGATCGAAAAAGGCGTTTCTCATTGCTTTGAATGTGAGAACGCAGAGGAATGTGATAAGGGAATTTTAGCAAAGCAAAAACCGAAAGCGTTTACCGTTTTCGCCAAAAAGTTTGGCGAGGAATTCCTGCTTGATTGTCTGGAGCGCAACGAAAACAATGGTGTCGTGTATCACCGCAGCGGTATTGATGGTGATTACGACGGATTTGAAAGCATTGATGCTCTGGTTGAATTTATCAAAACAGGAAAGTAGAACAGCAGAAAGGACAAATGATGAAAACGATTTTAATTTATCTTCCCAGATCAATGGCTGACCACGAGCTTGTGTTTTTCCTGCAAGGATTGTCTATGCAAAAAATGATGCCCGAGATAAAATACGGCGTAAATTTTGTCGGTGTTTCAAAAGAACCTATAAAAACAATTGCGGGAATGACTGTCTTCCCCGATTGTGCGCTATCCGAAATAATCGATGGCGATATCGCAGCGCTTGTTCTTCCGGGTGCGGAAACTTGGCAGGACGATGAACAAGAAGAGGTGCTCCGTCTTGCTGAGCGTATGCTGAACAAGAGCGTAATTGTGGCGGCGATCTGTGGAGCGGTTCTCGGACTTGCGAATATGGGGTTACTGGATAGGCGGAAGCATACCGCAAACGCATTGGATTTCCTCACTGAAATGTCGAAAAATTATAACGGAAAACAATATTATATCAACGAGCTTGCGGTTAAAGACGGAAACCTTATTACGGCAAACTCGGCGGGCAGCTTGCTTTGGGCACGGTACATTCTTGAAGGCTTAAATATCTTCTCGCAAAAAACAATAGAAGCATGGTACAATTGTTTTTTGACGGGCAACGCTAAATATTATTCCGAAATGCTCCGATCCTTTAATGAACAGGAGGAAGTATGAATGCCTTTCGATTTCAAAAAAGAGTGCAAATCGCTTTATCAACCCAAAACAATTCCGGAAATAATAACCGTGCCGCCTATAACCTATGCGGCGGTACGCGGTGAGGGCAATCCAAACGAGGAGGGCGGCGTGTACAAAAACGCGGTCGGCGTGCTGTACGGGATTTTGTATACAATTAAAATGAGCATGCGCGGCGGGAATGTCATTGATGGATACTTTGATTTCGTGGTGCCGCCGCTTGAGGGCTTTTGGGAGAACGCCGAATATACAAATAAGGAGCGTTTTTGGTGGATATCCGTGCTCCGTCTGCCGGATTTCGTGACCGAAGATGTGTTCGAGTGGGCAAAAGCGGAGGCTGCCCGCAAAAAGAAGATCGACTGCTCTGCTGCCGAAATATTGAAGGTGAACGAGGGTTTATGCGTGCAGTGTATGCACATCGGAAGCTACAATAATGAGCCGCAGACTGTATCAAAAATGGACACGTTTCTCGCTGAAAACAGATTCGCAAATGACTTTAACGAAAATCGTCTGCACCATGAAATTTACATAAGCGATCCCAATAAGTGCACCGAGGAAAAGCGGAAAACAATTATCAGACACCCTATCGTTGCGATATAAAATTAACTAGTTCGATTTTCCACGCTTCCGAACGTAAAATCAAATTTGCTTTTTCACCCTACTTTGCTCGGCAAGGTGGGGTGTTGTTTTAGGGTGAGGGTTCCTTAAAACGCAATTCGAGGGGGTATTCCTCGAATTGGAAGAAAGTGGAATGGAATACGACACTTTCTCTGCTTGCTATACATACCCAAAACATAAGAATACGTACTCCGATTTTTTCAGCTTTTTCTCTCGGATTGGTTGTCCTCGACTAACTCCCGATTTAAGTTTTTATTCGGAGGTGCCGACCCCTCGGATTTTTGATTTTGAACTTGCAAGGGAAAATGCGGTTATACAAAGCTAACTCTATATCCATACCCAAACAAATAATGCTCACCTTCTCGGATTCTTTTGGAGTTTTTGTGTGAGGAAAATCGATTGCCCTCGACTAACTCGCGACTCGTTTTTTGGTTTGGAAGTGATGATCTCCTTGGACTTTTGATTTCGAACTTATTAGTTCAAAAGCGGTTATTCAAGACTAACTCCTGTTCTGTGCTTTCATCTGAAACTACACCCCTCAAGTTATCTCAAAACGAAATCAATTGAGAAAATAGTTACCATAGACTAACTTGTTCTCACAGTTTTCTTCCGTGATTGCATACCCCTCCATAAAATTTCTCCGCGCCTGTTAAGGTAAACTTAACTGGCGCGGATTTTTATCTATGGAGCGCTGCATGAAAATCAGCAGGGGTATAAAACTGTTTTTCATTTGTAGCAATGCACATATATGTCAAGTATGTTTTGTGCAAAAAGCAGAATATAAAAAATTTTGCTCCAAGCCCCTAATAAATCGCCGATTTTTTTCCTTATAAGTGAGGGGTGCTTTTCAATGCCTTGTGTCGAAAGTTCGTAAACCTGATAGAGGCAGGTTATGAAGTCACTGCTATCCTCCATAATTGGGATTGATGGTATGGTAATTCTGCACAAAGTTTTATGTGAGAAATGTAGAAATGCTGAAAATAGGCTGACAAATTGGGCGATTTTTTCCTATAAGTGAAGTGGAATATTTCGCAGAGGTAAAATGTCAATTTGGTTATGCAGAACTAACTTACTCTATGCCAAATCTTAATGATCGTGAGAGAAGCGGTTATTTATACAACCTGAAAAAATTCTTTTGCAAATCCCACTAATTCTGTAGGTATTATGGCAAAAACGATTTTCAAATGCTTTCCCTCGTCAATATCTTGCCGTGAAATTGCACAAGTATTACGCTGCCCTTGTAGGCAGATTGCCGATTTTCAGAAAATTTTTTAAAAACCGTTGAAAATCGCACCTAAATTTTCCTATAAGTGAAGGCATCTGTTACGAAAGTGCCAAAACATATTAAGCACATAGGCTTTTGGAGGTGATAACCTATAAATAACTAGGCATTGAACAAAAATTAAAAAATGACTGGAGGTCTGAAAATGAGAAAGTACAAACAAGTTCATCGCAAAGAGGTCACCTACGACCTCTCCGAATGGAAGCAGATCGAGGAACGTGCCGCCTCGGTTATGCTCAAAACCGGAACATTTATTAAAAGAATGTCGCTGGAGAGCAAAATCTATTATTTCGATATGCGTGAGGTATCTGAGGTAATGAAGGCATTACGAATCATCGGTGCGAACATCAATCAAATTGCAAGAAAAGCTAACGAAATCAACGATATTTACGCTGACGATATCGAAGCTTTACGGAAAGAAGTTGAGGAGATCGGACATACCTTGACCCTGTTTTTGTCCAATCTTCCCAAGTTAATGTCGGCGGCATAACCGACGGAAAGGAGTTTAATGAGAAGAAATGTACAATCAACGACCGCCGTAGCAACGGCAACAAAGCCTACAATGTTCGAGCTTAATGAAAAATATTCTACTTCACCCGTTAGGAAGAGTGAATACGAAATTGATGTCAAAAAGTTTATCGTTCATAGCCACTTTATCGGTAGCAAGGACATTGATAAGGTAATCTCGGAAATCGCATTTAACCGCGCGTTGGATGAATCTCTGAACACTACTAAAAAAGCCGCATAAAAATTTTCAAAATCGCACTTTAAAGCATTGACATATTCGGCAATTTGTAGTATAATAGAATTGTCGAATATGGCTGCTTTGAATATGAAAGGAGTAGAATTATGTCAAAGCAGACAATTTATAACGTAGGGATTTATGTTCGGTTATCGCAGGAAGATATGCGCGCGGGCGAATCCTTGTCAATCGAAAATCAAAAGCTGATCCTTACGAAGTATGTTACAGAGCAAGGCTGGGACATCGAAAATATTTACGTCGATGACGGGTATTCCGGTACCGATTTCAACCGTCCCGGAGTGAGCCGTTTGTTGGAGGACGCTAAAACGGGAAAGATCAATCTAATAATCGTCAAAGATCTGAGCCGTTTCGGTAGAAATTATATTCAAGTCGGACAATACATCGACTACATCTTTCCGACCTACAATATAAGGTTTATAGCCCTCAGTGACAACGTTGATACCGCTAACAAAGATACCTCGGCAATGGATATGATGCCGATAGTGAACTTATTCAATGAGTGGCATGCCGCCTCTACGTCCAAGAAAATTCGTGCGGTAATTGAAGCAAATTGCAAAGCCGGAAAGTATCGCGCGACAGCTGCACCTTATGGTTATATCAAAGGAGATGATGAAAATCATTTGCCCGTAGTAGACGAGCCCGCTGCAAGTGTAGTGCTCAGAATCTTTGAAATGCGCTCGCAGGGTATAAGTCCGCGGCATATAGCCGACAAGCTCAATGAGGAAAAAATTCAGATTCCGTCCGATTACTATTATGCGCGATTGGGTAAGCCTAATCCACGAAGAACAAGCCATATGTGGAGCGCAGATACAGTCAAGCAAATTGTACGAAATCCAACATATCTTGGACATCTCGTTCAGATGAGGACAACAACTATTTCGTACAAGAATCACAAGGTGGTCAAGCGTCCTGAAGAAGAAATAATTGTCATAAAAAATACGCACGAGCCGTTAGTATCACAGGAAACATGGGATAAAATCCGTGAAATAGAAAGGTCGGTAAGTCAAGGTAAGAAAACCAAATCGGGATTTGTCGCTCCATTGAGCGGGTTGATGTTTTGTGCAGATTGTGGAGAGAAAATGCGTTTGGGTTTTAACAACACCACAAACGGCAGTAAGAAAAAGCCACGAAAGTATATCCGCCATAATTTTAATTGCGGAAGATATAATCGCAACGGAAAACTCGCTTGCAATAGCCACTATATAAAGATGAAAGATATAAATGCGCTTATTCTCGCGGATATCCGTTCAATGGCAACGCTTGTTCTGGAGAATGAAGATGCTGCTCGACAGCATTTTCTCTTTAAGAAAGAGCAGATCAACACTCGCCAAACAGCAGAGGAACAGAAGCAACTGCACAACGGAAAATATCGACTTGCCGAGTTGGAAAAACTTATACCCTCGATTTATGAGGATAAGGTGCTTGGCAAAATTCCAGAAGATGTGTGCGTGAGCCTTTTGGAGAAATATCAGGCAGAGCAGAAAGTTTTATCCGAGGATGTTGAACAGCTTGAAGCAAAGCTGAACGCAGTAAAACAAGACGAAAATGATGTTGACGAGTTCATCAAACGGTTAAAGAAGTATACCGATGTGCAGGAGCTTACAAGGGAGATGTGCTTGGAACTGATTGAGTACATCACGGTAGACGAATACGCTAAGGACAGACCGCGCGAAATCCACATTTATTACAAGCTGCTCGAAAAGCCACTGCCGCACAAGAAATTCCTTGAAGTGGGAAAGTACAATGAGGGCAAAGAAACCGCTTGATTAAGCGGTTTAGGAAGATTTATGAAATGTGTGCCCTTTTAAGAGGTTGACTACGAGCAATGTGTACTGTCATTTATTGGAAAATTCAAGAGCAAAGGTTTCCGAAGCAATAACAAGCGCTTTGAAGTTTCCGGAAAAAAAGGGGGCATAGCTTTTAGAAAAATAATTAACAAACAATGAACATTGCACATTATTAGGGGCAATAAAAAACTTCCGAATGGCTCTACAAAGCCATTCGGAAGATATAGTTATGGTGACCCGTACGGGAATTGAACCCATGATTCCGCCGTGAAAGGGCGATGTCTTAACCTCTTGACCAACGGGCCAAAAATGGTAGCGGCAGTCGGATTTGAACCAACGACACCCTGGGTATGAACCAAGTGCTCTAGCCAACTGAGCTATGCCGCCATGTATAATCGCAACCTTTGCGACTAAATTATTATATCACATTTTAGTAGATTTGTCAAGCACTTTTTGAAATATTCCATTTTGCACAATAGGGAGAGAGATCGCAGGAGCAATTTGTGCATAATTGATAAACTTGCGGTTATAATATCATTTGTTGGGAAAAAGGGTTGACAAAAAAGAACAAATGTGATATAATTTTTTATGTTGATTATTGGGGCGTCGCCAAGCGGTAAGGCAGTGGACTCTGACTCCACCATTTCGAGGGTTCAAATCCTTCCGCCCCAACCAACTAAATGTGACCAAAAAGATATTGTGCCCGCAAAAGGCTGTACAAAGCCGTTTGTGGGCATAATTCTTTTAAAAAACAAAAATCACCGTCCGTAGATATTTTCGACAGAAAAGTGGACTTGAACCCTCCCCCTACAAAATTTTCCGGCACAATTTTGTGCAGATTTTACAGAACGCCTGTGAGTGAGCCTGATATAATCCCCTTAGAGTAGACATACGAAAAACAAAAATTTCGAGTGTTGGACTAAGGGGGTTATTTTATGGCAAGAAAAAACAAATTGACAGATGAGCAGCGAGTCAGGGCGGTACAAGAATATTTAGCGGGAAATGGGAGCTACGGACAAATAGCAAGAAAATATGGGATCGCGTACCAATCACTAACCGTTATGGTTCAGCGAGCGACAGCAGAAGGAATAGAGAGCATTAAGAGCGGAAGAAACAGGAAATACTCAGCCGAAACTCGAAATAACGCTGTACTCGACTACATATCGGGAAAAGGAAGTCAGGCAGAAATATGTTCAAAATACAGAATTAAGAGCACAAGTATTCTCCGCGGATGGATTTCATGGTATAATAGTGGTAAAGACTTTAAAGAGCACAGTCGCTCGAAAGAGGATTTGCCATGAAAAAAGGCAGAAAGACAACCATTGAAGAAAGGGCAGAGATAGTCGCGTATTGTATTGCGAACGGCAAGGATTACGGATCGGCAGCGGAGAAATATGGCGTATCATATCAGCAGGTCTATTCGTGGGTGCGCAAATATGAAGCGAAAGGTACAGATGGACTGACAGACCGCAGAGGACGAGCTATCGCCCTAGCAAAGCCCGAAGAGGCGCTGACTGAGGCGGACAAGCTTCGTATGGAAAATAAGATCTTGCAGGCAAAGATCAAGGATCGGGAAATGGAGATAGCAATATTAAAAAAACTCAGGGAATTGAGAGGGGGC
>CAMWVP010000125.1 GCA_947177735.1 uncultured Clostridia bacterium
GTAGAAAATGTTGAAAAATACAAAATATTGTGGTATAATATATACATATAGTATTTTACAGTAAACGTCAAATAAATTTGCCGTTTACTGTAAAAACTGATTTAAATTGCCTCGCACATCCGTTCGCTGCGCTCACTCCGTGCGGATCGGCAAATAGCAAACGCCAAAAAAATTTGTCATTTGCTATAGTACAATCTTTTTCAAAAGGAGAAAGTGTTATGAAATGTCCCGAATGTGGCTGCGAAGAAAGCAAGGTTATCGATTCACGTCCGACGGAGAATAAAGTCCGCCGCCGCCGCGAATGTATTCAGTGCGCAAGCCGTTTCACCACCTATGAGATCATAGAGGAGATCCCGCTTATGGTCATCAAGAAGGATCACACGATCGAGCCGTTCGACCGCGAGAAGCTGGTGGACAGACTGTGCCGAGCTACGGTCAAGAGACCCGTCTCTCTTGAGACTATCGAGAACATTGTCGAGGAGATCGCCACCGACCTCAAGAACTCCCTCCAGCGCGAGGTGACCTCGGAAAAGATAGGCGAGATCGCTCTGCACAAGCTCAAAGAGATAGACGACGTCGCGTACATTCGTTTCGCGTCCGTATACAGAGACTTCGACGATGTTGACAGCTTTATGAAGATAATCTCCGAGCTCAAGGATGACAAGAACAAGTAGACCGCCGCGTTAGTGAGGAATTATATGATAAACCGGCTCCGTTTTCAAACGGAGCCGGTTTTGTTGATCCGTGAGCCTAACAAAGACGCTTTTAAAGCGGGGCAAAGCATCCGAGAAGCCGCTTATTTTAAAATTTCCTCCAGCGTCTCCATCAGCTTTTCTATGTTTATGGGCTTAGCCACATACCCGTTCATTCCGGAATCCATTGCCTCTTTCCTGTCCTCCTCAAAAGCATTGGCTGTCATCGCCACGATCGGGATTGCCGCCTTTACGGGGTCGTCCAGCGCCCGAATGGCTCTCGTTGCCTGATAGCCGTTCATAATAGGCATCTGAACGTCCATCAGGATCAGATTGTACGTATCCGCGGGCATCTTTTTCATCTGCTCCACCGCCACGCTTCCGTCGTCCACGGTATCGATGATGAAACCCGCCGCCTCCAGGATCGTTTGCGCGATCTCTTGGTTAAGCTCATTATCTTCTACCAACAGGATTCTCACTCCGTCAAAGCGCGGCTCGGACGTATCAGGTTCGTCCGGGCTTTCCTGCTCCATATACGGCGCCGCCAGAACGCTCCGCAGCTCCGAAAGGAAGAGAGGCTTGGAGCAGAACGCCGTTACGCCTGCTTCTCTCGCTTCCTCCTCGTAGTCCGACCAGTCGTAGGCGGTCAGTATAATGATCGGGGTCATATCACCGATCACCCTGCGTATTCTGCGGACAAGCTCTATACCGTTCATATCCGGCATCAGCCAGTCGATGATGTATGCGCTGTAAGGCTCGTTCTGCTCCAGCGCGAACTCCGTGCGAATGACCGCCTCATTTCCCAGCGTAGTCCAGTCGGGACGCATACCGATAGCGGAAAGCATTTTGCTGACGCTGACGCAGGTATTCACATCATCGTCCACCACAAGCGCCCTGAGATCCGCGAGCTGCTCCAGCCGCTGCTCCTCGACAGGAGTCTCGGCAACCCGAAAACGGAACATCACGGTAAACTCCGATCCCTTTCCTTCCTCGCTTTCCACCGTGATCGTGCCGCCCATCATGTCTACAATGTTTTTGGTGATGGCAAGTCCCAGACCCGTGCCCTGAATGCCGCTTACGGTAGAGGTCTGTTCCCTCTCAAACGGTTCAAAGACGTGCTTCAGGAACTCCTGGCTCATACCTATGCCGGTATCCTTGACCTTAAATTCGTATGAGGCATAGCCCTCCGACGCTTCGGCTGTCTGGATAACGCGGACGCTTACCATACCGCCGGGCTTTGTATACTTCATGGCGTTGCTCAGAATATTCAAAAGCACCTGGTTCAGACGCAGCTTATCGCATATGATCGTCTCGTTTGCAACGTCCAAAGTATCGATGTAGAATTCAAGCTGCTTTGATTTAACGTCAGCCTGAACTATGGTTTTCAGATCGTGCATTACCTCGGGGAGGCTGGTCTCCTTTTCCTCGATCTTCACCTTGCCGCTCTCAATTCGGCTCATATCCAGCACGTCGTTTATCAGGCTGAGCAGATGGTTGCCCGACGTCATTATCTTGCTCAGATAATCCCGTATCTGTTCCTTGTTGTCGATATGGGTCACAGCTAATGACGTAAATCCGATAATGGCGTTCATCGGCGTGCGGATATCGTGGGACATATTGTTTAAGAAGGTGGTCTTGGCGTTGTTGGCGTACTGAGCCTGAGCCAGCGCCTCCGAAAGTACGTTCTTCTGCTCCTGCTCCTTGCGAATCAACTCGTCGATATTGCGGAATCCCGCGAGGATAAAGCTGCCATGTTCTTGATCGTTGTTTGCGATCTTCAAATATGTATACTGAAAATGATGGATATCTCCGTTATCAACTATGCGGTAGCTTCCGAAATATTCCCCGTCCTCGTCCAGCTTTTCTCTGACCCTATCCAGTGACAGAGCTTCAATGAGCTCCTGCTGATCGTCCGGATGAACGCGGCTGCGGATATACTGTTCAAGAATGGGGGCGTAGCTATTCTCCGCCGAATCCTTTTTCAGACCCTCGGTCACATAGCCCTCCAATTTTATGATCCGTGCAGTAGCGCGCTCTTCATTGATGGCATAAACGTTTGTATAGTCACGGCTCAGCGCCTCTACAATGGCGAGCTGTTCACTCATCTGCCTGTTTGACTGCTCCGTTGTGAGCAGCAGTCTCTTGTTCCAACGTCCCCGCAGATAAAGCGCAATGATAACGCATACTATCAGGGCAAGCGTAAAGAATGCCGCAAACATCATTATCGGATTAGCCCGCATATACTGCCAAATGCTCATATCGCCGATCGTATAGGTTGTGTACTTTGAAACCAGTTGATTGAGCGTGTCCGCGGATATCTGCTTGATACATTTGTTCAGAATGGTGATCAGCTCATGATCCGTATTATCGCTGACATACATACAGAAATTCGTGCTTATATCGTCCGGCATACTGTAATACAGAGAATTGGTGGGATCATGGTTTACAAATAACTGAGCGGTATAGATGTATACATAAGCAGCGTCCGCCTCCTTGTTCAGAACGGCGCGCATAGCCTCCTCGCCGGTGGGATAGCTCAGAACCGTATATCCCTTTAAGATCTCCCGTTCGATATGCTCCTTGCCCTGAGTAGCCGATACGGCGACGACCTTGATATCCCCGTTGTGATCCTGCCTTGTCACTCTTGCCATTCTCGCGGTCATATAGCTGTCTGTATTGAATCCACGATAGACCGCGTTCTCGACGATGTCGCCGGAATTGATGCTGTCAATGATCACGTTTACGCCGTTTGAGTCGGCGAGCGCGTGATATTCCTCCTCGCTCTCGGGAGCGACAAGCTCATAGGGGAGCCCCGCGAGCTCCATAACCGCGGCAAAATAATCGGGCATAATACCCTTTAATACTCCGTCCTCGGTATAGGAATAGGGCGCTCTGTTGCCGTGAGCGATCACGGTGATAGACCTTTCTCCCGAGGTCACCTGCCGGATATACTCCTTCTCGCGCTCGGTAAAGGAAAGCAAAGAGGAATAGACCGGACCGTAGTGCCGATAAAACAGCTCATTTTTCCAGTCTCCCTCATTGATATCCATCTGCTCGATGGCGTAATTGATCTCGTCAAGCAGCTCCGTATCGTCCTTTCTGACGATAGCGTAAAAGTCCGCCTCCTCGATGATATCCAGCGTTTTTTCATTTTCCGCCTTTCTCAGATCGCTGGAAAGTATCGCGTCGACCTCGCCGTTCTGCAAAGCGGCTGCAAGAACAGCGGAATCGTCGTATTCCTTTGTTAGATAGGTAAAGCCCTTATCCTTTGCGAATTCCACCAGGCTTTCATTCTGACTGCTCCCGGCGATCTGACCGACCGTCATTCCGTTATAGGTCTGATAGAAGCCGCGGCGCTGCCGAGTGTTATCGACCCGTATTGAGAGAACCGTATCGTTTCTGCCGATCGGAAGTGAAAAAGCGAAGTGCTCCTCGCGGTCCGGAGTCCTGCGGGCGGAGGTGACCACGTCGATCTCGCCGTTTTTCAGCATATCGAGCATTTCGCCCCAGCCTCTGTCATAGCCCGTGTATTGGAAATTCAATCGTGAATATTCGGAAACGAGGTTGAGAAATTCGATGCCGTATCCCGTCAGCCTGCCCTCCTCGTCCTTCATGTGATAGCCCTCAAAACTGAAAATGCCGGCTTTGACCGTCCTGTTATTGGACTGAACATCGTCGGCGAATGCCGTTATGAAATTGGATAGGATAAGGATCATGCATACCGTAAATGCCGCGATACTTTTCACGCACATTATGCGAGCCCTGTCCGCGGTACGCGCCGCGCTTTTCCTTGGAAATGCCTTTGGATTTTTTGGATTGTTCTGCATACTACATCTCCTTATCAATTCCGAATTGCCGTTTTTGGTGCGGGTAACAGGACTTGAACCTGCACGGTTTCCCACCGGAACCTAAATCCGGCGCGTCTGCCAATTCCGCCATACCCGCGTATTATTTTTTGCTGTTTATATTATTTTATTTTTCACAATGACCGAACATAATCAAGAGGCATTTCAAACAGTTTCGCAACCTCCTCTGCTGTCTTGCCGACTTGTAAAGCTGTTCGAGCAATGACTTCGGGCGTATCGGCTTTATAAATATAATCGGGAACTTTCGGATAGCCTTCTATCATATCTGTTATCCATTTCTTATATGCTTCAAAGCTGTTATCCGAATCTCTGTGCCAACTATAAAACCCATGATCACAGCTTTTGTCAATTTCATATAAACCCTCATATCCATAGTGTTCTATCATGAAATTCCACCCTGTTTTTGTGATGTGTATTATATAAGCACAATACATATTGCAGATTATTTTTATCGTTTCAGGGTCTGCCAGATCATTTTCCGTATATTCCTCTATATTGGACAGATTTTTGTCCATAAGGGAAAATTCTAATCTGCGATATGCCAACACGACACCCACCTCCGCAAATTCCGGTTTACCAACATTCTGCTTACTCTTTGCCGGTCGCTGAAAACTCCACTGTAGTAACGCTGCCTAAATCCGGCGCGTCTGCCAATTCCGCCATACCCGCATATTTGAGCGTTAATGTGAACACGCTCTAAATTATCCGCCTTTTTTACCTGCCGGACAGCCTCGGCGATCAAAATATTTTGCAAAGCTCACTAAGGCTGTCTACAGTATAATCGGGTTCTTCAACTTTATTTGTTTGTTTCCAATACTGCCACATACTTTGCTTTATCCAAACCGTGTGCATACCCAACAGGTTTGCCGGCACAATATCATTATCGATCCTATCCCCGATCATAACAGAATCGCCTGCCTTGCAGCCGCTTCTGTTTAAGGCTATTTCAAATATCCTTTTATCGGGCTTTGAAACCCCTTCCTCTGCGGAAGCAACGACCAGATCAATATATTGCAACAAACCGTATTCCTCTAAACGCTTTTTGGTTCCGAGAGATTGGTTTGCGATAACTCCGATTTTATATTTGCCGCTTAAATGTTCAAGGCATTGAGCTGCGTCCGCATAAGGAGCTTCATAATCCTTTCGCCAGACAGGCAAGCTTACTCCCAACAATTTAGCGGTTTCCGAGTCGCCCTTTTTCTTTTGCTTGTAAAATTTAAGGGCGGTTTCGTAAACATTATCATATGTGGTATTTGCCGCCTCAGCTATTTTTCTTAGTCGATCTTCAAACGCTTTATTTTCATTGACTAATGTCCAACCGATGTCAAAAAACAGCCATTCCGCGTTTTTTATCATAAGAGCCTCCATTAAAAAAGAAACACCACTGTAGTAACGCTGCCCAAATCCGGCGCGTCCGCCAATTCCGTCATACCCGCGTATTAACTTTCCGCCCGACTGCCGCAGCTATCTTCAAAGCTCTTTTTTCACCAAAACGATCTCATCATTTTGGTGATCGATCACAAATCCGTTTTTTAAAAACAAATTGATCGAGGGATTATCCGCGGCTATATCATCGTAAATAACATCGATACCGTTATTTCTCGCGCACTCGCACAAAAGTCTCAGTCCTTCCGTTCCGTAGCCCTTTCCGCGAAGCCTTGCAAGCACAATTATATCGCATATGAATATTTTCCTCGTTTCATCATAGTGATAAGCGGTCTCTCCCACAAATTCATTTGTTTCGGTATCCGATAAATAACGGTAAAAGTGTTTTTCTTTATCGCACACCCAAAGCTCGTACCATGAGCTCCATTTTTCTTTCGGAAAAGAAATCGCTCCGCCCCATTTCTCGTTATACGCCATAGTATCGGGGTCGCCCAAAAGACCTTGTCTAAACCACAAATCGTTTAATTCGGGTTTATATAATTTCAGCATAATACGCCTTTCATGTACAATTTAAATCTGTCCGATCACGGAAAGAACAGCTTGGTGATACCAACAAAATCATATCCTGCGCGCCACGATCTTATTAGCCGAGTGCAGATGTTTCGGCACTCCGGGGTGCTCGTCCTCGAAAACGTAGGACTGAAAACTCAATATTTCCCAGTCGTCGTACAGCTCTTTAAGTTCACCATCATGTGCCAGTCCGACCGCAAACGGAGCGATATCGGCAGATGCGGGAACCTCATCGGTAAATATGTGCATGATATGTATCCCGTCGACGTTTGTGTTGTCCTTGGCATTGGCGATGAATTGCTGCCACTTATCCTTTTCCACAAAGCACAGCGTTGCAAACGACATGATCAGATCGTACTTTTTCTCAAAAACATACTCCGCCAGATCGCAAACAAACGCGTTTATACTAACACCGTTAATTCCGCACAGTTTTTTCAGCTTGGCAATACCCGCCTCCGAAATATCAAACGCGTCAATATTCCGAAAGCCTTGTTTCGCTAGATACAGAACATTCTGTCCCTCGCCGCAGCCCGCCTCTAAAATATTTGCATTATTGTCAAGCAAACGCTCATATTCCACGACGGTCTTGTTTGGTTCAACTGTGAACGCCATAACGTTGTCGGCGCGGTATGCTTCTTCCCAGAACGGAACAGCCTTTTCCATACTTCCTCCTCCCGTCACAAGAGCACCATTCCCGCGCCCAGACCTGCTTCCTCACGGGTAATAAACCCGAATTTCTTATAGAAATCATCTTTCCCGACGGAAGCGCCGAGGTACGCTCTCAGATCTCCATAGACCTGCTTATAATCGAGAATTTTTTTCACAATGCGTTCCATGATTTCCGTGCCGATCTTTTGCCCCTGATATTCGGGGAGCACCATAATATCCTGAACGTACAGGAACATGACCCCGTCGCCGATAAGCCTTCCGAAACCGATGATCCTTTCGCCGTCGTAAGCGCAGACCGTATACAGCGAATTCGCGAGCGCCGTCTGAACGATACCGCTCTCGGTAACGCCCCAGCCGACCGAATTTGTAAGCGTATTGTATTCGTCGGCGGACGGTGTTTTTTCAATGTAATCTATCATAGCACCTTTTAAGTATGCGCTCTGACGTTATCCCAATCCTCCGCGTCAAACGCGCCGATAAGCCAATTGAAGCCCTTGTGCTGCTCCATAACGACGTCGCTCATAAGGTTTCCGCATATCGAGCGGTCGTTCTTGATACGCGCCTCAACGCACGCCCAGTCCATTCGCAGACAAACGTCGGCGTTATCGAGTATCTCGGAGACCGTGTGCATTTTAACATGCGACATAACGTCCTCAAAGCTGTGACAGCCGCCGAGCAGCCTTATCAGATCGGTGGTGTCGGTGATATCGGACGGGAACGACAGATCGTCGTCTCCGAGAAATCCGCACGCCCAGAACAGCGGCATACACATTTCAATGCGCCATTGGAACTGATTTGCGTCCTCGGGAGAAATGCGCGGCGCGCTTTCGTCGGCGAGCGCGAAATATTTCTTCTCGTCGTCGGTAAGCTCGTTCTCCAAGCCGAGCTCCCGAATGATATTTGTAAAGAACTCCGCGGATTCTGTGCCTGTTTCGCCGTTACAGATGTCGATAGCTATCTGCGCCGCCAGAAACGCGCACACAACACGCCTGACAGCCTCCTCGGGGGATTTGATCTCCGCGTCCGCCTCGTTGGCGATCTCGGGAAGATTCGGATTTATCCGAACGCTCTGGCTTAGCAGAAATTTCTCGGAGCGTTCCTTTCTGCTGCCCTCTTTTCTTGTATTGAACAGGCTCATTCCGCGTATTCTCCCTCGTATTCCATTGACCGCATACCGCAGCTCCCGTCAAGCTTTGAGAACTCTCCGTAACCGCAAAACCGCAGTCCGCACTTTTCCATTACCCTGCCCGATGCCTTGTTGGGCTCGGCGTGGCTTGAGACGAACCTCTCCGCGCCGAAACGCTCGTGCGCGAACTTCATCATTGCCCGCACCGCCTCGGTAGCGTAACCGTGCCCCCAACAGTCATAACGGAAATTGTAGCCGAAGCCCCAACAGCCGTTTTTTCTGTCGGGACCGACGTCTCCGCTGCCGATAAGCAGCCCGTCGCTTTTGCGCTCAAAGCCGAAATTGTAAGTGCTCGCGTCCGTTTCAACGAATCTCAGCCACTCGCGAACCTGTTCGACCGAGCTGTAAACCGTATACACCATGTATCGCGCAACGCGCTCGTCGCTCACCCACTCAAACGCAGCCTCCGCGTCGGAGACCGTCAGTGGGCGGAGTATCAGGCGTTCCGACTCAACAGCGAAATTATGCATACGAACCCCCCTCGCAAAATCAATACACCGATTACATTATATCATATTCGCCCTTTTTTGTCAATACCCGACGACCTTTTCGCGCGTATGCCGCAGATGCCGCCGCGACAGGAACACGTCCGCGACTAGTGCCGCGAAACGCAGGAACAGTTCGTCCTCATTCGGCGGCGAAAACGGCGCGAGCACAAACAGCAGCTTGAGCGCCAAAGCCGCCGAATCCGCGAGCGAGAATATCGGGCACACCCATTCCTTGAACACTGCCGCCGCCGAATACGCCAGCATATCGAAGTATAAGGTCAGCATTCCGCACGCGCAAAGCTCCCAGACGAACACCCCCGCACACCCCGCCGCATACGGCATCGCGGAGCTGTCCGCGAGGGATATTCCGATAAGCGCCGCCGCAAAGCCGCCTATCGCCGCCGAGGTTCGCGCGCAGAATCCGTCAAATCTCATCTCTCCGAAAACTTCCATTTTCTCTCCCCCTTTTAAGCTGTACACGGATATTTTACCATATATTACCAATTACCGCAAGAAAGACAAATGTCACATTGCGGCTTTTTCTGTTGACAAATGTTGGATAATGTAGTATAATGAATTTACGGAAATACCGATTAAATCGTTTTTATAAAATTTAAAGCCTTATTTTATGCGGTTTTCCCCGCCG
>CAMWVP010000126.1 GCA_947177735.1 uncultured Clostridia bacterium
AAGGGCGAACTTGCGCCCTGCGGATATGTTAATTTTGAGTGGGACAGTACACTAGTTCGCAGATGTGTTTTATAGGGAATATGAAAAATTGCCGTTATACGCAAATTTTATCTATAAAGTTGATGTATTTTGTATATTTTTGACATCTTTCATTTTTTCCTGAAAAGTTCTTGACAAGGGGGATATTATGTGGTATAATCAATAGTATATTAAGCCTATCGATTAAATAGGTTATAATTTTACATTTTATTTGCAAGGGGGTGTGATCCCATATGATAGAGCTGAAAAATGTCTGCAAAACCTACGCATCATCGGGACAGACTGTCGAGGCAGTAAAAAATGTTACGCTCACGATAAACGACGGAGATATATTCGGTATCATCGGGTTTTCGGGCGCGGGAAAATCAACGTTTGTGCGCTGTATAAATCTGCTGGAGCGCCCGACGTCGGGGCAGGTTCTTATTGACGGAAAGGACATCACAAGGTTTTCGGCTAAGGAGCTTCGCGCGGCACGGAAGAAGATCGGAATGATCTTTCAGCACTTTAACCTTATGCCCTCACGTACCGTTCTTGATAACGTTGTCTATGCACTTCGCGGAAGCGGACTTACACGGGCGCAGATGCGCGAAAAGGCGCTGAAGCTGTTGTCGCTCGTGGAGATAGCGGATAAGGCCGACGTGTATCCGAGCAATCTTTCCGGCGGGCAGAAGCAGCGCGTGGCTATCGCAAGGGCGCTCGCCAACGACCCGAAAATACTGCTTTGCGACGAGGCGACGTCGGCGCTCGATCCGCAGACCACAAAACAAATTCTCGCGCTGCTGAAAAAACTGAACGCGGACTTCGGGATCACGATCGTGCTGATAACACATGAGATGTCGGCGGTCAAGGAGATATGCAATAGAACGGCGGTTATGGATCACGGCAGCGTTATTGAGGAAGGCGAGACGTTCTCCGTCTTCGCAGACCCACAGGAAAGGCTTACCAAGGACTTTATCGCGACAACATCAAATCTCAAGAAGATACACACGCTGCTTGAGGATAACCCCGCCGCAGTTCCTCTGAACGAAAGTGATATTGTGGTAAAGCTGACATACACCGAGCGGAGCGTTTCCGAGCCGCTGATCTCCGCGGTCACGCAGAAATTCGGAGTGCTGCTGAACATCGTATTCGCCGACGTGGATATCGTTCAGGGAGCGCCGATCGGCGGCACGGTCGCTGTAATAAGCGGCAAACGGGAACAGATAACGGAAGCGGTGAAATACCTGATAGAGAAAAACGTCGCTGTGGAGGTGATAAAGAGTGGAGCTGCTTAACAAAATAATTCCCAACGTTATGGCGAATACCGATAGGCTGTTCGACAGCATTTTGGCGACGCTGCAAATGACCCTGTGGTCTGGCGCGGTAATGTTCGTGTGCGGTCTGGCGCTGGGGGTAGTGCTGACGGTGACCAAGGACGGCGGCATAATGCAGCAGAGGGTCGTGTATCAGATCCTTGACAAGATAATCAACGTTTGCCGCTCCGTACCGTTCGTTATTTTTATCGCGATACTGCTGCCCGTTACCAAGGCGATAATGGGAACGAAGATCGGCGTGCGCGGCGTTATCGTTCCGCTTGTCGTCGCGTCCGTGCCGTTTTTCGCGAGGCAGGTCGAGACTGCTCTCGCAAACGTCGGTCACGGACCGGTCGAGGCGGCGCAGTCAATGGGCAAAAGTCCGCTGTCAATAATTTTCACTGTTTATCTGCGCGAAAGCATTCCGTCTATCGCGCGCGGCACAACGATAACGCTGATAAATCTCATAGGTCTCACCGCGATGGCGGGCTATGTCGGCGCGGGTGGCTTAGGAGATTACGCTATTACATGGGGCTACAATTACGGGCATTACGACATAATCTGGGTGTCCGTGCTGTTTGTGATACTGATCGTTTCGATAATCCAGTTTATCGGAAATCTTATCGCAAAGAAAAATACACACTAAATAAAAAGAACAAAGAGAGGTAGTACATATGAAAAAGACAATCAAGTTTACCGCGCTTGCGGTCGTTATCACATTGCTGTTTACCGTAATTACGGGCTGCTCGAAGAGCGAAAACAAGGTCGTTAAGCTGGGAGTTACCGGCGCTGTCTACGAAGAATTGTGGAAGCCGACTATCGAAAAACTGGCTGACGAGGGTATAACCGTTGAGCTTGTGCAGTTCTCCGATTTCTCTCTGCCGAATAACGCGCTGAACGGCGGCGATATCCAGATGAACGCGTTTCAGCACCACGCCTATTTTGAGAACGACAAGAACACCAACGGCTATGATATCTCGATATTGACCGACACGTTCGTTATCGCAATGAACATTTTCTCAAAGAATTACACAAAGATCGAGGATATTCCCGAG
Organism: uncultured Clostridia bacterium; assembly: GCA_947177735.1. Lineage (GTDB taxonomy): Bacteria > Bacillota > Clostridia > Oscillospirales > Ruminococcaceae > CAG-115. The sequence goes on from CAMWVP010000126.1 coordinate 2,387, forward strand.
GGCGGCAAGATCGCCGTGCCGAACGACGCAACAAACTACGGACGCGCGCTTATTCTCCTGCGCGACGCGGGACTGCTCACGCTCGGCGAATACGAGGGCACGCCGTCTACCGCGGATATCACTTCCTCCAAGGTCGAGCTTGTCGAGGTCAACGCGAGCATGACGTATCAGTATGTTGACGACAGCGAGATCGCGGCAGCGGTCGTAAACGGTAACTACGCCGCAAGCTACGGAGTTGACCCGAACTCGGCTATCTTCTACGAAAACGTCGATCTGAGCAACAAGAGCTTCGTGTGCGTTATCGCCGTGAAGTCCTCTGATATCGATAACGAGGTCTACAAAAAGGTAGCGGAAGCGTTCTGCTCCGCGGATACGGAAAAATTCTTCGAGGAGAACTACAAGGGCTTCTTCATTCCCGCGTGGAACGCGTAATAAGGGGGCGGCACTATGGATTGGCTGTGTGATATAATTCGCGACGAAAGCCGCGTTATCACCGAAAGCATTGACGAAAAATATCTCAGCGACACGCTCGGGCGGCTCAAGGGCAGCGCTGCCGCATTGGTGTTCGTCAAGAGCGCGGAGGAGGTCAGCGCGATACTGCGCGCGGCTCACGAACGGCGGATTCCGGTCACTCCTCGCGGCGCGGGAACAAATCTTGTCGGCTCGACCGTCCCCGAGGACGGCGGGATAATTCTCGATTTTTCGCTGATGAGCCGAGTTCTGGAGCTTGACAGATCAACTATGACCGCGACCGTCGAGCCGGGGATACTGCTTGAGGATTTTCAGAAATACGTTGAGGACGAGGGATTTTTCTACCCGCCCGACCCCGGAGAGAAGCAGTCCACGATCGGCGGAAATATCAGCACCAACGCGGGCGGAATGCGAGCCGTGAAGTACGGCGTTACGCGGGATTACGTCCGCGGACTTGAGGTCGTGCTCGCCGACGGAACGATTATGACCGTCGGCGGAAAAAACGTCAAGGACGCGAGCGGACTGTCGCTGAAAAACCTGTTTATCGGTTCGGAGGGAACGCTCTGCGTTATCACGAAATGCGTTTTAAAGCTTATACCCAAGCCCGAATTTTCCAAATCCGCGCTTATCGCCTACCCCGACCTTGACAGCGGTATTGAAAGCGTTCTCGCAATTCTCCGCGCGAACGCGAATCCTACCGCTGTGGAGTTTATCGGACGCGACGTGGCAAAGCTAGGAGAGGATTTTTCGGGGGTGAAATATCCACGTCCCGACGCGGGTTCGTATATCCTGCTGACCTTTGACGGTCGGCGCGCGGAGGTCGAGAGCAGCGTGGAGCGTATCCGCGAGCTTGCGCTGAACACGGGCGCTATGGAGTATATCCCGCTTGACGACCCCGATTACGCCGCCGATATCTGGAAGGTTCGCGGAGCGCTCGTTAAGGCGGTCGAGGCTACCTCGGAGCAGGAGCCCGTGGATATCGTCGTGCCGATAAGCAAGACCGCTGAGTTTATCCGTTACGTCAAGGAAGTCGAACGCGAAACGGGTGTGCGTATGGTAAGCTTCGGGCACGCGGGCGACGGAAACGTACATCTGTGCGTTGTGCGCGGAGACCGCGGCGAGGAGGAATGGCATGACAAGCTGCACGAAGTTATGTCACAGATTTACGGAAAAGCATACGAGCTTGGCGGAGTGACCTCGGGCGAGCATGGTATCGGCGTTTCAAAGCGCGAGTATTTTCTCCGCGAGACGCGCGGTGAGAACCTTGCCGTGATGAACAGCATTAAAAACGCGCTCGATCCGCTGCACATTCTGAACGACAAAAAATCATATATTCTTTCGGGGGAGAATGACAATGCTTGAATTATCAAAAAGAACGGCTACCTTTACCGATTCGATGATACGCCGTATGACGAGGATATCCCTGCAATACGGCGCGGTGAATCTGTCGCAGGGTTTTCCCGATTTCGAGCCGCCGCAGGAGATACTCGACCGCCTTGCCGAGGTGGCGCGCGAGGATTATCATCAGTATTCCGTAACATGGGGCGCGCAGAATTTCCGCGAAGCGCTTGCAGAGAAGCAGTCGAGGCTTATGGGAAGAGCGATCGACCCTAACTCGGAGATCGTTGTGACCTGCGGCAGCACGGAGGCAATGATGGCGGCTATGATGACCGTCGTGAACCCCGGGGATAAGGTAGTGGTTTTCTCGCCGTTTTACGAGAATTACGGCGCGGACGCTATACTTTCCGGCGCGGAGCCTATTTATGTTCCGCTTGTTCCGCCCGAGTTCAGCTTTGACCGCGACGTGCTGGAAAAGGCGTTTATGCAGCACCCCAAGGCACTTATCCTCTGCAACCCGTCCAATCCGTGCGGCAAGGTCTTCACCTATGATGAGCTGAGATTTATCGCGGAGCTTGCGGAAAAATACGACGTTTTTGTGATCACCGACGAGGTTTATGAGCATATCGTCTACAAGCCGAACAAGCACGTTTATTTTTCGGCGCTGCCGGGTATGTGGGAGCGTACTATCTCTTGCTCCTCGCTCTCGAAAACCTATTCGATAACGGGCTGGCGGCTGGGGTATATCATTGCTCCGCCGCATATAATCGACGCGGCGAAAAAAGTCCACGATTTTCTTACGGTAGGAGCGGCTGCTCCGCTGCAAGAGGCGGCGGTAGTCGGGCTGCGGTTCAGCGGCGATTATTACAAGGACTTGCAGGAGAAATACACCGCGAAACGCGATCTGTTCCTGAAAGGACTTGACGACCTCAAGATAGCGCACACCGTGCCGCAGGGCGCGTATTACATACTTCTGGATATTTCCGAGTTCGGCTTTAAATCCGATCTTGAGTTTTGCGAGGTTTTGGCGCGCGACGTGGGAGTTGGCGCTGTTCCCGGTTCAAGCTTTTTCCGCGAGCCAATCAACAATCTGATCCGTCTGCACTTCGCCAAAAAGGACGAAACGTTAAACAACGCACTGAACCGTCTTACCGATCTGAGGAAAAAGACCATACCGAGAAAATAAAAAACAAGCGAGAGCCTGAACAGGCTCTGATACCTGCGTATGACGTATTCGACATCATGTGTTTGCCTAAATAACCCTATTATCCGTTTTTTGTCTGAATTTGATGTTGACAATACTGCCTTTTTGTTATAATATTCTATAGTGGTTGAGTTCCTTTCTGTTAATTTGGGTGTGGTAACTTTACTTTAACAGATCTCAACCACTTTTTCATTTTTTTGTCTTACATCTATTGTAACACAACAAATCATTTACAAACAAAAAGTTCCACCGCAGCGGTTGGCAAATGTAACTCAAAATTATTGCAAATTATTTTTATTACCACGCGATATTCGCTATCACTCGTCCTCATCTTCATATCTTCTTAGGATGTGTTTTGTTTTTTCAATGGGGAACGGAGCGTCGTCTGCTTGATGATACTCAATTGATTCAATTATAACTACGGCTTCATGGTTGTCTTTACCCGCCGGAACGACCACTAAGTCGCCCTCGCAATAATCATCGCTGTCCGCAATGTAACTATAAGTTTGACCTCCGTCTTCAAATGTTACATTGCAAAAAATCAAATCCGATTTTCTGCGCTTGGCTTTCCCATATATTGTTTTATCGAAAAGCTCGCAATAACCATAAGAAGATACAAATGTAAAAATGTTTTCAATAAATTCCTCCCAGTCCACAGGCAGCCCGTTCTTGTCAAAAGTGCCGCTCACAGTACGCTTTTCTCCGTGCTTGGTAAAAATGGTGAGAGTATATTCTTTGCTTTCATTTAGGTCAACAAGCGCGTCGGGAGGGTCTCCTTCAATTTCGGAGAGACCGTCGATCCATATATCATCAAGAAGCTCCGTAATTTCTTCGGGCATATAATAGGTGTTGGTCAGTTTACGATCCGAGCCTAAATCTCTGATATACTCCATCGTTTGTGAAGCGCGATCTATGGTGAGCCGTTCGGTGCGCTCGTTTTCGATATATTCCCGTCCCGCATCTTCGTGCTTTAACTTTGATATAATGTTCGATCTGCGGTGGTAACCGACCTCTATTTTTGTAACACAATCCGGATTACCATCAAACACAAAAAGGTCGTTTCGTGCCAATTCAGCTCTGATCATGTCGGACAACTCACCAAGTTCCGAACACAGAAAGCGGCACAAGGAACCTCTGAATTTAAAGGTTTTTCCGCTTGTATTTGTAAGCACCAAATCCCAAAATCCGATATCTGTCGCTAAGCAATCAGGGTCTCCGTTTTTGAAAAAACCGCTTACCCTTTTCATGATTTTTTTAACAGCTTCTTCTGAAATTGAAAAAGACCGCTTCTCAATAAGCTCAGAGCTGAACCGATAACGGGAAAGCCATACTCGTCCATCAGCAGTAATAGTCAGACGCTGCTCGACTTCATCTTTAGGATCGGGAATCGGTCCAAAACAAATATTATTTGAAACCAACTGAATTTTTCGAAGCGTGTCCTTAAATTTATGTATGATTTTATATTCAGTCAGATCAATCCGTATTTTGGATTGGTGATTTGCCATAACTCTTTACTCCTATTTCTAACATATTACGTTTGATAATCAAAACGCTTTTTTATCTACATAAGCTTTTCCTTAATATGCTTAACTTGTGGATTAGAGATAAACTTATTTGTTAAAGTTACAATAATACCGTTCAAATGCTTATTATGCGGAAAGTACTTACCGATAATCTCATAAGGAATAAGATAAGCCTCTTCAACTTCAAAATCCATGCCAAATACTACTACGACTAAATAATCAAACGGATTCATGTCATAATCTCGGATAGCTGTCAATTGTCTTGCGTTTTTCCCGGGGTGCATCCAGCGTCCTTTGATCTGATAACGTTTTCCGTCATTGCCTATTGCGTCATATCCCGATGTATCGGTCTTTTGGAGCGTAAGACCCAGCTTTGTGCTGACCAGCCACTCCGCGTAATCTCCCACAGGGCTGTTGTAGGTTCTGACAATTCCCGCGGAATAAAGTGTATTCAGTATTTCGGAGTACTCCTTTAGCAGTCCTTTAATTTCTGTCTCATTCATTTGCGCCTCCAAAACGTTCACAAAAGTTACTCAAATACTATACTGCGATCTCGTGCGATTCGGCAGAAAACTATGTTTATTGCATCTATTATATCATAAATATTGACATCTTGCAAGTGCTATTTGATAGCTCTGCAAGGATAAAAAGTCACAGCCAAAGCATCGTCACCTTGGCTGCGTATTTTTGTATAATTATATCAGCTTTGAGAACGGATTACGGTAATTGACTTGAATTCTCTAAGCGCGCAAATATTTTCTTAGTGCATAGCGCGACTATAAAAGAGATTACCGCCGCTTCAATCATTACCACATAAGGAATTTCGGAAAGTACACCGAACAACACCACGTACGTAAATCGCCTGACCCAGTGGATGTGAGCAGCTTGATACAGCTATGATAACCGCCATTATTTTCCGAGAAGAAGCGGCGGAGTCTGCTGAACGGCGGTGAACAGAGTTACTGTAAACATTATTGAGGCACACACCGTGCCGAAGCTCGCGGCGGTTATTATGATATATCTTATGATCGGCGGCAAAGCGTCAAACAGTGCTATTCCAATCAAGAGAGCCATAATCGAACATATAATAATCGTGATATATTCGTCTTTACGTCGCATTTTCTGTGCTACCGTTCCGAGAAGCGGGATTCTATGACGAATAGTGTAGCTATCAATTTATATCTTGTGTCCGGTATTTTTTGATTTTATGAAAGTTTTTATGTAAATTGCACAAACTACTCATATGTAAATTGTATATCCCTCTGAAAATGACAAATTTTGAGAGGTTTTGAAAGAAAATGATTGACTTTTGAAAACGGATGTGTTATTATATAATCACAACAAGTCAAAATCTTTCAAAATCTCTCAAAAGGGAAGTGATAGAATTGCTTACGGAAGAACGGCACTCGATTATCCTTGACACGCTCGGACGGCAGCGGATAGCCGATCTCGGGGAACTTTGCGCGCTGCTTAACGCGTCGGAATCCACTGTCCGAAGAGACCTGGCATTACTCGCAGATAACGGAATGCTTGTCAAGGTTCGCGGCGGCGCAATGGCGATCGGAGAGAATTTCACCTCGTTTGAGCATAATGTCGAGGAAAAGTCGAATATGTTTGTAGAGGAAAAGACCGCAATAGCACGGTATGCCGCATCACTCATCAAGGACGGAGATTTCGTTTATCTGGACGCGGGAACGACTACAGAAAAAATGATCGATTTCATTCCGTCAAAATCAGTCACGTTCGTGACAAATGCTTTCATAAACGCCAAGCGACTGGCACAGAGGGGCTGCAAGGTGCTTATCCTCCCCGGAGAGGTCAAGCCCACCACAGAAGCGATAGTAGGCGCGGAAGCGGTCATAGCACTTACTCGGTATAATTTCACGAAATGCTTTATGGGCGTGAACGGAATATCCATAAAGGGAGGCTTTTCAACTCCCGATATGAGCGAGGCAACGGTGAAATCCACCGCGATAACGCGAAGCAGGGAGGTATACATTCTCGGGGATCACTCGAAATTCGGCAAGATAACCGCATCAAAGTTTGCCGAGCTGAAAAAAGGGCAGATAATCACCGATAAGGCAACGGATAAAAAATATTCAAACGAAACGTCCGTAAAGGAGGTATTATAATGGTATACACGGTCACGTTCAACCCCGCTATCGACTACGTTATCCGCACCGATGAGCTGGTCGTCGGAATGACCAACCGCTCCAAGTCCGAGGAAATGTACGTCGGCGGAAAGGGAATAAACGTTTCAATGGTGCTTGCCGAGCTTGGGATAAGGTCGAAGGCTCTCGGATTTGTGGCAGGGTTCACTGGCAGGGCTATCGAGGACGGCGCAACGGAAAAGGGTGTTGAAACGGATTTCGTTCATCTCGAAAGCGGCTGCTCGCGTATCAACGTCAAGATCAAGTCGGGCGAGGAAACCGAGCTTAACTGTCAGGGACCAAAAATTCCCGATAAGGCTATCGAAGAACTATTCGGAAAACTCGACAAGCTGGAGAACGGCGATGTTCTGGTGCTTGCGGGAAGTATTCCCGGCACGCTGCCGAGCGATATTTACGAGAAGATACT
>CAMWVP010000127.1 GCA_947177735.1 uncultured Clostridia bacterium
TTTGGGGTCGGCAAAGAAAGCCGCCAATGCAATTTTCCAAAACATACCACTTTATATTTTACCCTATTTTTGGCAATTTGTCAACCCTTTTTTCAATTCGTCAATAAATTTTCATGTTTTATGGAGGATTTTTTATGAAAACAGCGTTTTTATTTTCGGGACAAGGCTCTCAGTATCCGGGCATGGGCGCGGAGCTGGCGGAGAGATACGGCGCGGCGAAGGAGATTCTCGAGTGCGGCTCGGATATTCTCGGCTTTGATCTGCTGAAAAAGCTCACCGACAGCACCGCCGAGGAGCTCGCGCAGACGCGTCTCTCCCAGCCCGCGATATTCACCGTCTCCCTGATAGCGCTCTGCGCGGTGCGTGAGAACGACGTGGAGAACGCCGCGGTCGCGGGTCACTCTCTCGGCGAGTACGCGGCGATGTACGCAAGCGGGATGCTCTCGCTCGAGGACGCGTTCAAGGCTATCAAGCTCCGCAGCGAGGCGATGGCAAAGGCGGCGGAGAACTCCAAGGGCGCGATGGCTGCCGTTCTGAACGCGGACAACGCACTTATCGACGAGGTATGCGGCTCGGTCGGCGGATTTGTCGCGCCCGCAAACTATAACTCTCCCGTCCAGACGGTTATCGCGGGCGAGGTCGACGCGGTGGACGCGGCTATAGCGAAATTCGCAGAGCTCGGCAAGCGGAGCGTAAAGCTCGCGGTCTCGGCGGCGTTCCACACCAAGCTTATGCAGCCCGCCGCGGACGAGTTCAAGGCGGCGGTCTCGGGATTCGGGTTCAAGGCTCCGAGCTGCGATTACTACGCAAATCTTTACGGCAAAAAGCTCGAGGACTTCTCGGATATGCCCTCCTACCTCGCAGCGCACATCTGCTCACCCGTCAGATTCGCGGACGAGCTCTTCGCGATGCAGTCCGACGGCATAGAGGCGTTTGTCGAGCTGGGCCCGAACAAGGTGCTTTCGGGGTTGGTCAAAAAGACCCTCAAGGGCGTAGTCAACGTCAACGTCGAGAATGCCGAAACGCTGGACAAGGCGCTCGCAGCGCTTAAAGGATAATTACATCACAATTAAGGAGTTACACAAATGAGAAAATTCTGTTTGATAGGTCATCCCCTCGGACACTCGCTGTCTCCGCAGATACACACGCGGCTTTTCGAGCTCTCGGGAGAAAAGGTGGAGTACACACTGGAGGATATAGCACCCGAGGAACTGAAAAGCAAATTCGGGTTTCTGTCGGAATTTGACGGGTTCAATATCACGATACCGCATAAGATCGGGATAATAGATTACTGCGGCGAGCTGTCGGAGGGCGCGGAGCGTTACAAGTCGGTGAACTGCGTCAAGAACGGCGAGAAAAAGGTCGGCTACAACACCGACTGCATCGGTTTCACCAAGTCCATAGAGCTGCTCGGCGCGTCGCTCGGCTCGCGCGTGCTGCTCATCGGCTGCGGCGGCGTGGGGCGTATGATGGCTATCGAGACCGCTCTCAACGGCGGGGAGCTCACCATCGCGGCGCTCGAAAACGATCTTCCGCTCGCCGCCGCCGTTATCGGCGAGATTCAGGCAATGAAGCCGACCGCTAAGGTAAAGGCTGTCAAGATACCCGCGGAGGGGCTCTCCGCCGCGGCGCTCGGCGGTGAGGAATTTGACCTGCTCGTGAACGCCTGCCCCGTGGGAATGTTCCCGAAAGTCGACAGAATGCCCTGCGCGCCCGATGTGCTCGACCGCGTGAAATTCGTGTTCGACGCCATCTATAACCCCAAGGAGACCCTCCTCGCCAAGACCGCGCGCGAAAAGGGCTGCAAGGCAATGACGGGAATGGCTATGCTGGTATTGCAGGCGGTAGCCGCTCACGAGATATGGGATAACGCTGCTTATAATAAGGAAGACATCGACAAGCTGATCGCGGATATGGAGGCTTTGGTATGAACAAGCCGTTAAGCGTGTACCTGTGCGGCTTTATGGGCTGCGGAAAGAGCCACGTCGGACGGCAGATCGCCGTCACGCTTGGCAGACGCTTCATCGACCTCGACCGCTACATCGTCAACGCCGAGAGAATGACGATCCCCGAAATATTTGACAAGTTCGGCGAGCCGCATTTCAGGCAGCTCGAGGCTAAATACATCCGCGAGCTCTCCGACGGCAGCATAGTAGCGACGGGCGGCGGTGCGCTGATCAACGACGAGACGGCTGCCTTTGCTTGTGAAAGCGGGCTGTCCGTCTACATCAACACGGCGTTCGACGTCTGCTACAACCGCATAAGCGGAGACACGAACCGTCCGCTCGTCGTCAACAACACGCCCGCCCAACTCCGCGAGCTGTACGACAAGCGCGCCGTGATATACCGCCGCAACTCCGTCTGTATGGTCAACGGCAACGCCCGCGATTCGATCATTGCCGAGGAAATAGTTAAGCTCGTGAGGTATTACGAGGAGCACCTGCGCCCGAGACACAAAAACTGAAATCGAACGATAAGGAGCATTATGGTAATCAAGAACGTTAAGATCAAAACAATGTCCGACCGCGACTATGAGCACGGCTTTGTACGTTTCGGGGAGATAATCACCGAGGTCGGCGATATGAGCGGGTACATCCCGACGGGCGAGGAGGAGCTCGACGGCACGGGGAAAACGCTCTACCCGGGCTTTATCGACGCGCACTGCCATCTCGGAATGTGGAGCGACTGCTATTCGATGCAGCTCGAGGGCGACGACGGCAACGAGGTTACCGACCCCTCCACGCCGCATCTTCGCGCTGTCGACAGCATAAACGCGATGGACAGGTGCTTCGCGGACGCTGTGAGCGCGGGAGTTACCTGCGTGTGCACGGGCGTCGGGAGCGCCAATCCCGTCGGCGGCTCGTTCGAGCTGCTCAAGACCTATGGCTCTAAGCGCGTGGACAAGCTGCTCATCAAGTCGCCGATCGCCATCAAATTCGCGCTGGGGGAAAACCCCAAATCCTCCTACAACGACCGTGACGAGACCCCGATAACCCGTATGGCGACAGCCGCCATTATCCGCGAGCAGCTCCAGAAGGCGCTGCGCTACAAGGAGGATATGGAGGAATACCGCCGCACCAAGGGCACCGACGACGAGGTCTCCAAGCCCGACTTCGACGCTAAATGCGAGGCTCTGCTGCCGCTGTTTGATAAGTCGGACAAGCTGAAGGCTCACTTTCACTGCCACCGCGCTGACGATATCTTCACGGCGGTGCGTATCGCCAAGGAGTTCGACCTTGATTACGTGCTGATACACTGCACAGACGGCGGCGTTATCGCGGAAGAGCTCGCCGAGGACAATCCGTCGGTCGTGCTCGGTCCGCTGATGGGCGACCGCGGCAAACCCGAGCTCGCCAACCACGATATCTCTACGCCGCGAATACTCCGCGAACACGGCATAAAGTTCGCCATCTGCACCGACCACCCCGAGACCCCGATACAGTACCTGCCGCTCACGGCGGCGCTCGCGGTGCGCGGAGGGCTCTCACGCGAGGACGCGCTGCGCAGCATAACAGTGAACGCCGCCGAGGTGCTCGGCGTCGGTAATATCCTGGGCTCGGTCGAGGTCGGAAAGAACGCCGATTTCGCCGTATTCGCCGACAACGTCTCCCCGCTCGACGTTACCGCCTCGCCGTGTATGGTGGTGGTCGACGGGAAGATCGCCTTTGAGAGATGAGTCGCAGTTGACTTTTACGTTGAATTACGGTATAATGAATGAAACGAACACGGAGGACGATGACAATGCGTGAAATAAATGCAACCGAGATAACAAAGGCAGTCGCGGCGCTGTGCGTGGAGGCTAATCTTCACCTGCCGCGCGGAATGAGGGAGTGCATAGAGCAGAGCGCCGACAGCGAGGAAAGCGAGCTGTGCAAGAGCGTGCTCGGCGATATCGTATCGAATATCGACTGTGCCGCGGAACTTGGTGTGCCGATATGTCAGGACACCGGTATGGCGGTCGTTTTTGCCGAGGTAGGTCAGGACGTGCACATCAACGGCAGCTTCGAGGACGCGGTAAATAAGGGCGTTGCCGAGGGGTATGTGAACGGCAGGCTCCGTCTGAGCATCGTCCGCGACCCGTTAGAGCGCGTCAATACGGGCGACAACACCCCCGCCGTTATCCACACGCGTATCGTCCCCGGCGACAGGATAAGGCTCACGGTCGCGCCAAAGGGCTTCGGCAGCGAGAATATGAGCCGCCTTAAAATGTTCACTCCCTCGGCGACAAAGGAAGATATTATAGCGTTCGTCGTGGAGACGGTCTCGCTCGCGGGAAGCAACCCCTGCCCGCCCATCGTTGTGGGAGTGGGCATTGGCGGCGATTTCGAGTACTCCGCGCTGCTGGCGAAAAAGGCGCTGTGCAGGGGCTTGGAGCTTCGTCACCCCGAGCCGCTGTACGCCGAAATGGAGCAGGCTATGCTCGACGGCATAAACCGCCTGGGAATAGGCTCTCAGGGCTTTGGCGGCACCGTCACCGCGCTGTACGTCAACATCGAAAAGGCTCCCACTCATATAGCGGGCTTGCCGGTCGCAGTGAACATAGGCTGCCACGTCACACGTCATTCGGAGACCGTTCTCTGACTTCACCGAAAGCATATGAAAAAAACAAAAACAGGAAAAACAAAGCGCCGTTCCTCTGTTGTCGGTCTGCTTGTTGAAAAAATTTTTATTTATCCCGAAAAAAAGTGAAACCTTTTTAACCTTTATGCGGTATTACATATAGAAGCGGAGAATTTTATGGAAGCTTTATCTCTGGTAACGCGCGAGAGCTTTGATGCGGTCATGCGAATGTACACGCCGACCGTCTACGGCATCGCTTGGTCGCGCCTGTCTAACCGCGCCGACGCGGAGGACGTCACGCAGGACGTGTTCGTCCGGTACTTCGGCGCCGACATTACATTTGAAAGCGAGGAGCACCGCAAGGCATGGCTGATAAAGTGCGCGGTAAACGCCGTGAACAGCTACGCGCGCTCGTCGCATTTCAAGCACAGCGCACGTTTTGAGGATATCGACACGCTTGCGGATATCGCTGCCGACGACGACGTTGCACGGAATGCCGAGAACAAAGAGCTGCACGGAACGCTGCACGCTGCCGTTATGCAGCTTCCGCCGAAATTCCGCACCGTGGTGCACCTGTTTTACTTCGAGGATATGTCGATAGCGCAGATAAGCGAGGTAACCGGAGAACGCCCCGCGACCGTAAAAACGCACCTGTCGCGCGCCCGCGACAGGCTCAGAAAGCTGCTTGGGGAGGTGGAGCTGTAATGGATTTCAGAGAAGAATACAAAAGTGAAATGAACAGCGCTATGCCCGACGAGCAGGCTATGGAGCGTATCAGGCAGGGCGTTGCCGAAAAGCTGGCGGCTCCCAAGCGCAAACCGTTCCCCGTGAGGAGAGTCGCGGCGATATGCGGCTCGGCGGCGGCTTGCCTGGTCATAGGCTTTACGGCGATCATGCTGACTGCCGGGAATAGGTTTATTACTTCCGGCGGAATGAACATGGCGCCGAGCGCATTAAGACCGAGTACGGAAAGCTTGGCGGGCGGCGCGGATATGGGCACCCAAAATATTTGCACCCCAAATATGGACGGCTCATATTTAGGCGACCAAAATGGGGGCGACGCGGATATGAACAACGCGCCGGCGGAGGACCCGACCAAACCCGCGGGCGCGGTCAACGACGAACCTCCCTCCGAGAACCGCGACGAGAATCGCGGCGACGACGCTGACAGCGCACCCCAATACAGCGACGGCAAAAGCAACTCCGACAACTCGGGCAGCTTAGAGCACCAACAACCCGAAAACTTCTGGGGATGTTCTACGACTGTCTCGTTCTCCGAGGGCATGATCACACTGACGATAAACGGCACGGTCAGACGGTTCGAGGCGATATCCACGTCCGGCGGGGGGGGCGGCAGCGAGGACAGTTATTACGAAATGCCTTCTGCTGACGAGACCAACATCATGCCCGCCAATCCCGAGGACAACGGCACGCCGACCGCTCCCGAAGTCAACGGCGGAGACGAACTCATCGAGGTCACTGCCGACAGCGGCGAACTGCTCTTCGTAAAGACCGACGGCGGCAAGCTTTGGCTGTACGACGCCGAACTCGAGCTGCTGGGAATGTTCGTCGAGATCGAATAAGCTGTCTGTCGATTTGGCACAAGAGCCAAAAGCGGTCGCGGCACATAAAAACTTTTGTGGATTTGTAACAATTTTTTCCGACAATTGGCAATTTTGACGGGGCTGTTTTCACGCCCCGTCGTTTTTTATTATACAACTTTTAGACAAGCTGAGAATTATCGGATAAACTTATATGAAAAAATTGTGAAAATCACAAAAAAGGGGTTGAAATGTTGAAAGATTTATGTTATAATGTACACAGTAAAAGTGGAGAATAACGCCCGGGCGGGTTATCACTTCGGCGTGCGTATCATATAATAGTTTTGCGCGTTATTATCAGGGGTCTCAGCACCGCCGCCGAAAGCCGTATGGCGTATCACAACGGACAACATGGGGGAAAAAGATCATGCACAGCGAATAGAGTTTATCGGGGCTATTTGTGAAAACGATTTCACAATAGTTGTCGGGGAAAATAAACGGGAAATTTTACGGGAGAATGTCTCCCATAACAATTAAGAGGTGTTGAGTATGTCAGATAAGCTTGAACAGGCGGTAAAGAACAGCGGCAATTTCGCGTTCGTAATGCGGTATCAGCCTGATTTTCCGATAGATTTCATCCCGGAGGAGAACCCGTTCTCCTCGGGAAAAACAGCGCTGCTCGGGGAGATAATCTGCCCCGAGGACTATCAGCCGTTCTGCGACGTAGTGAGCGACGTCATCAATGGTCGGACGGACGGGGTCAAGGCGCATATCCGCTTAAAGTGCAACGGCACGATGAGGTGGTATTACATATCCGCAGCTCCCGAGTTCCGTGCAGACGGCACGCTGAAGCAGCTCACGGGAATGCTTTTCGACGTGACGGAGTATCTTGACTGTAGCGGCGAGGACGCGGTGCTCCGCTCGTTCCGCAGCAAGGTCGAGAACTCGATGATGTCCTCGCAGAGCAACACTCCGCGGCTGCTTGACATTCTCGGGCAGGATTATCTCGAGCGTATACAGCTCCCGTTTGCGCGCATTAAAGGAATGCATTCGGCAATAATCGGCGAGGACGGCAATCTGCTCGCCGCGGCGCAGGACAGACGGATAAACCTCAACAAGATGAGCTATCAGCGCAGTATGAGCGTGCGCGTAAAGCACCACACGGTCGCTACGTGGATAATCGCGGGCGAGTCGCTGGAGGATATCAAGGACAGCGTTCCTTTGCTCGAAACGATGGTGCAGACCCTCTCCGAGATCGCGAACTCGTATGTTGTGCTGTGCGAGGAGATGGAGAACTCCCAGAAGGCGAATAAGCTGCTCGGTCAGAACTTTGAGGATCAGATATTGGTCAACAATATCTACTCCCAGATACTCCAGAGCAAAAGCACCGCTGCCTCATTCGGCAGCATTATCCCGCTTATCCGCGAGTACTTCGCGCTTGACGAGCTGTTTTTCTGCAACGACAGCGTAATGCCCGTCAAGGTATACCGCTGGGACGATTCGGGAAATATTATCCCTATGGTCTCCAAGGATCCGTTCAACCAAAACATCAACCGCGAGCTGGACAACAACGCGGTGGTATGTATGCATGAGGACGAGCTGCGCGGCGCCGAGATAAGCAAAGGGCACAGCTGCGCCCTGTCGAGAGTGTACGAAAACGGCATCTCGCGCGGAGTTATCGTCTTTATGGCAAGCGACGGCGCGAGGGTCTGGACGAACCGCGACAGAAAAATGATCCGCAACATCACTCAGATAATCTCGACGGTCATCTACCGTTCGTTTATGGAGAACGAGCTCGCCGTATCGCAGGAGCACCTGCTGCGGCTGGCTTACTTCAACACTACCACGGGCATACCGAACCGCAGCGCGTTCGAGCGCGACTTCAACGCGCATATCGCCGAGGGCGCGAACGGCGCGGTGATCTCCATCGAGATAGCTAACCTCAAGGAGCTGTCCGAGATATACAGCTTCCGTTACGCCGAGGAAATAATACGCAGTATTGCGGAGTACATCTCCGCAATACCGACCGACAACGAGAAAAAAGTGTATATGTTCTCGAGCGATATCCTGTTTGTGACGATGAACGGCGCGGCGCGTGAGGACGCTATGAGCCTCGCGGAGTCGATACTCGGGAAGTTCCGTTCGCCGTGGTTTGTCAACGACAGCGAAAACAGGCTCGATATCTACGCGGGTATCAGTATGTTCCCCAACGACGCGGACGACGTTTCGGAGTGCGTTCGCGTGGCAACGAGAACGCTCCGTCTCGCCAAGGACAGAAAGCTGCACGACGCGGTGAGCTACTCGGACGGTATCGAGGAAAAACTCGACAACAACCTCCGCGTGAAAAAGCTCGTTATGGAGGCTGCCGAGGACGGTTTCAAGGGCTTCTACTTCCTGTACACACCCATCGTTGACGCGCGCACGGGGGCGCTCCAATGCTGCGAGGCACACCTGTTCTGGAGCAACGGGGATATAATCGTCTCGCGCGACCGCTTTCTCCCCGTCATCGAACGTATGGGGCTGACAAACGAGATATACGAGTTCGTTGTCGACAGGATATGCGAGTTCTGCACGGCTGTACGGGAGGTCGGGCTGACGCAGTTCCGCGTCGCATTCAACATTCCCGAGAACATCCTGAACTCCGACGTCGGGCTGAGCATTCTGCGCAAGTCGCTGCTGGAATATTCACTGCCGCCCGAGGCTATCAGCATCTCCGTCTCGGAGAACGAGGGCACGCTCGGTATGCGAAGCAGCTACCTGAAGAGTATGTCCGCAAGCGGCGTGAACATAATCGCCGACGACAAGGGTGGGAACTTCTTCACCGCCGCGCCCCTCGAAAACCCCTACGTGCGCTGCATAAAGCTCCGCAGCAGACGGCTCAGCGACGATCCCGTCTCCGCGGCGTTCGTAAAGTCGGTCATCGAGCGCGCCCACGAAAAGGGTATCACCGTCTGTATCAAGGGCGTTGACAACGCCAAAGCACTCGAGAACGCTCGGGCTTTCGACGCGGATCTGATACAAGGTATCATTAACGGTCGACCGCTTCACACCTCGGAGTTCATCAAAAAGCTGGTCTTGAAAAACAGCAGCGTGCACAAATGAGTGTGACGGCTGCAATCAACTGCAAATAATTAGAAAAAAAGCCGAAGATTTTTCAACTTTCTTCGGCTTTTTATCGTTTTTGGCGAAATTTCATTTTGCGGAAGATTTCATCGAAATACTATTGCAAATGCGAAAAAAATGGTATATAATAAGAATGTGTATGTAATAGACTTCCTCGGAAACCGGGCAGGTCAGAC
>CAMWVP010000128.1 GCA_947177735.1 uncultured Clostridia bacterium
CACGGGCTCGTGGGCTCGGAGACGTGCATAAGAGACAGCATTCGGACCGGGCGGCAATTCGCTGAGCTGGGGAAAACGCAAGTTTCCCGCCGATCTGCCGCAGTACCTGAAAGAGTTGGGGCTGAACGGCTACGAGATCGAGTGCGGACGCGGCGTGCGCATAAGCGAGGCGACCGTCAACGAACTGCCGGGACTTGCCGAGGAGCACGGCATTTACGTTACGCTTCACGCGCCGTATTTCATCTCGCTTTCTTCCGTTGAGGAGGAAAAGCGCCTGAACAGCGTAAACTATATTCTCGAGTCCGCTAAGGCGGCGAAGTCCGTCGGCGCGCGGAAAATAGTGGTACATTCCGGCTCCTGCGCGAAAATGACAAGAGCCGAGGCGACATATCTTGCCAAGCAGACCTTAAAGCTTGCGCAGAAAGCGCTTGACGATAACGGTTTGTCCGATATCATCATCTGTCCCGAGACCATGGGCAAGATAAACCAGCTAGGCACGCTTGAGGAAGTCCTCGAACTGTGCGGAGTCGACGAGCGTTTCCTGCCGACGGTGGATTTCGGGCATCTCAACGCGCGTACTCTCGGCGGCATAAAGTCGCGGGAGGATTACGCGAAAATCCTGGATCTCATCGAGAACGAGCTCGGGCATGAGCGCCTGTCGAATATGCACGTCCACTTCAGCAAGATAGAGTACACGGGAGGCGGTGAAAAGCGACATCTCACGTTCGAGGACAAGCAGTACGGTCCCGCGTATGAGCCGCTGATGGAGGAGTTCCGCAGTCGCGGTCTGGAGCCGTCGATAATATGCGAGAGCGACGGCACGCAGGCGGAGGACGCTGCCGAGATGAAGAGATATTACGAAAGTCTGAAATAACCTATGGTCATTGATTTTATTTCCGAGCATAAAAAGCTTGTCATCGGAACGGTGCTGTATATCGCGGTGTTTATTGCGGGCATATTTTTTACGCCGTGGGGAAACGCCGCTGTTTCGGCAGAGGAAATGGGAGAGGGCTTTGAGTTTACAAATGGGTTTATGAACGCTCTCCCGCTTGAATTCCTCTATTACGGTATTGCGGAGCTGCTTCAGGCGTTCGAGTATATTCAATCGCTGGAGATGGGCAGCGGAATGCTGATGTTCTTTTATTTCACGGTGTGCGCCGTATTTACATATACCTCCGCGCTTAAGCATCTCATTCTTGACGGCCGTGACTTTTTCACGCTTAATATAAGCGATATGGAGGATATGAACTTTTTTGAAAAGGTAACGGTGGATTATCTTTATGACAACGTGGGAATGTTTCTGACGGGAGTTCTGGTAAGACTGCTGTATCCGCTCGCGGCGGAGGGCTTCGTCGGACTGTGGAACGGCGGGAACATCTTTTTGAACGCGCTTCTGGTGTTTGCCGTGGCAGTGCTTATCCTTATCCCAATGCTGCCGAATCTGGTATATATGCTGTTGTACGCGCTTGGACTGCAAAAGATAATTCTGCTGGCGAATACGATGGAAGCCGGGATGAAGATCATACCCTTTTTCAAAACGGCGCTTATCTTTTTGGCGGCGGCTGCGCTGATACTGCTTCTGAATTTTCTCGGAAGTCTGTTGCTGGACTTTTTTCAGCGGCGCACGATCATTATCATCGGAGAGATAGGCGAGGCGGCGGCATCTACCGCACTCGGCTTTTTGAAAGTGGCGGCGGTGCTGATCGGCATTGTTTTCATAATCATGGCGATTTTTTCAATTAAATCCTGTATCGGAGGGTAAAAAATGAAAATTCTGGTAATAAACGGTCCCAACCTGAACCTGCTCGGCGAGCGCGAGCCGACTATCTACGGCGGCGATTCGCTCCAGGCGATAAACGACGAGCTTTTCGCGAAGGCGAAAAATATGGGCTACGATATGGTGTTTTTCCAGAGCAGCAACGAGGGCAGCATTATCGACCGCCTGCACGACGCTCGCCTTGACTGCGACGGTGTTATACTCAACGCGGGCGCGTATACGCATTACAGCTACGCGATACGCGACGCGATAGCGGCGATAAATATCCCCGTTATCGAGGTTCACCTCAGCAATATCAACAACCGCGACGAGTTCCGCAAGACGAGCGTGATAGCTCCCGTCTGCCGCGGCAGCATAGCCGGCTTTGGCAGGATAAGCTATATGCTCGCGCTGAACGCGCTGGATTATCTTTTCGGTGAGCAGAAATGAGCAACGTTGGCACGATAGCGGAGTGGCTTCCCGACGAGCGCACCGCCGCGCTGATTACCTCGCCGCTGTCATTGAGGTATATGTGCGGCTTCACGATCGAGAACGGCATCCTGCTGGTATTCAAGGAGCGCGTAATATTATTTGTGACAAGCCGCGACTTCGAGTACGCGGTCGAAAAGGCGGACGGCTTTTCCGTGCAGGTGCTGAGCAGCGGACGGCAGATGCTCGATCTGCTGATAAAGTACAGCATAAAGCGTATCTACACCGAGGCTGACAAGATAACTGTCGCCGAGTTCAACACCTACAAGGAGCAGCTCCATTACGCGGACGTTCTCGCTTCGGACGAGCTCTCAACGCAGCTTATGAAAATGCGGACGATCAAATCGGACGACGAGATCGTCGCCATATACAACGCCCAGAAGATATGCGATAAGGCGTATGAGCGCCTTTTGGCGACCGTGCGCAAGGGTATGACCGAGCGGCAGATCGCCGCGCTGCTGGGGTTCTATATCATGGACTACGGCGCGGAGGAGCAGGCGTTCCCCGCGATAGTGCTCTCGGGCGAGAACACCGCCGACCAGCGCGCCAAACCCTCCGACAGGCAGATCCGCGACGGCGATTTCCTTATTCTGGAATTCGGCGCGCGGTGGGGCGGCTACTGCGCTTCGATGAGCAGGACGGTCGCCGTGGGCGCTATCGACTCAACGCGTGACAATATGTACAACGCGGTCTCATGTGCGCTCCAGGACGGGCTCAAGGCTCTCCGCGCGGGCATCGGCGGCAAGGTGGCGGACAGCGTGGCAAAGGCGACGCTGAACGCGTGGGGCGTGGACAAGTACTGCTCGGTGAATTTCGCGCACGGGATAGGCTTGGAGGCAGTCGAGCCCCCGTTTCTGCGGCAGGGCAGCAGTGCGATGCTTAAAGCCAAGACCGCTCTGTCGACGGCGTGCGGCATCAGCACGGGGCGCTTCGGCGTGAAGATAGGCGATATCGCGGTGCTGACCGAGGAGGGCTGCGCCGACCTGACCGCCGCAACAAAAAGCCTTGTGCACATTTGAGCTGTCAAAAAGTGCCGAAATGTAAAATATTTTGAGTTTTTTTAAAAAAGTGCTTGAAATATTCGCAGAAATTTGGTACAATATAGATTGAGATGTGTTTTCCCGAATTTTGGGTATCGGGTCAATATAATTATTATTAAAAAATATTTGGAGGTTCGCTATGATTACAGCGGGAGATTTTAGAAACGGAATGACATTTGAAGAGGACGGAAACGTAATGCAGATCATCGAGTTCCAGCACGTTAAGCCGGGCAAGGGCGCTGCGTTCGTTCGTACCAAGGTAAAGAACGTTATCACGGGGTCTGTGGTTGAAAAGACCTACAACCCGTCCGCAAAGTTCCCGACGGCTTTCGTCGAGAGAAAGGATATGCAGTACTCCTACTCCGACGGCGAGCTGTACCACTTTATGGATCAGGAGACCTACGAGGATGTTCCCGTAGCGGCAAAGGATCTCGGTGATAATTTCAAGTTTGTCAAGGAAGAGATGATGTGCAAGGTACTGTCCTACAAGGGCAAGGTATTCGGCGTTGAGCCGCCTAACTTTGTAGAACTTCAGGTAACCCAGACCGATCCCGGATTTGCCGGAAATACCGCTACCAACGCTACCAAGCCCGCAACTCTCGAGACGGGCGCGGAAATTCGCGTACCGCTGTTCATCAACGAGGGCGAGCTTATTAGGATCGATACCCGTACCGGTGAGTACATGGAGCGCGTAAAGTAAGGAGAATTACAATGACTATTGGTGAAAAGGTATCATATTTAAAGGGCTTGGCTGAGGGGCTTAATACCGAGGACAAGATCATAAACGGAATCCTTGATGTGCTTACGGATATTGCGGAAAACCTTGCGGAGGTAGACGAGGAGCTCGACGATGTGGCTTCCGTGATGACCGACGTAGAGGAGAGCCTTGCCGATCTCGAGGACGAGGTATACGGCGAGGACGATGAGGACAATTATTACGACGATATCGACGAGGAGCTTGCCGATATGTACGAGACCGTCTGTCCGAACTGCGGAAACGCTATCCGCTTTGACTACGAGCAGGCAAACGCGGGCGGAATGGACTGCCCCAACTGCGGAAAGCACCTTGTTTTCGAGCTCGACGAGGACGAGTCGGAAGAGCTGTAATTGGTTGATTGCGCGGTTTTCTGCGCGAAAATTGACATAAAGCCTGCTCTTGCGTTAGAACAGGCTTTAATTTTTGGAGGTTAATGATGAGCTGGCGGGATAATTTGATCAAGATCGAGCCGTATGTCGCGGGCGAGCAGCCCAACAAAACGGACTTTATAAAGCTGAACGCGAATGAAAATCCCTATCCCCCCTCGCCGAAAGCAATGGCGGCGATACGCGATTTCAACACGGAAAATCTGAAAAAGTACCCCAGCGCGAACGCGGTGCCGCTCGTGAACGCGATAGCAAAGCGCGAGGGTTTAAAGCCCGAGAACGTGTTCGCGGGGAACGGCACCGACGACGTGTTGTCGCTGTGCTTCCGCGCGTTCTTCAACTCGGACAAGCCGATAATTTTCCCCGATATTACATACTCGTTCAACACGGTGTGGTGCGATATTCTGAATATCCCGTATGAGACGATACCCGTTGACGAGAATTTCAACATTGAGCCCGTCGATTACGCCCGACCTAACGGGGGCGTTGTTATCGCGAACCCGAACGCGCCGACTTCAATCGGGCGCGGACTTGACTTTATCCGCGCGATACTCGACAATAACCGCGACAGCGTTGTTATCGTCGACGAGGCGTATGTGGATTTCGGCGGAACGACCGCCGTGCCGCTGCTTGCGGAGTATGACAACCTCGTCATAACGCGGACGTTCTCGAAGTCGCGGAGCATGGCGGGAATGAGGCTCGGCTGGGCAATGGGCGGCAGGGAGGTCATATCGGCGATCTACGCGGCAAAGGACAGTATGAACAGCTACCCCGTTGACAGCATAGCGCAGGCGGCGGGCGTTGCGGCGGTCGAGGACGAGGAGTACTTCCAAGCTACCTTAAAGCGCGTTACCGCGACGCGCGACAGGCTCACGGCTGAGCTTCGCAAAATGGGATTTACGCTGCCCGACAGCCGGACGAATTTCGTATTCACGAGCCACCCGAGGTATTCCGCGAAGGAGATTTTCGAGTTTCTGAAAACGCGCGATATCTATGTACGGTGGTTCAACAAGCCGAGGATCGACAACTATCTGCGGATAACCGTAGGCACGGACGAGGATACGGACACGCTTATCAAGGCACTAAATGAATTTACCAAATGAGGCAATCAAAATGAAAACAATATTTTTCGCTATTATTACAATACTTGCTTTGGTAATGATCGGCTGTTCAAACGCCGTTTCCGAGCCGGATATGTCCGATGTCGGATCGGATATATCCAATGTCGTCTACGAAGCGGATATGCCCGATATAGTGTTTAAGAAATGCACGGTATGTAACCGATATGAGCACGATTTTGACGATGACGAATCCTCGGAACAAGGCAGATATATGCTAACGTTTCTTGATAAAAACGGCAATTATTACTTTTCCGATTACAGTGAAATATTCCTTCTTTCAAACGAGGAGCTTATTGAAACGCTAAGATCGGGTGATGAGCGCATAACTAAATCGTCTGTAAGCCGCGATGTTGACGAGCTGCGGGAAAATTATAAAAAGTTACTCAAGGTTGCCGACAACAAAGAATATGAGTTGGTATATCCCGAAGCTTTGCCTGACGTTGAAGCCGACCGCATAACATGGTACGGATTGTATTTTGACAAAGACGGACATCTTTCATCGCTCCCTATACACAAAAACGAACGTTTGACAGGTATCAACGCGAATGATGACCGCGCGAATGAGATCTATGAATGGTATTCGAGCGCGGCGAAAACCCAATGAAAGCACTTTCTTGCAAAAAGAATGTAAATGTATTAGATAGCTTCCCATTTAGGAGAATGCGTTTGCGAAGTGAGAGTGCGCTTTAAGGATGATGGAATGCTGATAAAAGTCGGAAATTTTGAGTTTACTGAGGTCTGGGATGGGGTTCTTTACAAAAACCTTCCGGATTATCCGCGGATATCGGATTGGGAGATCAGAACGCTTATTGAATTTATTGAGTATGAAAACGCTCACGGCAGAAAATGCACGATTGAATGTGATGATAGTGCTTTGCTGAATTTGATAGACGAAATGATCACGGACAAAACATATTTAAAGACACCGCGCCCCAAGCTGCTGACGGAATGCACGGCGTGTCCTTATCGAAAAGGGTGCGTGACGGAGTATGTTTGTCACACAACGTCGCCGGATAACGCCGTAAAAATTCTTGAGTGCGGAAAACTGCTTTCTGCGTTGAACGCCCGACAAGTGCCCGTTGAACAGCTTATGAACGAAAAGCGAAACGCGGCAAACGATCCCGCCGATTATTTCGAGTATATAATGTTTTCATGGGGAAATTGTCAGGCGGGTGACAGATTGGTTATGGAACGCAAGCTGGGACGTTTTCCCAACGAGGACGATCTAAGCTTGAATTTTGAACCGGGAGTGAGATTTTATTTTAAGTACGAGGAGCTTGCAAAGCATCCGAATGTCATATTTGACGGTGTTCTTCCCTTGAAAATAAAGGACGAATTGCTCCTTGATGATTGGGTTGACAGGATCGTAATTCCCGCTGAATTAAAAAACAAACTCCAAATCCATATACCAGATGATCTGAAAAACAAGGTCATATATGTCAAAAATGACTGCAAGGATATATGGGATTGGTCGGAAAAGGTATACGGTATTATTGAAAGAAGTATCGATAACGCGAAGAATGGGAAAGGGTGAAACAGTGAAATGACATACGATGACCTGATAGGCAAAGCTATGATTGAAACAGGACGTCTGTTTTTGAGAGAATACACATTACAGGATTTTAACGCGCTATACGAAATACTGTCCGACCCGGAAACAATGCAGCACTATCCCAAGCCGTTTGATGAAGAACGTACACGAAAATGGATCGAGTGGAATCTTCAAAATTACAAGGAATACGGATTCGGACTGTGGGCGGTCGTTCTGAAAGAAACAGGCGAATTCATAGGCGATTGCGGGATAACGATACAAGATATTGACGGGGAACTTCTTCCCGAGATCGGATATCATATCCACAAGAAATATTGGAGAAGAGGGTTCGGGAGCGAAGCGGCAAGAGCAGTCAGAGATTGGGCGTTCAAAAATACGCCGTATGATCGTTTGTTTTCTTATATGAAATACACGAATGTCGGCTCGTATTCCATCGCAATTGCAAACGGAATGAAAAAGGTAAAGGAATACCCCGATGAAAAGAACGGTATTTCATACGCTTACGCTATAACACGCGAAGAATGGGAAAGGGTGAAACAGTGAAATGACATATGATGATCTGATAGGCAAAACTATGCTTGCAGGTATCACCTATATGCGCGGCGATGAGGTTGAGGAAAGTGTTCAGCTTTTCGGAACGGTCATTTCCGCAGATGACGAGGAGATCGCCGTAGAGCTTGCCGACGGAAAGGTGTGGACGCTGCCGCCCGACCTATCGGCGGTACAGCCCGCGCAAAAAGGTATCTATCGTCTGAAAAGTACAGGCGAGGAAATAGAAGACCCCGATTTTACGTCCGTGTGGACGTGCTATTTAAATGATCAAAAATAAGGAGTGTTTATTATGAAAATCGAAACCAAATGCTTACACGAGGGCTACAGCCCTAAGAACGGCGAACCGCGCGTTATGCCGATAGTTCAGAGCACGACCTACGTTTACGACAGCACCGATGACGTTGCGGCGGTGTTCGACGACCCGACCAAGAGTCTGATCTACTCGCGCTTTGAAAACCCGACAACGGACTGCGTCGAAAAGAAGATCGCGGCTCTCGAGGGCGGCGTTGCGGCAATGTGTACGTCGAGCGGACAGGCGGCTTCACTGCTGTCGATACTGAACATCTGCGAGGCGGGCGACAGCTTTATCGCAAGCTCGTCGATCTACGGCGGCACGATCAACCTGTTCGGCGTAACGCTGAAAAGAATGGGTATAGAGTGCATATGGGTAGACCACGACGCTACCGCAGAGCAGCTCAACGCGGCGTTCAAGGATAACACAAAGGCTGTTTTCGGTGAAACATTGGCGAACCCCGCGCTCACCGTTCTCGATATCGAGATGTGGGCAAAGGCGGCGCACGATCACGGCGTTCCGCTGATAATCGACAACACGTTCGCGACGCCGATACTCTGCCGTCCGATAGAGTGGGGCGCGGATATCGTCGTACATTCGACCTCGAAGTATATGGACGGTCACGCGGTGCAGGTCGGCGGTGTTATCGTCGACAGCGGCAAGTTCGACTGGACAAGCGGCAAATTCCCGTGCATGACCGAACCCGACGAGAGTTATCACGGAACGGTCTACACCGAGAAGTACGCGTTCGCGCCGTATATCGTCAAGGCGAGAATGCAGCTTATGCGCGACTTCGGCTGCTATCCCGCGGCGAATTCATCGTTCCTGCTCAACCTTGGACTTGAAACTCTCCCCGTGAGAATGAAGCAGTACTGCGAGAACGCCCTCACGGTCGCAAAGTATATCCAGGGCACGGGCAAGGCTGAATTTGTAACATACCCCGCGCTTGAGGGCAGCAAGGGTCATGAGCTGGCGAAGAAGTATCTCCCGAACGGCACGAGCGGCGTTATCTCGTTCTCGATAAAGGGCGGTCGTTCTGCTGCCGTAAAGTTTATGGACAGCCTGAAGCTCGCGAGCAACGAGGTTCACGTTGCGGATATCAGAACCTGCGTACTCCACCCCGCAAGCGCGACGCACCGTCAGCTCACCGACGAGCAGCTTGTCGCGGCGGGAATCGATGGCGGTCTTATCAGATTGTCGGTAGGTCTGGAGAATGTGGAGGATATCATCGCCGATCTGGAGAATGCGTTCGCGAAGATTTGATGACAAAATCGGATGGGAAGTATTATCAAAAGATATGACGTAAGCGAGAATTGGTCGCGTTGAATTTTTAGGAGGACTTCAATGGAAATCAGCATTAACACAAGACAAATCGGTTATAACTTCACGGCAGCGGCAACAAGTGACTCTGTAG
>CAMWVP010000129.1 GCA_947177735.1 uncultured Clostridia bacterium
AAAAAAAAAACAACAACAACAAAAAAGAAAAGAAATATTGTTGTAGAAAATCAATATTATATTCAACATAAAGATAGCAAGTATCTGAATAAAACAAACGATATCAATGATGAACTGATAAGATGCTTTGTTGATGTTGATAAAATATCAACAAAATCAGTTTTAATTCAAATGATTCAATCTTCATATAGATTGTGCGAAAAAATTGATTGTGAAAAATCAATCTTCAGTTGTTTATTAGATCGAGAATAGTAATCTTGAATTTCCTGTTAGTATATACCCACATAATTCGAGCTATGACAGATATTTTGGTAAACATACTTTTATAATGTGGTTTCACAGCAATCAAATTTGGTTTACAAAATTGATAACAAAATCAAAACAGTTTAAAATTTGAAACAAAAAAGGAAAAAGTCGGAATCTGTCTCAGCATCTATTTCAGACATCTTAGTTCATATACGATTTTACAAGATGAGTGCTGTTTTTAGCTACACCTAGTATACAACAACTCTTTGAGCACACAAATCGATAATAGCACAAATGTAAAGGTTCTTCTCATTTCAACGAAAATATGACGGAATTAGAAAAAAGATTATCAATAGAGTTGGAACTAGTCGACCGCAATCAAAGGTGTTCATAGTAAGCCGGCGTTGCAGATTTGGTACCTCGTGGTAAGATTTAACGTATAATTCGAACACACATTCATTACTTGTTATGTGTTCGGATTTGTTGTTTATCACTGAGGCATATTAACGATTTGCATTTGATTGTTAGAAATTTTGGTATTATGATAGGAGAGTGCGTTTGAAAAGCAATATCTGCAGTGGAATTTAGAGTAGCTAGAGCTAAAAATATTATAATTGGAATAGATAACGGTTCGGTAAAGCTTGTGTTGATGTATAATATAGGTGGTGTGTCACACAAAATGTGATAATTATGTGGAATTTTAAAAGCATTGACAGCTAATCGCAATTAGCTTACGATGAAAGCGTTCTTCGACCTTACCTTAACATATTGTATGGCGCACAAGCCGATGGTGTGTATGTTCTCCAAGAAAGCTGTGGTAATATCGACTGCGGCGGGAACCAGAGCAAAATCGGTTATAAAGGATACTAAAAACACCTTGTTTTATTGGTGAATACCGCAATGGAATGGCGGTTCAGGCAGTGAGCTGGGAGCATGGTTCCGATAAGAAAAAACACTTCATAAACTGCGATATTAAAAAAATTTCTAGAACTGTTTTAACTGGCAAGGTTCACGTCGGTTTTAAAACAAGGTTTATGTTCGGAATGATGCAAATCAAGGGGTAGGGATCATCTTCCGAGGAAAAAGAGTATTGTCAGGAGAAAGGGTGGCTTTGTAATAGACGACCATGGGATACTTGATTGGAGGGATTATGTGGAATGGAGCAAGTGCAATGGATGATTTAAATTTCCTGTATGCTTGTAAACATATTTCTTGATTTCAACACAGTTATTGTTAATCTTGACAGTGTTTCCGATGACCTGAAAGCGGAGTATATCGGGAATATCGAGAACAGTGTTAAATCATTGATGACAACTATTGAGGAAAATATAGCCGCGAAAGAAAACGATGAAAAAATTCCCGAAACGGGAAAGACCGTTTTAAGGCAGCAGTATGCGCTAGTTAAGGCGATAGAGGTGTGGATATCAGAACTTAAAAACTTCATAAAACCCTAAGATAAAGGTATTCTGAAATCTTTTGCAGAATTTCTAATTTCCTCTTGACTTTTCTTCAAGAATACTGTATAATAAAAACAAACCTTTGGTCGGTTTGTTTTTTAGGAGGTGTATCTATTATGAAACAAGAAGAAAAATCGCAGCTTGCAAAAAGCAAGATCCTTGCAGCGGCAAGTGAGGTATTTGCCCAAAAGGGGTATGATGCGGCTACTATGCAGGATATTATGGAAAAATGCGGTCTTTCCAAAGGCGCGATCTATCATCATTTCAAGTCTAAGGAAGAAATTATGCAAATATTGGGAGATCGTATGTTCTTTGAAAATAATCCTTTTGAAGCCGTTGAAAAGCGAACGGATATGAATGGCATGCAGAAGATCACAGAACTTCTGAAAATCAACGGCTCCGACACCGAACGCAATCAGTTTAATATGCAGGCGATCCCTATCTTGAAAGACCCGCATATTCTTATGAACGCAATTAAGTCAAACAGGGACTACCTTACACCGAAATGGCTTGAACTTATTGAAGAAGGAAAGCGTGACGGATCAATAAAAACGGAATACGCAAAAGAGATCGCGGAACTGCTACCGCTTATCAATTTTTGGTTAATGCCGTCAATATTTCCCGCAACTGCCAAAGAAATAAAGCATAAATTTGAATTTATCGTTGAGGCTCTTGCAAAAATGGGATTAGTATTGATGGATGACGAAATAAAGGGGAACGCAGCGGCTTTTATCGCAGATGTTTCCGAAAAAGTAAACGGAGGTGATCCCGATGAAAAATAAAAAATATGGACTTAAGTGGATATTAGCATATACCCGGAAATGCAGACCACAGATGATCGTCTACGCTTTCTTAGTGTTTTGTATGCCGATCATTCAATTGCTTTTTGCATACTTTATGAAGATGTTTATTGATATTGCTACCGGCAATTCGGAAAATTCATTGCTTAATGCCGCCTTGTACAGTATCGCGGCGATCATAGCGGGCGGCATCGTGACAATGATAAATTCGGTACTTGCGAAATTCATCTACGGTACAACCGAACGCGAAATAAGAACTGAACTTATGCGCGTTATCACAACAAGAAGGCTGCTTGACATATCCAAACAGCATAGCGGAGAGCTGATGACCAGACTTACCGCAGACGTTCAAACGGTCAGCTCGTGTTATTCGATCATTTCCGAGAACATTATAGGCGGTCTGGCATCTGCTCTGTTTGCGGCAGCGGCATTGCTTTTCTTGAATTGGAAAATCGCAATAATTCTCCTTATACTTACACCGCTGATGATGTTTTTAATGAGTGCGCTCACACCAAAAATACAGAAAATAAGTGTCATTGACAAAACAAATGATGAAGTGAACCGAAACATAATGCAGGAAAATCTGAACAGACTCACTTTGATAAAAGCATATTCAATGCAGTCAATAACCGTTGGCAAGGTTGAACAAACCTATAAAGACAAATTAAAGAGCGGAATGCGGTTAGGTGTGTTAGAGGGCTTTGCTGCTTTTCTTGGTGCGCTTTCCGGAAACGTTATGTCATTGGTCACATTGGGGTTGGTTCTTACTTCGTTCTGACAGGTGAAACAACAGTCGGCAGTCTTATAATGATAGTGCAGCTTTTAAATTATATCGTAACACCTATTGCTAAGTTTCCCGCGGCTGTGGCGCAGATAGGTCAAGCATCAGCCTCGGCTGAACGAATTGGCAGTATATATGAGCTGCCGGAGGAAATCGCAAGCAGATCGAAACCGTCAAAACCGAGCGAACTTATTGCCGAAAACCATTGCTTTTCGTACTTGCCGCAAGAGGATATTCTGACCGGGATAGATATGTCTTTCCATAAGGGCGAGGTAACGGGCATTGTCGGCAAAAGCGGCAGCGGAAAGAGTACGCTGTTGAAATTGCTTATGAGATTGTATTCGCCAACAGAAGGTAACGTTAAGCTGAAATGCGGAACGGAAACATTTTCGGGAGAGGATATAATATCGCAGGTCGCTTATGTTCCGCCGGAGGATTACTTGTTTTCGGGAACAATTGCGGAGAATATTGTAATGTCCGATAACAAATGTGACAATGATAAAATCTATACGGCTGCCGCAGGCGCAAACATATCCGATTATATTCAATCTCTGGCTGACGGACTTAATTCCGTTCTCGGAGAGGGCGGGAATACCGCATCAAGCGGACAGGCGTAGCGCATAGCTATCGCAAGAGCGATCTACAAGGACAGCGGTGTGTTTATTTTTGATGAACCTACCGCAAATCTCGATCAAGAGTCGGTCGAGATGTTTAAATCAACAGTAAAAAAGCTGGCACACGATAACATTTGTATAATAGTCACACACGATCCCTCAACAGTTGAAATATGTGACAAAGTATATACATTGGAAAACGGCATAGCAACCGAAAAATCCAACTGATAAGATGTAACATTCGTTTGCAGTAATTGGATAGGTTTTATTTATATCATTAAGTATATTTCTGATCTGTAAAGGTGAATAAAATTTTAGCACATTTGTTACGGCTTTATCCCTTTTTCAGCTCCGCTATCCAATCCTCAATTGCCTTAACCAGCGCATACTGCTGCCGCAGAACGGTCTTTCCCGTTTCTGGAATTTTTTCGTCATTTTCTTTAGCGGCTATATTTTCCTCGATAGTTGTCATCAATGATTTTATGCTACTCTCGATATTCCCGATGTACTCCGCTTTCAGATCATCGGAAACGCTGTCGAGATTAACGATAACCGCGTTAAAATCAAGAAAAACGTTAACCGGAGCAAGCGAGGTTTCCTCCATAAGCCTTTCAAATTCCCGTTCGCCCGCTTCGGTGAGCGAATACACCGATTTTTCGGGCATCTTGCCGTCTTTTTCGGTGTGGCTTGTTATAAACCCTTTTTCTTCAAGCTGAATGACCTTCTTATAGATCGAGGGCGTACTAATCTTTACCCACTTTGATATATGCCGAAACTCCACTTGTTTCTGAATATCATAAGCGCCCATACTTTCTTTTTTCAGCATACCGAGAACGATAAGATCAATTGTTGCCATAGTTCCTCCTTTTTGCACAAAAAACCAACGCTATTTAAGATTTATTTGTACACATCTCCAAAATAGTGTTATGCTATATTGACAAGTGCTATAATTTATAGTATTATATGTAATGCAGCAAGCACTGCTATATATTATACTACTATATTTTTCTTGATTTGTCAAGAGGGAGGGGCAAAAATGAACAAAAAAACAGAACTTCTGGGTAATGCGCCTATTCCAAAGGCATTGCTGGCAATGGGAATACCGACAATGATCGGTATGCTGATAAACGCGCTGTACAATCTCGTTGACGCGTACTTTGTCGGCTGGCTTGGCGAAAGTCAAATGGGCGCGATCTCGGTGGTGTTTCCGCTAGGACAGCTTATTGTCGGGCTTGGGCTGCTGTTCGGAAACGGTTCGGGTTCGTACATATCACGGCTTCTCGGGCGCGGCGATAAAGAAACCGCCAACAAAGCTGCAAGCACCGCGTTATACAGCGGCTTGGCGGTCGGAGTGGTGTTTATACTCTGTTCGGTGATATTTTTGAAACCTATACTGTCACTTCTTGGAGCAAGCGAAAGCATATTGCCATATGCGATCGAGTATGCAAGAATTTATGTTATCTCCTGTGTTCTCAATGTGTTTAATGTTACATTAAGTAGCATTATAACAAGCGAGGGCGCGGCGAAAACCTCAATGCTTGCGCTGCTTTTGGGAGCCGTTCTGAATTGCGGCTTAGACCCGCTTTTTATCTACGCGTTTGATCTGGGTATATCAGGCGCGGCTATTGCGACGGCGGTTTCGCAGGCGGTTTCGGCTGTTGTATATCTGTTTTACATTTTCGGTAAAAAGAGTAATTTCTCTTTCAAATTAAGCGACTACGCATTTTCAAAGGAGATATTTTCCGAGATATTCAAGATCGGTATTCCCGTATTTGTTTTTCAAATACTCACGAGCGTTTCAATAACTCTTACAAACAACGCTATAAACCCATACGGCGATCCCGCAATTGCCGGAATGGGCGCGGTGACAAGGCTCGTTTCAATGGGCAGCTTATCGGTTTTCGGATTTATCAAAGGATTTCAGCCAATCGCGGGTTTCAGTTTTGGTGCAAAGAAATTTGACCGTTTGCGCGGTTCAATAAAAATATCGGTGCTTTGGTCTACGATATTTTGCGTTATAGTCGGTGCGCTATTCATTATTTTCCCCTCGCAGATCATATCGAAATTCACCAAAGACGATATGCAAATGATCGAGATCGGAGCAAAGGCACTTCGCGCAAACGGAATTTCGTTTATGTTTTTCGGCTTCCACACTGTGTACTCATCGCTGTTTCTCGCGCTCGGAAAAGGCAAGGAGGGATTTATTCTTGGAGCTTCCCGGCAAGGAATTTGCTTTATTCCGCTGATTTTTATTCTTCCGATGATAATGAAGATCGACGGAATTTTGTATGCGCAGCCGATTGCGGATATGTTGGCTGTGATCGTTACTTTTTTTATGGCTATTCCGCTTCACAAGAAGCTTAATGAAATGGAAAAATCAATGACCTCATAAATTTTTGTGACAGCACTATTTGAAAAGGAGATATGATATGACAACAGAATGGGTATTATGCCCCGTTTGCGGCAATAAAACCAGATTGCAGATAAGAGAGGACACAGAGCTGAAAAATCTTCCTCTTTATTGTCCTAAGTGTAAAAAGACAACACTGATTGCGGCAAGTCATTTACATATAACTGTCATCAAAGAGCCGGACGCAAAGACGCAGAGCCGATGAACAAACGGGATAATTCCCGAAGTTCATCGGCTTTTTTGTTATGTGACAGCTAGTTTTTCGGGAGCTGTTCTGATTGAGGCATATACGGCGGCTGTGATAATTTCAAGAGTACGTTCATCGCAGCTGTGTAGCAAACGGGTGAGATTTTCTACTTCGAGTTCTTTAGACGTTTTTCGGGGTAGAAGATCGCATCCGGATTTATTGAAAGTATTCTGATGAGCTTGTACAGAACTTCAAAACTCGGTTTTTTGCCCTCGTTTTCAATTCTGTATATGTAACGTTCTGTTATATTAAGCTGTTCTGCAAGGCTTTCCACTGTAATCTTTGCGTTTTCCCGTGCCTCTTTGATAATTGCTCCAAGGTTATCAGGTGCAGTTTTCTGCATTATAGGTTCACCTCCCTTTTTCAAATTATATACCATATACTGTCCTTAGTGTAATGGCATAAAATTTCAAAAAATAGAACGTATTGTTCGCATAGAAATATGCCCTTTAAAAAAACGCGATTTTAGCGAAGGGCGTTTTCGTTATGCCTATCCCTCTAATCCGTTTGGATTGGAGGGATTTTTTGCGTTGTAGTGCATTTCAAGTCTTGCTGCTTGTATGCGGCAAGACCTATAAGTCAAATAGATCATCAAAAAAATCCCGTTGAATGTGACGGGATTTTCTTATTGTGATGATGAACTTTGGGTTCTCAATAGTGCAAGTGTGCGATTTTATCCCCTTATGTTGCAATTTGTTTTGCTACATAAGGGGATATTTTATTTTACTCAAAACAGTGTAAAACGCTGCCGCTCCCCGCCCATCGAAAATTTGATTCCTATAATTCAATTCAAATTTTCGGAGGTTTATTATGGCAGACAAGGAAATCAAGCTCGAATACAGCAAGACAGAGGACGGGAAAAATCTTCTCGTGCTTTCAAGCGTATATCGGCATAACTGCTCGGATCAACAAACGGTTATCGTGGACGATGACGTGCTGGAGGTTTTTCGGCAGTCTAATCGTGATCGGGAACGCGAGAGGTCGCGCAGACGCAGACACGGCAGCAACATTTATCTTGGTGAGAATGAAAATTTCGATGCTACATTAGGACTTATAACCAACGCACCTGATGAAATGGTCGAGGACAAACTGTATCTTGAATACATCAAGCGTTTCTTTGATGACAAGGTTTACAAGCGCGGAATAATGTTGTACTATCTTCAAGGAATGACACAATCAGAAATAGCAGATATCGAGGGAGTTTCGGCAACCGCGATTCACAAAAGTATTGTCAAATTTAAGAGGGTTATGACAGAATTGTACATGAACGAGTTTTAAATAATTCGCACCTTGCAATATTGGTTTAAATAAAGTTGACCGCTCTTTGGCTTAGTCTTAGGAGCAGTCGATTTAATTATTGCGATTATTTTTGATATAGAAAGGGTTTTAGAACGGCAGGTTTTCTAAAAACAATTTGAGGGGTATTCGCTCAAATTAGAAGAAAGTCCCAAAGTATACGGGACTTTCTATGGCTTGCTGATAGTTCCAAACGAATAATTATTTATTGCTTTTTAGCGGAGGTTATGTAGCGATAAATTAAGGTCTGCTATCTTTTTTGATATGGAAAGAATTTTAGGGCTGGGATCCCTAAAAAAATTAGAGGAGGGGTATTCCCTCAAATTGGGAAAAGTTGCCAAAGTATGGTCAACTTTCTGTGCTTGCTAAGATGAGAAAACCCTCAAAATACGAATTCTATATTTTTAAAGTTTTTGTCTGTGATGGGTTACCTATCAAAATAATTTTTATAAATTATTCGATAGGGGGTTAAAAAACGGGGGTGCAAATGACCGTAATATATAGGAGGGGATATGTTATCATATTGTAATTGGATTTTTAGCATAATTTAAGATAAATCTGCAATTTAGCAATTTAAAGCTTGACAAACGGCTTTTTATGTGTTATAATGTGATTAAAGATAGGAGTGTGATAAAATGAGAGCAGTAATATACGCAAGATACTCTTGCGACAATCAGCGTGAGGAGAGCATAGAGGGGGAACTACGCGAGTGCAAAGAATTTGCTGAGCGTAAGGGTTACACGTTGGTTGGCTCGTACATTGACAGAGCGATGTCTGCAAAGACCGACAATCGTCCCGAATTTCAGAGAATGATAAAAGAGAGCGCTGGCAGTATTTTTGATGTAGTTATTGTTTGGAAACTCGACCGCTTTGCTCGTAACCGTTACGACAGCGCGCATTATAAAGCGGTACTCCGTAAAAATGGGGTCAAGGTGATTTCCGCGACGGAAGTCATATCCGAGGGAGCGGAGGGAATTATTCTTGAATCGGTGCTTGAGGGTTACGCCGAATTTTATTCGGCAGAGCTTTCGGAAAAGGTTATCCGCGGAATGACCGAGAATGCGCTCAAATGTCAATTTAACGGCGGGGGAGTTACAATAGGTTATACAGTGGACGAGAATAAAAATTATCACCTTGATCCTCTTGTTGCTCCGTTTGTCAAAGATGCTTTCGAGATGTATGCAGGCGGTAAGACCGTTAAAGAGATAGTTACATATCTGAACAGCAAGGGAGTTTGTTCCTCGCATGGTAAGACCATGAGTAAGACATCTGTGACAGCATTGCTGAAAAACGTTAAGTACAGAGGACAATATAAATATCGTGATGTAGTGATTGATGACGGTGTTCCGAGAATTGTAAACGATGAGTTATTTCAACTTGCACAAGAGCGTTTGGTGAAGAATCAATACTCCCGTTCGCGGTTCAAGG
>CAMWVP010000130.1 GCA_947177735.1 uncultured Clostridia bacterium
TATTATAACACTCCGATTTTATTTTGTCAATGATTTTTTTTAAAAAATATTATTTATTCTCTTTTTTGTAAAAAATGTACAAAAAAAATACGCCATATTTGTCGTTGGTCAACAAAAATGACGTATTATATTATTCTTATAAGATTACCCGAAATCTTCCTTCTGCCGAACTTTTACATATTCGCTCCAATCTTGACGGAACAAAGATATTTCGGCATCGGTTTCCAACCAGACTCTGAAATATTCACAGATTGACTCCGTAGTAGAAAAGTCGGGGAGCTGCCCTCGCTTTATCCTATCGTAACCTCTTGAGAACTGTCCGCTCCGGAAAACGTTTAGGTAAGATCCCGCAAATTTGAAATTGGAGTAGATCCTGTCAAATGTAGTTTTTATATTCATTGATGTTCCAGTAGGGATCGAACGTGCTCTTATCAAGGTATCCCCCAGATACGCTTTTTTTACTGGAACGAGCTTGTCTCTTCTAGTAGTGTAACTCACATAACCCGTAGATTTTTTATATTGAGAGAGAACTTTTTCGATTTTGGGAATGTCGCCAAACGGATATTCTTTACCTGCTTTTATACACTTATTCTCTAGATCAATAGCTTCAAGCGGCAATTCAAGCAAACTGTTTTTCGGAACTCCAAGCCAAAGCAGATACAGAACTACTTGCCCCATTGTCAATTCGTCACACTCATCCGATTCGGGCGCATCCGCTAAAAACGGGTGTTTTTCACGGCGAACCTGCTCTATCCCGTTATCAAGATCCTCAAAACTCCTTATATAATTCATTTTTACCGTTCTATTTACCGATTTTAAAACCTCAGCGGGTTTATCATATCCGCTGCCTTCGAGTGCTTTGAGTAAGTTCATTTTTGTGGTTCTGAACGCGGCAACCGTTTTGCAGATACCACGAAAATACTCTTCAAAGTCAACGACGGCATAATCCTCTATTTTTTTATCATGTGATTGGTAAAAACGTATAAACCCATTCGCAATTGATGTAACAGCCTTAAAACTGGTTTCTCCCTTATGTTCATTAAGATAACTTTGAACGCGCTCCGTGAAATCACTTTTTCTATCAGCCATAAAATCCTTCTCCTTTTGTGTTTTTTTTATTAGGATTTGTTTGTTTATCATAATTATAACATTTTTTTTTGAATTTGTCAAGGATATTTTATCAAAAATAATAAAAAGCCTGCCGAAAAATCCTCTCTTGGATCGAGTTGATTTTCCAGCAGGGGGCATTTTTCTAATCGACTCAAAAAAATCGCATGCAGAAAATCGATTTGACTAAACAACTAAAGTCTAAACACAATCAAATCGCACGGTTCATCATAATAACAACTCGGATCGTTCCACTCGCCGCGCGAAAGCTCAACGAATTTGTCAAATGATACCTCGTGGCAATCCTCATCACTATCAAGACCCGATTGTTGCATCAAGTCAATCCAACTGTCGCGTTCTCTCGAACTGTCAAATATCGTTATTTCAAATCCGCACTCATACTTGTACAAAGCAAAATACTTTAACGGCAGCATTTCGTTCATCGTCTGACAGAACGCTTCTTTGTTGTACCGCAGAGGAGTGTCACCGATAATCTTCTTGAATCCCACAATTACCTCTCTTATATTACCGTTCTTCATTTCATAAACTTCCTTTCTTGTGAAATTCCTTGTCTGTTCACATTATATCATAGTGGCGAATAATTGTCAAGGGGGTTTTTGATTTTTTATCAGCGACTTTTAGTGTGCTTTCTGTTTAGCTTAGCCCAATGCGCAGTAGTTACAATGTGGACGGGGATCGTTCTGAGTTTTAAAAGTCTTGCCGCTTCGACTGCGGAATAACCGTCGAGAATGGTTCCGTCAGGAGAGATCACAACAGATTTACCAAAAGTACCCGTCGTATCGTAGTTGGTTAAGCAGTCGCGTATCTTTTGGGGATTTGGCGGTGTCCAGCTCTTTGGCGGGTGTATCTTGTCAATCTCGCATATCTCAACCGTCAGGTTTAGACTTTCGAGAAAATTCTTGCGGGAGTTGTCGGGAACAATGATCGCACTGACCTCTTGTGCTCCGTTGTTCTTGGCTGTTATGTAGTCTCGGTAGCCGACAATAAGGTTGTATGTGCCGCTGTCGTTTTCGTGGACAATACACAGCGGTTCTCTTTTTAGCTTGGATATCTTGGAGTTTTTCTCTAATGCCTTTTTATGGCAATGCTCGGTGAGTATAATAGAATCGAGTTTGAGCGAAACTGCTCTGTCCTTGTAGACTTCTCTGAAATTTGTAATCGTCATGGTTTTTCCTTTCTTTTAATTTCGGGCTAAAAGTTTTGTGTCATCCGCTGACGCTTGCTTTATCAGTCAAATCAAGATTCGATACATCAATCTTTGCCTTTGCAAACAGTTGGTTGAGATTTATGTGACATTTGTTGCTAATTGCTGCCACTACCTTATATATGTAAATCCACTCATCATCTCTTACGAACGCTATCAGCGGAAGATTTTTCTTTTTAGCCTTAGCGGCACGGTTTTTTAAGCTGATAGAGTATTTGTAGAGTAGTTCATGGTAAACGAGATTGAATGTATCGGCGAAACCGCGATGTAAATAACTAGCCAACACGCGTACAAGCCGGTTAGCAGATGCTCGATCAGTCCATTTAAGAATATCTGTTGCAAGGACGTAGTTCTCGATCTTAAGGTCTTTGTTAATCTTCTCAACCTTTTCCTTAGCCTCGGAGATTTGGGCATTTACTTGGGTGAGTTCGGCGTTGTGCTGCTCAATCTCGGCTATGTAGCGGTTCTTATACTTAACGTATTCAGTCAGCGATGCAACGGCATTGGGAGTGTCTTCGCTTACCATTCTTTCTACAACATCACTCAAAAGTCTCTTTTCCTCGTTGATCTCGGTTGTACGCTGCTCCGCGGTTGCGCGCTGGAAGGTATTGAGGAGCTGGGTGCGGACTTCTTTGGCAACTACGCTGTCGCGGAGGAGCATACCCATTCGGAGGACTGCGCGTTTAGGAAAGCACTTTACTCCGCAGTTAGGGATTGCGATAATGGTATCATCAGAAAGCGTAATTTCGAGAAAGCCGCGTCGTTGAGCCGTTTTTAGAGTGGGAGTTTGACTACCACTCAAACTCCTTATATCAGAAGGTTTCTTTGTGTGCACACCATCTTCATCGAACTCATCTCTGTTATTTTTATACTGCCATTTTACGGTTTCAAACTCGACCTCGTAATAATCCGCCACTTGTTTAACTGTCATGCACTCAAGTTTAGGAACCAAGAATAATTTCTTTACCTTTTCCAATACCTCAACTCTTGACATTGCCTCTTCTCTCAGTTCCTTGTTGTCCAAGAAACTCTCTGCTGTAATTTTTGTGTTTGTCATAATGACTTCCTTTCTGTCGGGGCTGCCGACTGTTTTTTGTTTGACATTGACAATCACCTTTACACATGGTATAATGTGGGTGGAGGTGAAAGCAATGAATATACCCGATTTTGAAGAATTTCTGTCTTCTATCCCACCTGAACAGTTGGAATATATCAAAACAGGGATAACCAGCGAAATCTTGAAGTCCTCTAAAGACATAAACGAGTTAATAGGAATGTCTTGCGTTGCGTCAATCAAAGCAAGCTTTGCTTTACTTAGTTTATATCATCAGTGGATTCGGGACTATCTTGGTTAATCATCTTACTTATTCCGTCAATAATAATCTCGCATATTTTAGCGGGGTCAGATTTATTGAAATTCAGCCGATTTTGCTCTACAACAGCTTTATCGGCATTTTCTTTCACTTTGCTGTTTGCTGCGCTTATGCCTACGACTTTCAATAACTCTGCAATATCACGAGGGCTACATTTAAACGTAATTTTCATCAATCTCACTTTCCTTTCACTATGCACAAAATTTGTACTGTATTTTTGTAATCAAAACTTACAATAAAAACCTTGACTTTTCCCTCAATTTAGTATATAATGACAATAGGAAAGACAATTTGACATGATATGCCTATTTGAGGGTAGGCTTTGCTATATTTAAATTGAATAAGTAATGATTACAAAGCTTATTATATCATAACAAAAGTGATTTGTCAACAGATTTATCGGTAAATGCACAGATTTGTCGGTAGATTTATTTAATTTATAACAAAAATTATAACGCAAACGAGGTGATTTTATGTATGTTGCACAAGAATTGGCGGAAAGAATTAAAAAATTAGCTCGTGAACAAGGAATAGGGCAGGGGGAATTGTTAAAAAAATGCGGATGTAATACCAATATTCTCAATCAAATATCCGAGGAAAAAGGTATCGCTTCGTTCAGCCTTGCTAAAATAGCTGATGAACTTGACTGCTCTGTTGACTACCTCCTATGCAGAACCGAGAACCCAGACTCTCACAACACACACACAGGTGACATCACTATTAGTCCTTATGAAGATCGGCAGCTTGCTAGTATAATCAAGATATACGAGCAGCTTGATGATGTTGGGAAGGCTAGGTTGCTTGTAGCTGCCGATGAGATAAATCGCAACAACAGACAAACTCAAGAATAGACATTTTAGGAGGCTACTGCTATGTGGATTATTATTGTTATTATTGGAATATTCCTTATTGTCCATGAGGAAGTAAATAAGAATATACTCACTTACAAGCAACAGCAGAAGCTGAACGAATTTAAACCGCTTGTTGACAAGGAGCGGCAACTCAGGGCTGATTTGTTCAGTGGTAAGATATTTAAGAAGTGAAACATTTTATAAAGACAACGATTGTAACATGAAGAAAAAGACGACGGTAAAATGGGGAATGCCCTTAACGAAGAATTCACTACAAACCGAATAGGATAGCATAACCCGCGCATCAGTAAAGGTGCACGGGCTTTGTTATATTAATGGAAGAACCTTGCCTTGTGCAAAATGAAGGGCACTTCATAAAATTTTGTGTAAAAATACATCCGATCAGGCAATAGATGGCTTGCCAAGCAAGCGGGGGTTGGGATTTTCTCTCAGATTTTTACTTGTCTTAATTTTTGTTCGATTGGAAGTGCTTTATTCGGTTTTACACAAAAATTATGGGGGGGTCTCAGGTATTATTCTAACTTTTGCTATCCTTGCACAAACCGCATAAGTAAGCTGCATTTCGGCTTTGTTCGACAAATCGTTTTTCGTAACTTTCAGTAGTTTTTCGTACTAATAGCGGACAGAAATTGATCTATCCCTGTACAAATTTATTATTTTGGAGGACATATCAATGAGCATTTTGGAAGGTTTATTTTTAGGAAGTCAAGTACCTTTTGATTAGGTAAGTATGAACTGTCCCGAATATTATCAAGCTGGTGATAAGGTGAACAAGTTTAAGATGAAAATTCTTGAGCAATACCCCGATTTAGAGCAGCTTATGGAAGAATACGTAAATGCGCAGATGGAACAGTCCGAACTCAGAAGATTTCACGAATTCTCGGTAGGCGTTCGCGTGGGAGCGCAGCTTATGATTGAAATGCTGAAAGAACTTTGATAAATGGGAGCCGATCTCACACGAGGTCGGCTCTTTTAAATCAACCCATTTAAAGCTCTAAGAAAACACATCACAAGCGGTAAACAAACTGTTAAGTAAGAGACAACGGCTTTAGTCATACCGTTTTATCAGATTCCAAAAATTGGATCCCACAAAAGCCTTTTTGCCAGCCAAATACTCAAATTATTTCTTTAATTATAAGCTCATTATATTGTTTTTCGACTTTTTCAATAGCTTTAATTCTGTTCTGTAGTGTTTTATACTTTTCAACAAGTGAAAGTTGCTCTTTGTATGCTGGAATGTCAATTTTGGTATAAGTAAAAAACCCGGTCATATTCCAAGTCCCATTATCGGAATTAGAAGCGTATTCCAAAAAATCTTGCTTGTATTGTATCGAAAGCCACTGCAAATCGATTTTATAAGGGGACGATTTTTTGACAAAAAGAATATACGCGTTATCGTTGATGGTATATTTGCCTTTCTCTAGATATTTAGTATGTCCAGCTTTCCCTTTTCGGGTAATTAAAAGACCTTCTTTGCCGTCAAATACTTTTAATTGGCGTCCATCTAAAATACACATAGGCATCTCACCCATCATAGTATTATCTTCTGTTGCACTTGACAAAACTTGATAATGTTCGGCATTGCTCTGTAAATTTTGATATATACATTCTTCCGTCAGACCTGTGTTACCACTCATATAATCTATACAAGTAGAAATATCAATGTTTTTTCCTTGATATTTTTTGTAATTGACAGATATTTCTTTGCTAATAAGAGCTTTATAACTGCTTTTCAGCAGCGCAAGAGAATTCAATTTTTCCTTTATTACTTTCAATGAACTCAAAATATTATTTTGCACACTTAATCTTGGCAAATTGAATTCTTCAGTATAAATTTGTTCTAAAGATAGTGTCCTTGAACCTTCGCCTATGCTCATCTCTCTATAGAAATTTTGTAAAAATATTGAGAAATATTCAAGATTAACCTTGTCTATAGCCGCTCTTTTTAATGTTATAAAGCCCGCGTGATGGTTCAAAGCAAATCTTTCGTTACTTTTATATGTCATACTTCCTGCACTTCCATCCAAACTAATGATGATTCCTTCACCAGAAAAGATAGTTATTGGTGTACCTTTTTTGGTTTTTGCGGAAACGGAAATTCTTCGCTCAGTTGAAATATGTTCTTTGTTTCCGCCATATAGCGGAATTAATTCATCACCGTTTTGAAGAGAGGCATATACGGCTTCGTCTGTTAATGCGTAATCGCCTTTTTCAATTTTGTTAAACACATCAAGAAATTTCATTCAATAGCATCCTCATCTCA
This sequence comes from uncultured Clostridia bacterium, assembly GCA_947177735.1. Classification (GTDB taxonomy): domain Bacteria; phylum Bacillota; class Clostridia; order Oscillospirales; family Ruminococcaceae; genus CAG-115. The sequence goes on from CAMWVP010000130.1 coordinate 6,841, forward strand.
TCATCGATTTTCTTTAATTCGTCATTAAACTCTGCTTCACTTATATAATGTGGTGAATACGGACGCAAATAATATTCTGGAAGCAGTGTATTATAGTTGTCTGATTTAATTAAGTTGATGTCTATATTACCACCTTTTCTCGCAGTTTGAGTTATGCCCTTTTCATCGATCCAAGTGCTTCCTGAAGCACTATCATCAAATGTCAACCATCTTTTTTCAAGAATACCTGGCATTTCTGCACCATCAGTACTAACCCATCCAGATATTTCATCATGCATCCACCCATTTCGATTATTTCGAAGTTTGGTTGGAAACCTCTTGTCAGAATTTGCCAATCCATCATTGTCGATAATATACATCCATATTGGTTTATTTTGAATTTGGGTTATTGTACTGCTGCGTTTTTTAACAAACAAAGCATATGTCTTTTCCTTTGTATATGGAGCAAATGCAAATTTTGGCAACGATACAATAGCGTAAATGTCACATTTTTCAAGGATTTCCCAACGTAACTTTTTATAGGAAGGATTTTCAAGTACCCCATCAGGAGTGATAATGCAAGCTTTCCCCCCTATTTTGAGCAAATCAATCACCTTACATATAAAAGCAATCTCTGTTCTATTGGTAGAAAGCGTATCTGTAGTCGCTTTAATAGTACCACTTCCGTATGGAGGGTTAGTTATTACATACTGATACTTTTTGTTTAATACAGATATTCCTTGGCGCGTAGGCTTTAATGAATTATCGGTATACATATGAGTATGTCCATCACCCACTAAGAACATATTAAGCCTTGTTCTTGAGATGTTTTCATCGCGCACATCAACGCCATAAAAGCACCGCTTGGATAAAAATTCTCTTGCAGCATCAGTAAGCGTACCGTTTTTATCGTAGTTATTCAAGAGAACTTTGAAGCTCTCCGTTAAGAATCCGCCTGTGCCACAAGCTGGATCAATAATTGAAAACTCTTTATTCTCATTGTATATATCTTCGTTCTGTAACAGTAATTTTGAAAAGATATGTGTATAATGCCTTCGAGTGAAATATTCGCCAAAATCCTTCTTTTCCTTTGATGAAGCAAACATTTCATATACTGCACCAAACAAGTCAAAGCCCGTACCATGTAAAGGCTTCATAGAATCTATAATACTGTAAATCTGCTTTACTTCGTCAACTTTAATAAGTGGCTTGTTTTTGCCATCACCACTAATTGCTACTCGAACAACCTCCATAACATTTTTAAACTCTTTGAATGTTGTTTCGTCCTCCAATCGACTAATATATCCACTTAAATTGTTCTTTACTTTTTCAGAGTTTTCGTCATTGCAATTTGACCAATATACTTTGGATGCATCTTTATTACCATCGATTTCCTCTTTTTCCTCAAAATACTCAAGTGCAACAAAACCTACTGTGAAGTCGATTTTTTGAACATTGTCTTTGAAATTTATGCCACGATATACTCCTGCAAGTTCCCATAACTTCTTGTTAAAAATTGCTTCGGAAATGGTTGAAATGGAGTCGACATTAGTGTTAATGGTGTCCAGGTCGGGATTTTGAGTTAATTTATTTTTAATAAGGCGGTAAATATCAATAGTTTGGAATTCTCTGATGGGATTACCATTGAGTGTCAATTGCTTTAAAGTTTTTGCATTGTAAAAATATGTTGTCTTACAATTTGTGATGATAAAGTACGGCAAGCCTAATTTGGGTGCTTTAATTTTTCCTTGTTTTAATGCATCTTTCCATTCCTTATCATTTATTTTGCAATCATCTTTTGCCTCAGCATACGCAACAAGATTTTTTATGTATTGCTCATCATTTTCTCCATCATATTCAAATTCAGATATAAGAATATCCGGGCGTTTTGAGCCTGTATATTTAGAAAAGGTTGTATCATTAACAATTTGAAGAAAAGGGATACTCAGTTGAGCTACAAGGACTTCATTTATAAGACGGCTTACAGAAAGAGCCTCTTGTTTTTTAGCTTTAGCCATTTTTTGTTCCTCCTATTAAATGTTTTAAATAGATGGTTTCTTAAGTTTCTCAGAAAATATGAACTCATTCCCAAAAGATAACGCTTTATCTATTCATATTATAACACAAAAAAAATGAAAAGTCAAGGATGTGTCACTTCACCAACTAAGCTTTGATATTGTGCTACAATAGATATTGGACAAGTTAGTAAAAAATATTGAGAGATAGGCAAAAATCTGGTAAAATAAAGTTGCTAAACAAAAT